>JBPCQB010000054.1:0-9215 GCA_050998555.1 Thermoleophilaceae bacterium
GTCACCGATGGTCTTCACGAGCGCGGCGTCCTCGGGCAGCGACTCGTTCACGGCGTCGATGAAGCGCTCGACATGCGACAGCGCCTCCTCCTCCCCCTCCTCCTCGATGAACCGCGTGTAGCCCGCAAGGTCCACGAACGCGACGGCCACCCGGACGCGCCCCAGCCCGGCGTCCCCGTCCAGCTCGGCCTCCATGTGCCCGATCACGTCACCCTCGACGAAACGCTGGAGCGAGCGCTGGTGGACGTAGTCCATGATCGGAGAGGCCAGCGGCAGGAGGTCGCGGGCGAGCTCGTCCATCTCCTCGGCCATCTGCAGGCTCGGCACGCCCTCGCTCATCAGCGGCTCGTGGACGTAGGAGTGGAACAGCCTCGGCTCGGCCTCGGCGATGAGGGGGAGCGCCCGCCCAGATCCGCGCGTGAGCTGGAGGAAGGCCACCAGCGGGAAGCCGGCGTCGAGGACCGAGGCGATGTAGCGCAGGGCCCTGAGGTCCTCGTCGGAGAGCCGCTCGAGGTCCTGGCGGGGGAAGCCGAGAGAGGTCCACAGCCGCTCGATGAGCGCCGGCTCGAGGCCGGTCTCCTCGGCGGCCTCCTCGAGCGAGCACCTTCCCTCGCTCCTCGGGAACATCTCCTCGAGGAACCCGTAGGCCAGACGCCCGTCCGCGCCCGCGCGGCGGATCTGCTCGAGGGTGTGGCCGCGCTCCCGGAGTCGGGCGACCATGCGCGCGTGGGCGACCGCGGCCGGCGTCCAACCGGACTCGCCGTCGTGCCCGGGTATCACGTCCGAGCGAGACCACCGGCGCAGGGTGTCGGCGTTCACGCCGGCCGCCTCGGCGGCCTCCCGGAGGGACACGGTCGCCTCGCCGGAGCTCTCTTCGCGGCCGTTCTCCGGCCTCTTGTCGCTTCGCTCGGCCACCGGCTCCTCACGTGCGGAATGGACTCCCCGGCTCCACGGTACCCAGGGCCGCCGGGGTAGACTGCACGCGCTGCCGAGCCGAGGGGATGCGACGTGAACTACTTCGTGACGGGTGCCACGGGATTCGTGGGCCGCCACCTCGTCGAGCAGCTCCTGCGCCGAGAGGGCGCGGTGGTGCACGCCCTGGTGCGCGAGGGGTCGCGCGGGCGGCTGGACGAGCTCGGCGAGCGACTCGGCGCCGGCGAGCGGCTGGTCGCGGTGCCGGGGGATCTCTCCGAGCCGAACCTCGGGGTGGGGCGCCTCGACACGCCGATCGACCATCTCTTCCACCTCGCCGCCGTCTACGACATGGAGGCCGACGAGGAGTCCTCCCGCCGGGCGAACGTCGAGGGCACGAGGCACGCCGTCGAGCTCGCCAACGCCCAGGGCGTCGGCCTCTTCCACCACACGAGCTCGATAGCCGTGGCCGGCCGGTTCGAGGGTCTCTTCCGCGAGGACATGTTCGACGAGGGCCAGCGGCTCGACCATCCCTACTTCCGGACCAAGTGGGAGGCCGAGAAGCTGGTGCGCACCGAGCTCCGGGTCCCGTTCCGCGTGTACCGGCCCGGGATCGTCATCGGGCACTCGGAGACCGGCGAGATGGATAAGATCGACGGTCCGTACTACTTCTTCAAGCTGCTCAAGCGGCTGCGCCACGCGCTCCCGGCCTGGTTCCCGCTAGCCGGCCCCGAGGGGGGCCGCCTGAACCTCGTGCCCGTCGACTTCGTGGCGCGGGCGATGGACCACATCGCCCACATGGGCGACGACGAGCTGCCAGGCGAGACCTTCCACCTGGTGGACCCGAGCCCGCCCTCGATGGGCGAGGCCCTGAACGACTTCGCGCGGGCGGCCCATGCCCCGCAGTTCGCCATGCGCCTGGACGCCAACGTGACCGGGATCGTCCCCAAGCAGGTGCGTGCCGGCCTCATGGCCCTCCCGACCGTCAAGGCCATCCGCAACCAGGTGCTGGCCGACCTCGACGTCCCGGTCGGAGTGCTCGACGAGGTCGGGACGCTCACCGCCGAGTTCGACGCCCGCGACGCCCAGCGCGCGCTCCGCGGCAGCGGGATCGCGGTGCCGCCGCTGTCCTCCTACGCCGGCCGGGTGTGGGACTACTGGGAGCGCAACCTCGACCCGGACCTCTTCCGCGAGCGGTCGCTGTCGTCCGCCGTGGCCGGCAAGCGCATCGTGGTGACCGGGGCCTCTAGCGGCATCGGCCGCGACCTCGCGCGCAAGATCGGCGAGGCCGGCGGCGAGGTGATCCTCGTCTCCCGCACGCGCGAGACCCTCGAGGAGGTCAAGGCCGAGGTCGAGGAGGCCGGCGGCACCGCCCACGTCCACCCGTGCGATCTCTCCGATCTCGACGACATCGACCGCCTGGCGGCGGAGATCCTCGAGCGCCACGGCGGGGTCGACGTGCTGGTGAACAACGCCGGGCGCTCCATCCGCCGGTCGGTGGCCGCCTCCTACGACCGCTTCCACGACTACGAGCGCACGATGAAGCTCAACTACTTCGGCGCGCTCAAGCTCATCCTCGCCTTTCTCCCGGGGATGCGCGAGCGGCGCGGCGGGCACGTCGTGAACGTCTCGAGCATCGGGGTGCAGACCAACACGCCGCGGTTCTCGGCCTACGTGGCCTCGAAGTCGGCCCTCGACGCATTCTCGCGGTCGATCGCCCCGGAGGTGATCGGCGACGGGGTGAGCGTGACCACCGTGTACATGCCGCTGGTGCGCACGCCGATGATCGCGCCCACGAGCATGTACGACGCCTTCCCGACGCTCAGCCCCGACGAGGCCGCCGAGAAGATCTGCGACGCCCTGATCGACAGGCCGAAGCGCGTGGCCTCGCGGCTCGGGACGTTCGGGGAGGTGGCCTACGCGATCTCGCCCAAGACCGTCGACATCGTGCTCAACACCGCCTACCGGATCTTCCCCGACTCGAAGGCGGCGAAGGGCGACGGCGCCGATGGGGCGGGGTCGGACGGCGGTGGCGGCGAGATGTCCACCGAAGCCGTGGCGATGGCGTACCTGCTACGCGGCGTCCACTTCTGAGGGCCGCCGGACGGCGACTACTCGACCAGGTGGGGGTACTCCTCCTCGAGCACCTCGCGGTACCGGGCGAAGATCGGCTTCGTGACCGGGATCAGCTCGAGGGCCTTCTTGACGTTGCCCCCTGCCCGGATCCGGCGCCGGGCGATGGCCATCGCGATGTTCTCCCTGCCCTGGAAGTAGCGGTTGGCCACCGCCGAGTCCATCGTCATCATCACCTCGGGCCGCCAGGCGACGTCGTCGGACCACTCCCACCTGAGATTGTGGCCGTCGTCCTCAGCGTCCATGTAGGTGACGTTGACCACCATGTCCACGTCGGGGAACTCGAAGCGTTGGGGCGCTTCCGCCTCGCGAAGCCGCGGACCCATGTCCGGGTCCGTGCTCATCAGCGTGAAGGCCCGGTCCATGACCTCGCGGAACTCCTGCGGCGACTTGAAGGCCATACGCGGGTTAAAGAGTAGTTAAGAGCGAGCGCCTACAGGAACGCGGAACCTCGCTGGGCGAGGTTCTCGTACACCGCGCTCTGCACGCTCTCGCGCACCCGCTCGGCGAGCTCGAGCACGAGTGATCGATCGCCCGCGGCGTCCGGTCCGTACGACGCGGTCTCGATCGCCGGGCAGAACTCGATCCGCCACTTCGACGGAAGGGGCACCCCGCCGAGGGGCCCGAGGAGGGGGAAGGTGGCGGTGACCGGCAGGGACGGGAGCCCCACGAGGCGGCTGATACGCCCGAGGGCCGGCCACTCCCCGAGGCGCGGATGGGTCTCCTCCGAGCCGACGATTGCCACCGGGACGATCGGGGCCCCGGCGCGCAGGGCGGTCTCGGCGAAGCCGCCGCAGCCGAAGCGCTGAAGGCGGTAGCGGTCGCCGTAGCGCTTGGCGCTCCCCCGGGTGCCCTCGGGGAAGGTGGCCACGAGCCGGTCCTGCTCGAGCAGACGCATCGCGTTCTGCGGCGAGGCCGCCGCGGCGCCGAGCTTGCGCAGGCCCACCGAGACGAACGGCGCGTCGAACGCGGGGTCGAGGACGAGGAAGCGCGGGTGCCGGGGAAGCGGGTGCTCGCGGACAAGGGCCACGGCCATCATCGCGGCGTCCCAGGGCAGCGCCCCGGCGTGGTTGGCCACGAGCAGCGCCCGTCCATGGCCCGGCACGTTGGTCACGCCGGTGGTCCTCACCCTCCACCACCGGTCGTACAGCAGCTCGAGGAAGGGCAGGAGGGCGTCGGCCAGCTCCTCGTCGAAGCCCCACTCGTCCTCGGAGTAGTCGCCCTCGAGGCGCGCGAGTGCGCGGGCGATCACGTAGCGCGTCCGGCGCGGCAGGCCGACGGCCGCGCCGGCGAGTGCCTCGGAGACCCGCATGCCGCCCTCGATTCGCTCGCGCACCGCACGCGCGAACGCCACACTCTCGCCGAGTGGAGCCTCCTCGTCGGCGGGGCGCGGTGAGGCGGCTCCGCTCGGGGCCCGGCGGGCGGAGTGCGCGTCCGCGCTCACGCGGCCGAGACCGCGCGCGGCTCGGGGGCGCCCGCCACGTAGCCGGGGTCGGTGCGCGCGCGGACGTAGTCGCGGACGGCCTCCTCGGTCGTGAAGCGCGGCGTGAACCCGACCTCCTCCACCAGCCGGCGCACCTCGACCGCGCGCCCGTAGCGCAGCAGCCTGCGGAGGTCGACCGAGAGGGGACCGAACCCGGCTCGCTCCGCGGTCCGCACCACGGGCCCGAACAGCGGGTACGGGATTGGAAGCGTGCGCTTGCCCACCATGCGCATCATGCGGGTCAGCCCGATGGTTCCGGGTGCCGCGACGTTCACCGCGCCCTCCACCGGCCTCTTCACGGCGGCCACCAGCGCCTCGAGGGCGTCGCGCTCGTGGACGAGCTGGATGCGGGGATCGAAGCCGAGGTAGGTGGGCGGCAACGACATCGACAGGTAGCGGGTCACCTGGGAGTCGACGTAGGGGCCGATCGCCGGCTGGTAGCGCAGCATCGTGCAGGTGATCCCCGGATGCCGGCGCGAGAACGCCTCGAAGTAGGAGTCGATCTCGATCACGTCCCGCTGGAAGCGGGTCCGCGCCGGGCGCAGGCCGGACATGTCCTCGGCGAAGAACTGCGGACCGCTCGGCTCGGAGCCGTACACACCGGCGGAGCCGCGCACCACCACCGCCTCGAGGCCCGGGGCCCGCTCACAGGCGGCGAGCAGTTGGAGGGTTCCGATCACGTTGATCTCGTGCGCGGCGCGCGCGGAGACCCCGCGGCCGGGCTGGCGGACGATCTGGTTGTGGACCACCGTGTCGGCGCGGATGGCCGGGAGGCGTCGGGCGAGATCCGGATCGCGGACGTCGGCCTCGACGAACTCGGTCCTTACCAGCGGAGCTCGCGGCGGGCGGGTGTCGAGGCCCGCGATGCGCTCGAACTCGGGCTCCGCCTCGAGACGGCGCGCCAGCTCCGTGCCGAAGTAGGAGCCGACCCCGGTTATCAGGACACGCCGGCCGGGCACTAGATGGTTGATTCCGCGGCCGCGTGCGTGCGGGGGCGCCGTAGAGCGAGCTGACCGAGGACGCAGGGCGAAGTCCATGCTGGTTTGCATGGACGAGCCCGAGGACAACGGTCAGCGACGCTATACGGCGTCATCCGTGCGTGCGGGGTCGTGGAATCAAGCATCTAGCCCGAGGAGCGCGAGCCGCCCTCCTCGAGGGCGGTGAGCTGGCGCTCGATGCGAGCGAGGCGCCGGGCGATCGCGCGCACGTCTCGATGCAGCTCGCGGACGTCCTCGGCGGTGGCCGGGCTACGCTCGTCGAGCACCCCGAGCACCCGGTCGCGCACGGCGCCGGCGCCCGCCTCGGCGCTGCGCACGCCCCGACGCACCGCGCCCGCCCGTGCCTCGGCGCCACGGACGATCTCGTCGACCGCGTCCTGTGCCCGCTCGCGCGTGAGCTGCGCCGACCCGACCGTGGTCTGGACGGTGCGCTGGACCGCCTCCCTCACGGCCTCGGACACGTTCTGAGGCTTGCCGCGGCCCTCCGCCATGCCCGTGAGTCTCCCATATCTTCGCGGTGTGGCCACTCCCGTCGAGCCCGTCCACCTGCGTCCCGCCACCGTGCTCGCCGAGCGGGTGCTGCTGCCCGGCGATCCCCATCGCGCGCTCTGGGTGGCCCAGGCGCTGCTCGAGCGCCCACTCATGTTCAACCACCACCGGGGGCTGTGGGGCTACACGGGGCGGGCCCCCGACGGCGCGCCGATCAGCGTGCAGTCGACCGGCATGGGCGGGCCCACCACGGCCATCGTGGTCGAGGAGCTGATCGCCCTGGGGGCGCGACGGCTCATCCGCATCGGGACCTGTGGGGCGTTCGACCCGGCGCTCGAGCTCGGCCAGCTGGTCACGGTCACCGCCGCCCTGGCCGGAGACGGGACCAGCGTCGCCCTCGGCGCGCGCGGCGCGGTGGAGCCCGACCCGCGGTTGACCGCCGCGCTGCTTGCCGGGGAGGCCGGTCGAGGCGTGGTGGCCGCCACCACGGACCTGTTCTACGAGCGCCGTCCCGGAGTGGAGGCGCTGTGGCGCGAGCAGGGAGCCGGCGTGGTCGAGATGGAGGCCGCCACCGTGCTGCAGGTCTGTCGGTCCCGCGGGGTGCGGGGGGCGTGCGTGCTCGCGGTCTCCGACGTGCTGGGCGCCCCGGAGGAGCGCCGGCGCATCGAGGCCGACGCGCTCGAGGAGGTCGGAGTGCGCCTCGGGCGGGCGGGACTGGCCGCCCTCGCCCCGGCGGCCTCGCTCTAGACCGAAGGTCGGTCTAGACGGGGGGCGTCTCGGCGACCGCGAGGCGCTCCTGCAGGCGGGAGGGCACGTCCGGTCCCGCGCCGACCGCGTCGCGGACGGCCCCGACGTCGGCGGCTATCGCCTCGAGGCGCTCCTCGAGGGCGACCACGCGGACCTCGGCCACCGAGTCGCCGGCGGCCGTCAGCTCGTCGAGGCGGTCGCCGAGGGCCCCGATCCTCTCGAGCTCGGTCTCCACCCCCTCGAGCCCGGCCAGGCGCTCGACGGCGGCCTGAATCGCGGCGAGTCGCTCGTCGAGCCCGTCGATCAGGTCCTCGATCCCCTCCAGGCGCTGGGAGACCGAGCGCAACCGCCGGGTCAGGCGCTCGACGTCGGCGGCGGAGGGCACGCCGAGGACCCCCATCGCGGTCTCCTGGGCCTGGACCGCCTTCTCGCGAGCCCCGAACGCACGGGCAACCGCGCCGGCCACGATCGGGTTGCCGGCCAGCTCCTCGGCCACCCGCCCGAGCGCCTGCTCCCCCTGGCGCGATAGCCGACCGCGCAGGCCCTTGTCCTCGCGCCCTTCGTCCACGGTCGGGCAGCGTAGCGCGCTCGGGCTCGCGCCGCCGACCGCCATATCGGCCTCGCGGCCCTTCCTCACGCCCCAAACGCTGGACCTTCACCTCACGTTCAGCGTCTACGTCCGGGCGGCACGAGGTCGGCGCACCGGTCGCGCAACTATTCGGTCCCTCGCGGGTTCGGTCTCACTACCCGGCGCGAGGGGGTGAAGGTTTGGACTCGACCGGCCGATAGGACGCCAGACAGGTCCCCGGCGCGCTGACCGAGCGCCGCGAGCGAAGGTTCAAAGTTGCGAACAGCCGCCAGAGCAAGTACTTTTCCCCGGCCCACCAGGCGTTCGGGGATGGCGCGCGCTTCGGACGCGCCACGAGGAGTCTCGGGGAGAGGGAAGGCACAGCACGGATGAACAGAAGGCTCCTCTATGTACTTGCCGCGGCGGTGCTCACCTGTGCTGCCTTCATGGCCACGGTGCTGCCGGCGTCGGCACAGCTGCACTCGGTGCAGGTCAGGCTCGCCTCCGGCGAGGTCGTGACCGTCGAGGTGGACGTGCCACCCGGCCAGAGCGTGGAGGCGATGGGCCTGCCCGGGGAGATCATCTCCTCCACCCCCATCGGCCCCGAGGACGCCGAGCCTCCGAGCAACGCGCCGGACGGCAGTGCTCCGACGCCCGGGGCGAGCGAGCCCACGGGGACTCCGGGAACGCCGGGAACACCGGGAACGACCGGCACCCCCGGAACGCCCGGGGCTCCGACCATCGACCCCGGATCGGAGATCCCCGGTGCGCTCGAGGAGTCACTCTCCGACGAGCTCGAGAAGGAAGTCGAGGAGGAGGAAAAGAAGGAGAAGGCTGAAGGTAAGGATGAGGAAGGCGGGCGCAAGCGTCGCGGCGGGAACAACCCGACGGGCGGCACGCCCGCCGAGCGCCGCGGCAACTCCGCCGATCCCGGCGCCCCGCCGGTCCGCTCACGCGGGGGCGCCCCGACTCGGTCCAACCCCTCGTTCTTCGACGCGCTGCCCGGGCCGTCGCGGGCCACCGGCGTCCCCAACTTCGTCATCCGCAAGTTCCGCGTGCCGATCTTCCTGCTGCCGATCTACCAGGCCGCGGGCATCCAGTACGGGGTGCGCTGGGAGGTCCTCGCGGCCATCAACGAGATCGAGACCGACTACGGGCGCAACCTGAACGTCTCCTCGGCCGGCGCGCAGGGGTGGATGCAGTTCATGCCCGCCACGTGGCGGATGTACGGGACCGACGCCAACAAGGACGGGGAGAAGGATCCCTACAACCCCGTCGACGCGATCTTCGCCGCGGCCCGCTACCTGAAGGCCGCCGGAGCCGAGGACGACCTGAAGAAGGCCATCTTCGCCTACAACCACGCCGACTGGTACGTGGACTCGGTGATGATGCGGGCCAAGCTGATCGCCGGCGTGCCGAGCGACCTCGTGGGCTCGCTCACCGGACTCACCGAGGGCCGCTTCCCGGTGGCCGAGCGCGCCCGCTACGCCGACGACCTCGCCGAGCAGGACGCCGAGCAGCGCGTCAAGCGCGGTCGCAACGCGGCCCGCGTGGTGGAGGGCAGCCGGTCGCGACGCGACATCGACATCTACACCAAGAAGGGCGCGCCCGCGGTGGCCGTCAACGACGGCGTGGTCAAGAAGCTGGGACGCTCGAGGGCCGGCGGGAGCTACGTCGTACTCCAGGACGTGTACGGCAATAGCTACACGTACTCGGGCCTCGACTCGATCTCGAAGTACTACCCGGTGCCGAAGGACGAGGGGCGCGTCACGTCCGCGAGCAGCCGGTTGCCCGGCGACGGCGACCCGCGTCCCCGCGCGGCGGCCTCCGACGGCCGGCCCGGAGCCGGCGCGGCGGCAGCTCGAAGCGACGCGCCCGCTCGCGG
>JBPCQB010000048.1:0-16848 GCA_050998555.1 Thermoleophilaceae bacterium
GTCCTGGTCCTGCGCCACGTGGTCGGGATGGCACCGGGCGAGATAGCCGGCCACCGGCCGGTCCGAGGGCTCGGTCCACGGACTCCACCACAGGCAGGGGCGTCACTTTGGGCCCGAGACGGGCTCCGTGGGACTACCACGCTTGTGCCACAATCAGGGAATGGCCCACGTGCAGACCTATCCTCTCGAGCTCGGGGCGCGCGGTCGCCTGGTGCTCCCCGCCGCCGTGCGTCGTCAGCTCGAGCTGTCCACCGGTAGCCGGCTCGTCCTCACCGTGGAGGCGGACGGAAGCCTCCGGCTGACGAGCGCGCGTGCCCGTGTCGAGCGTCTTCGCGGGGTGCTGGCCGGAGTGAGTCCCGAGCGGTCGTTGACCGAAGAGCTGATCTCCGAGCGGCGCGCGGAAGCTCGGGCTGAGGCGGAGGGTGGCTAGCTCGGTTCTCGACGCCTCCGCGGTGCTGGCCTACCTGCGAGACGAGGAGGGGGCGCAGCGTGTGGCCGATGCACTCGGCGAGGGGGCGGTCATGAGTGCGGCCAACTGGGCCGAAGTCCTCTCGAAGGTGGCAGATCTCGGCGAGGACCCCGAGGCGCTCGAAGCCAGGCTCGTCGCGGAAGGGCTCATCGGCTCGGTGCTCGAGATCGTGACCCTCGAGCCGAGCGACGCGCTGCGGATCGCTCGCCTTCGGCCGGTGACGCGAGCTGCGGGGCTTTCACTCGGCGATCGCGCCTGCCTGGCGCTCGCCGCCCGGCTCGTCCTCCCGGCCCTGACCGCTGACCGCGCCTGGAACGGCGTCTCGCTCGAAGTCGAAGTGGAGACGATCCGCTGAGAGTGACTGGTGCGTGGGTGAGGGTCACGGCGCGCCCCGGCCTGACGATCTTCGACCTGCGCGAATAGACGGACGAGCGATGCTCGTCGCCATCGTCGCCGACACCCACCTTCCCCGCGGGCGACGGCGGCTACCGGACGCCTGCCTCGAGCAGCTACGGCGGGCCGATCTCATCCTCCACGCCGGCGACTTCGTCTCCGCACGCGCGCTGGCGGAGCTCGAGACCCTCGGACCGCCTGTCGCCGCGGTGCACGGCAACGTCGACTCCGAGGACATCCGGCAGCGCCTTCCGGAGACCCGCGTGGTCGAGGCGGCCGGCGCCCGCATCGCCATGGTCCACGACGCGGGGCCCGCACGGGCGCGGCTGGGCGGATGCGCCGGCGCTTCCCGGACGCGGACGCCGTCGTCTTCGGGCACTCGCACATTCCGCTCCACGAGGAGGACGACGAAGGCTTCCAGCTCTTCAACCCCGGAAGCCCGACCGACCGCCGTCGCCAGCCGCGCCACACGATGGGCCTCGCGCGGGTAGAGGACGGCGGTCTTCGCTTCGAGCACGTCGTCCTCGACTGACGCGCCGCGGGCCGGCGCGGCGGCCGATCCGTGACCCGCCCGCCAACATAGGGGGATGGACCTCGAGGTTCTCTTCGTCGGCACCGCCGGCTCGGCGCCCACCGCGCGCCGCGGGCTGCCCGCCCTGCTCGTGCGCCGGGGCGGCGAGCGCCTGCTCTTCGACTGCGGGGAGGGCACGCAGCGCCAGCTGCTGCGCTCGTCCGGGCTCGTCGACCTCGAGGATGTCTTCCTCACGCACTTCCACGCCGACCACTTCCTCGGCCTCCCGGGCATGCTCAAGACGTTCGCTCTCAGGGGCCGCGACGCACCGCTGACCGTCCACGGCCCTCCAGGGCTGCGGCGGCTGTTCGACGCGCTGCGCGTGGTGATCGGCCGGACGCCCTTCGAGCTCCGCCTGGTGGAGCTCGAGCCGGCCGAGCCCATCCGCCGTGACGGCTACGTGATCGCGCCGTTCGCCGTCGAGCACCGCACGCGGGCCTACGGGTACGCCCTGGTCGAGGACGAGCGAGCGGGGCGCTTCGACGAGCGCCGCGCCCGCGAGCTCGGGGTGGCGCCGGGGCCCGACTTCGGCCGGCTGCACTCCGGGGAGAGCGTGCCGGGTGCGCACGGCGAGGTCCGCCCCGACCAGGTAGTCGGTGCCACCCGCCCCGGGCGCAAGGTCGTCGTCACCGGCGACACGGCACCGTGCCAGGCCACCGAGGTGGTGGCCCACCGGGCGGATCTCCTCGTGCACGAGGCCACGTTCGCCGACGACGAAGAGAGGCGTGCCGCCGAGACCGGGCACACGACCGCCCGCGCGGCCGCCGAGCTGGCGGCCCGGGCCGAGGTGGCGATGCTCGCGCTCACCCACGTCTCGCCGCGCTACGCCGGCCGCGAGCTTCGCGACGAGGCTCGCGAGGCCTTCGCGCAGGCCGTCGTGCCCCGGGACTTCGACCGGATCGAGGTGCCCTTTCCCGAGCGCGGTGCACCCGTGCTCGTGCGCGGCGAGGCCCGGCGGACCCCGGCCTCCGCGGCCGCGGCGCAGGCCGGCGGCGAGCAGGCCGAGTCCCCCGCCGCCGTCCTGCCCCGTTGATAGATTCGGCTCGTCGGTTCCTTTAACCCGGTCCCGCGAGGCCAGGAAGGAGCAGCACCATGGCGGAGAAGGTCGTCCTCGACGGCGACGACGTGCGGCGCTCGCTCGTCCGCATGTCCCACGAGATCGTGGAGCGCACCGGTGGCGAGGGGCTGGCCGTGGTCGGCATCCACCGCCGCGGGGCGTTGCTCGCGGCCCGCCTGCGCGACCGGGTGGCGGAGCTCGTCGGCGAGCCGGTCCCCCTCGGCGAGCTCGACATCTCCTTCTACCGCGACGACGTGGCGCTGCGCCCCCGTGGCCGGCATCCGGTGGTCCACTCCTCCCACGTGGACTTCGCGGTGGCCGAGACGACGGTGGTCCTGGTGGACGACGTGCTCTACACCGGCCGCACCGTGCGGGCCGCGATCGACGCGCTGTTCGACTACGGGCGCCCCGCGCGCGTCCAGCTCGCGGTGCTGGCCGACCGCGGGCACCGCGAGCTGCCGATCCGGCCCGACTACGTGGGGAAGAACCTGCCCACCGCCCGCAGCGAGCGGGTGAACGTGCGGGTGAAGGAGCTCGACGGCGTGGACGAGGTCGCGATCGCCGCCCGGTCCGACGAGCCGCCCGGGGCCGAAGCGGCGGTCCCCTCGACCTCCGTGCACGGGGATCCGCGATGAGGTCCTCCCTCCTGTCCGTCGACGACCTCACCCGTGCGGACATCGAGCGCATCCTCGACCGCGCCGAGAGCTTCGCCGAGGTCTCCGGCCGGGAGATCAAGAAGGTGCCGACGCTGCGCGGGCGGACGGTGGTCAACCTCTTCTACGAGGCCTCCACGCGCACGAGCTCCTCGTTCGAGCTGGCCGCCAAGCGGCTCTCCGCCGACCTCGTGACCGTCAAGGCCGCAGGGTCGGCGGTGGAGAAGGGCGAGTCGCTCAAGGACACCGTGCAGACTCTGTCGGCCTACCACCCCGCGGCCATCGTCATCCGCTCGCCCTACGCCGGGGCGGCCGACCTCGTGGACCGCTGGAGCCCCGCCGCGGTGATCAACGCCGGGGACGGCAAGCGCGAGCACCCCACGCAGGCGCTGCTCGACCTCTACGCGCTGCGCCGTCGCGCCGGGCGCCTCGACGGCCTGCGCATCTGGATCGTCGGCGACGTGCTCCACTCGCGCGTCGCCCGCTCGAACGTGCTCGCCTTCGAGCGAATGGGCTGCGAGGTGACCGTCTGCGGGCCGCCCACGCTGATCCCCCGTGGGGTCGAGTCGCTCGGCTGCCGGGTGGCCTACGAGCTCGACGGGCTGCGCGAGGCCGACGTGGTCTACGCGCTGAGGATGCAGCAGGAGCGCATGGACGGCACGCTCGTGCCCTCGCTGCGCGAGTACGCCACCCGCTACCAGATCGACGGGCGCCGGCTCGGCCCCCATCAGATCCTCATGCACCCGGGTCCGGTCAACCGCGGGGTGGAGCTGGCCGCGGAGGTCATCGACTCGCCCCAGGCGCTGATCGTCGGGCAGGTCGAGTCGGGCGTGGTGGTGCGCATGGCGGTGCTCTACGAGCTCCTCGCCGGGCGCCCCGACTCCGGACCCGCTCCGCGAGCGGGAACGGGCCGTCCCGACCCGGGCCCGGGCGCGCGGGGCCGGCTCGAGCCGGCCGAGGAGCCCCAGCCCGCTTGAGCGGCCCGCCTCCCATAGTGCTCGACCGCGCGCCCGTCCCCGCGGTGCCCCACGCATTGCTGATCCGCGGCGGGCACCTATTCGACCCGCGCGCCGGCCTCGACGGCCTCGGCGACGTGCTCCTCCGCGACGGCGAGGTGGCCGAGGTGGCCGGCCCCGGCGCGCTCGAGGCTCCGGACGGCGCCGAGGTGCTCGACGCGACCGGCCTCCACGTGATGCCCGCTTTCGTCGATCCCCACGTGCATCTGCGCACCCCCGGTCGCGAGGACGAGGAGGACGTCGAGTCGGGCACGCGCGCGGCGGCGGCTGGGGGCTTCTGCGCGATCCTCGCCATGCCGAACACCGACCCGGTGGTGGACACCGCGCCGGTGCTCGCCTCGCTCCGAGACGTAGCCCGCCGCCGGGCGCGCGTGCCGTGCGGGTTCCTCGCCGCGATCACGCGTGGCCAGCGCGGAGAGCAGCTCACCGAGATGGCCGAGCTGGCCGACGCCGGCGCCGCCGCCTTCAGCGACGACGGCCTGCCGGTGCGCAGCGCCGGTCGCATGCGCCAGGCCCTCCAGTACCAGCGCCTGGCCGGCCGCACGCTCGCCCTCCACGAGGAGGATCTCTCGCTGTCGGGCGACGGCGTCATGCACGAGGGCGAGATATCGGCGCTGCTCGGTCTGGCCGGCGTCCCCTCGGTGTCGGAGTCGACGATGATCGCGCGCGACGCCGCGCTCGCCGGGTGGGAAGGCGCGCGCATCCACGCCCAGCACGTCTCCGCCCGCGAGTCCGTCACGGCCATCGAGGAGGCCAAGGCGGCCGGCGTCGCGCTGTCGGCCGAGGCCACGCCCCATCACCTGCTGCTCACCCACGAGCGCGTGCGCTCGCTCGACACCAACCTAAAGATGAACCCGCCCTTGCGCACCGAGGCCGACCGCGTGGCGATCGTCGACGCGCTGCGGGCGGGCACCATCGACTGCGTGGCCACCGATCACGCTCCCCACGCGCGAGAGGAGAAGGAGCAGCCCTTCGAGCTGGCCCCGATGGGCGTCACCGGCCTCGAGACCGCGTTCGCCGCCCTGCACTCCGAGCTCGTGGTCCCCGGCGTGCTCGGGCTCGCGGTGCTCGTGGAGCGCATGACCAGCGGCGGAGAGCCGTTCGGCCTGCCCGTCCCCACGATCCGTCCCGGGGCGGCGGCCAACCTCTGCCTGGCCGACCTCGATCGCGAGTGGGTGGTGGGCGAGTCCGGCTACGAGAGCCGCTCGTCGAACTGCGCGTTCGACGGCTGGACGCTCACCGGACGCGTGCGTATGACCGTGGCCGCCGGCGCCCCCGTCTACCGCGAGCGCACGTTCGCCGTCGGGGCGGTGTGACGGTGACCGGCCCCGGCGCGTATCTCCTCCTCGAGGACGGCACGCGCTTCGACGGCGACGGCGCCGGGGCGCTGGCCGGCGGCGCGCGCGGAGGATCCTCGGATCCCGCGGCGGGCGCCACCGGCGAGGTGGTGTTCAACACCGCCATGTCCGGCTACCAGGAGTCGGTCACCGACCCGAGCTACCGCGGGCAGATCATCGCCTTCACCTACCCGCTGGTGGGCAACTACGGCGTGTCGGCGAGCGCGCGGGAGTCCGGCGGCGTCCAGACGCCCGCGGTGGTCATGCGCGAGGGCATCGACCGCGCCGACGCCGCGGGCGCCGAGGGCGGCTGGCTCTCGTGGCTCGCGGCCGAGGGGATACCGGCGCTCGTCGGCGTGGACACCCGGGCGCTCGTGAGGCACATCCGCGACCGCGGCGCGATGCGCGGAGGCGTGTTCCCGGCCGCCGTGGAGCAGGAGGCCGCCGCCGAGCGCGTCGAGGCCGAGCCGCCGATGGCCGGCCGCGATCTGGCCCGCGAGGTGACCCCTCCGCAGCCGGTGATCCTCGATCCCGACGCCCCGGGTCCCCGCGTGGTGGCCCTCGACACCGGGATCAAGACCTCGATCATCGAGCAGCTGCGCCAGCGCGACGTCCGCCTCGAGCTGCACACCTGCGCGTCCTCGCCGGAGGACGTCCTCGCCCGCGATCCCGACATGGTCTTCCTCGCCAACGGACCGGGTGATCCCGCCGCGCTCGACCACGTGGTCGACACCGTCCGGGGCCTGGTGGGCAAGGTGCCGGTCTTCGGCATCTGCCTCGGTCACCAGCTCCTGTGCCGCGCGATCGGCCTCGAGACCTTCAAGCTCCGCTTCGGCCACCGCGGCGCGAACCACCCGGTCAAGGACCTCGCGACCGGACGCATCGACATCACCTCCCAGAACCACGGCTTCGCGGTGCTTGGCCCGGGTGGCGAGCGGACCGTGGACGGGGACGAGCCCGTGCGCTGGGAGACCGACTTCGGCGTGGCCGAGCTATCCCACCTGAACCTCTACGACCGCACGGTCGAGGGCCTGATCCTCCGCGACGTGTCGGGCGCCACCGTCCAGTACCACCCCGAGGCGGGGCCGGGACCACGCGACGCCCGCTACCTCTTCGACCGCTTCCTCGCGATGGCGACGGCCTGACCGCGATGCCCCGGCGCACCGACCTCCAGAAGATCCTCGTGATCGGCTCGGGGCCGATCGTCATCGGCCAGGCTGCGGAGTTCGACTACTCGGGCGCGCAGGCCTGCAAGGTGCTGCTCGAGGAGGGCTTCGAGGTCGTGCTCGTCAACTCGAACCCGGCGACGATCATGACCGACCCGGAGTTCGCCACCGCCACCTACATCGAGCCGCTGCTGCCGGAATCGGTGGCGCGGGTGATCGAGCGCGAGCGCCCGGACGCGCTGCTGCCCACGCTCGGAGGGGGGACGGCGCTGAACCTCGCGCGCCAGCTCACCGAGGACGGCACCCTCGAGCGCCACGGCGTGGAGCTGATCGGCGCCGACTACGAGGCCATCCTGCGGGCCGAGGACCGCCTGCTCTTCCGCGAGACCATGATCGCCGCCGGCCTCTCCGTGCCGCGCTCGTCCGTGGTCACGAGCATGGGCGAGGGCGAGCGGGCGCTCGCCGAGGTGGGCCTCCCGGCCATCGTGCGGCCCGGCTTCACCATGGGCGGCGAGGGCGGCGGCATCGCCCGCAGCGAGGCCGAGTACAGCGAGCGGGTGGGGGAGGGGCTGGCCGCCTCGCCGATCGGCCAGGTGCTCGTCGAGCAGTCGCTGATCGGGTGGGGCGAGTTCGAGCTCGAGCTGATGAGGGACCGAAACGACAACGTGGTCGTGGTCTGCTCGATCGAGAACGTCGACCCGATGGGCGTGCACACCGGCGACTCGGTCACGGTAGCCCCCCAGCAGACGCTCTCCGACCAGCGCTACCAGACGCTCCGCGACCAGGCCATGGCGGTCATCCGCGCGGTGGGGGTGGAGACAGGGGGCTCGAACATCCAGTTCGCGGTCGACCCGCGCTCCGAGCAGATCGTGGTCATCGAGATGAACCCACGCGTGTCGCGCTCCTCGGCGCTCGCGTCGAAGGCCACCGGCTTCCCGATCGCGAAGATCGCCGCCCGCCTCGCGGTGGGCTACGCGCTCGAGGAGATCCCCAACGACATCACGCGGGTCACGCCGGCGTCGTTCGAGCCCGCCGTCGACTACGTGGTGGTCAAGTGGCCGCGCTTCGCCTTCGAGAAGTTCCCCGGGGCCGACGGCCGGCTCTCCACCCACATGCAGTCGGTGGGGGAGGCGATGGCCATCGGACGCACGTTCAAGCAGGCGTTCGTCAAGGCCTGGCGCTCGCGCGAGCTCGACACCGAGGCCGTGGTGCCCGACGCCGAGGACGAGCTGCTGGGCCGGCTCGAGAGCCCGTCCGCCGACCGCTTCGAGCTGCTGTTCGCGGCCGTGGCGCGCGGCGTCCCCGAGGAGGAGATCGTCCGGCGTACCGGCATCGACCCGTGGTTCATGGCCCAGATGGCCGACCTCGCCCGCGGCGAGGACCCCGAGGCCGGCCTGGCCCGGACCTACAAGGCGGTCGACACCTGCGCCGCCGAGTTCGAGGCCGCGACGCCCTACTACTACTCGGGGTGGGAGCGCCCCGGCCCCGAGGGCCCGCGCCACGAGGTGCGCCGCGGCGACCGTCCCTCGGTGGTCATCCTCGGGTCCGGGCCCAACCGGATCGGCCAGGGGATCGAGTTCGACTACTGCTGCGTGCACGCGGCCATGACCGTCCGCGCGTCCGGCCGCGACGCCGTGATGGTCAACTGCAACCCGGAGACGGTCTCCACCGACTACGACACGAGCGACCGCCTCTACTTCGAGCCACTGACCCTCGAAGACGTGCTCGGGGTCATCGAGGTGGAGCGCCCGGAGGGGGTCATCGTCCAGTTCGGCGGGCAGACGCCGCTGCGCCTGGCCCGCGGCCTCGTGGACGCCGGCGTGCCGCTGCTCGGCACTCCCGTGGACGCCATCGACCGCGCCGAGGACCGCCCGAGCTTCGGACGGCTGTGCCGCGAGCTGTCGCTGCGGCTTCCGCCCTGGGCCGCGGCCGAGGGACCCGAGGCCGCACTCGACGCCGCCGACGGGGTGGGCTATCCACTGCTCGTGCGGCCCTCCTACGTGCTCGGCGGCAGGGCCATGGCGCTCTGCTACTCCCGCGACGCGCTGGCCGACCACCTACGGCGGACGGTGGTGGGGAGCGGGCCGATCTACCTCGACCGCTTCCTCGAGAACGCGATCGAGCTCGACGTCGACGCGCTGTGCGACGGCGAGGACGTGGTCATCGGCGGCCTCATGCAGCACGTGGAGGAGGCCGGCGTGCACTCGGGGGACTCCGCGTGCGTGATCCCCGCGATGTCGCTCGGGCCGGAGATGCTCGAGGCCGTGCGTGACGCGACGACGCGGCTCGGCCGCGCCCTCGAGGTGGTCGGGCTGTTGAACGTCCAGTTCGCGGTCCACGGCGAGGACCTCTACGTGATCGAGGCCAACCCCCGCGCATCGCGCACGGTCCCGTTCGTCTCCAAGGCGGTGGGGGTGCCACTCGCCAAGATGGCCTGCCGGCTGATGCTCGGCGAGCGACTCCGCGACCTCGACCTCGACCTGGCCGGACCCGGCCGGGCCCGGGCGCGGCACGTCTCGGTCAAGGAGGCCGTGCTCCCCTTCGACCGCTTCCCGCGCGCCGACGCCCTGCTCGGCCCCGAGATGAAGTCCACCGGCGAGGTGATGGGCGTGGCCGGGGACTACCCGACGGCCTTCGGCAAGGCCCAGGCGGCGGCGGGCATGGCCCTACCGGGGTCGGGCACGGTGTTCATCTCGGTCACCGACTCGGACAAGCCCGCGGCCACCCAGCTCGCGGCGTCCCTGCACGACCTCGACTTCCGCCTCCTCGCCACGGGCGGGACCGCCCACGCCATCCGGCGGATGGGGGTGCCGGTGGAGCGGGTCGAGAAGATCGGCGAGGGCTCACCGAACGTGGTCGACCGCATCGAGGCGGGCGACGTGCATATGGTGGTGAACACCCCGACCGGCTCCGGCGCCCGCGCGGACGGCCACGAGATCCGCCGCGCCGCCGTGGCCCGCGGCATCCCCTGCATAACCACGTTGACCGGCGCCACCGCCGCCCAGCGGGCCATCCTCGCCATGCGCCGGGACCCGGTCGAGGTGCGCTCGCTCCAAGAGCTGCACGCGCCGCTCGCGCGGCCCCGCCCGGCCGCGGCGTGAGCGCCACCGCGGCCACCGCGGAACGCACGCTCGCCCCCCTCGGGCGCCGTCGCGCGCCGGTCACCGCGGTCGAGTCGATCGGCGCGTACCGCCTCCTGTGGGTGCACGACGCCGGCGGGCCGGAGCGCCCCCGGCCCGGGCAGTTCTACATGCTCGCCGCGGCCGGCGGATGGGGGGCGGGACGCGACGAGCGGCCCTACCTCCCGAGGGCGTTCTCGTTCGCCCGGGTCGAGCCCGGGGCCGCGGGGGAGGGGCCGTCGCTCGCGTTCATGCTCGAGGAGGTGGGGCCCGGCACCGAGCGCCTCGCCGCTCTCCGGCCCGGGGAGGACCTGTGGCTGGCCGGTCCCTTCGGCGTCGGCTTCTCCCGCGCTCGCGAGGCCCGCCCGTTGCTCGTGGGCGGAGGCATCGGCGTCGCGCCGGTGCTCGCGCTCTCCGACGCCCTCGGCCCCGACGCGCCCGTGCTCCTCGGGTTCCGATCGGCGGCCCACGCCGAGGCGGCGGCGCTGTTCCGCTCTTCCGTGGCCGGCCTCGTCACCGACGACGGCACGGCCGGCCGTGGCGGGCTCGTCACCATGCTCCTCGAGGAGGCGCTCGACGCCGCCGGCGGTGCGCCCGCCCCGGGCGTGACGGCCACCGCCCCCCCCGGGGCCGCCGCGGTGCGGGCGTGTGGCCCGCCGCCGATGCTCGAGTCCGTCCGCCGGCTGTGCGCAGAGCGCGGCACGCGCGCCGAGCTCGCCATGGAGTCGGGCATGGCGTGTGGCTTCGGCGCCTGCTACGGCTGCGTCGTCCCCACCCGCTCCGGCTACGTGCGGCTGTGCGTGGACGGCCCGGTGCTCGACGCCGCGGTCCTCGACACCGCGGCGGTGGCCTACGGCGCGGGCGCATGACGCCGGCGCGAGGCCGCGGCGCGGAGCTGGCCGAGCGGGCCGCCACCACCGCCGGCCCGCTCGAGCTGTGCGGCGTCGCGCTGCGCGGTCCCGTCCTCAACGGCTCGGGGACCTTCGACGCCATCGCCGCCCGACGCGCGTTCGGCGACGCGCTGCTCGAGCGCTTCCCGTTCGACGCGTTCGTCTCGAAGACGATCACCCGCGAGCCCCGGCAGGGCAACCCTCCGCCCCGGCTGTGGGAGACCCCGGCCGGGCTCATCAACTCGATCGGGCTGCCGGGCCGGGGCCTCGAGGGGTTCATCGCCCACGATCTGCCCCGCCTCGCGGAGCTGCCGGTGCCGCTCGTCGTATCGGTCATGGCTCCCGGCCCCGACGAGCTGGCCGACCTCGCCGCCCGCGTGGCCCAGAGGGAGGAGGTGGCGATGGTCGAGCTGAACGTCTCGTGCCCGAACGTGAGGACCGGGCTGGTGATGGGAGCCGACCCGGTCGAGGCCGGCCGGGCGGTGGACCGGGTCCGTCGCGTCGTCGAGAAGCCGCTGATCATCAAGCTCACCCCGAACGCCGCGAGCCCGGCCGCGGTCGCGCGCGCGGCCGAGCAGGCGGGTACCGACGCCGTCTCGTTGGTCAACACCCTCAGGGGCATGGCCCTCGATCCGCGTACCGGCGCGCCCTGGCTCGGTGGCGGGGCCGGAGGGGTCTCCGGAGCCGCGATCCGGGCCGTCGCGCTCGAGCAGGTCTGGTCGGTGGCCGGCGCCGTGGCCGTGCCCGTCGTGGGGATGGGCGGCATCGCCACCGGGCGCGATGCCGCCGACTTCCTGACCGCGGGCGCGACGTGCGTGGCGGTGGGCACCGAGAGCTTCAGGGACCCGGGCGCCGGTGCCCGGGTAGCCACGGAGCTCGCTGCGATTGTGAGTGAGAGCAGGGACTTTCCCGCGCGCCTCGGCGCTCGGTCCTGAGCCCGCGAGCGCGCCCGATGACGCCTGAATAGCCTGCAAACGCTCGCGAAACCTTGGACCGGCCCGAAGTATCCTCAGGCTCAGGTCAAGGTCGAGGTATTTTCTTTATGTCACCCTCCGAAAGGGGTGGACGAGGGCTTCGGCGCGTGTAATATCGCCGCGGATGGCCCCCGCTGCACAGTCGCCACCGAGACCCGCGGGGAGTGTCGCTCCCGAGCGTTCGCTGGCCCAGCGGATGGACGCTCTACAGCGTGCGAACTCGATCCGGACCGACCGGGCGCGCCTCAAACGGGAGCTGAAGGCCGGTCGCGTCAAGATCAACGGCCTGCTGCTCGATCCGCCGGACTTCATCCAGACCGCCAAGGTCTCGGACCTGCTGCTCGCGGTCCCCAAGTACGGCCGCGTCAAGGTCAACCGCATCCTCTCCCAGTGCCGGATCTCGCCGAGCAAGACGATCGGCGGCCTCTCCGGGCGCCAGCGCGCCGAGCTGGTCTCCTTCCTAGGCACATAGGCCCCTCGCCCGCACGCGCCCTGGTGGTCACGGGGCCCTCGGGCGTCGGAAAGGGCACCCTGATCCGCGCGCTGATGGACCGGGTGCCCGAGCTCGAGCTGTCGGTGTCGGCCACGACGCGTGCCCCGCGGACGGGCGAGGAGGAGGGCCGCCACTACCACTTCCTCTCGCCCGAGGACTTCGCCCGGCGGGTGGAGGGCGGCGACTTCCTCGAGCACGCCTCCTACGCGGGCAACCGCTACGGCACGCTTCGGTCCGAGCTCGAGCGTCCCGCGCCGGTGGTGCTGCTGGAGGTCGAGCTCCAGGGCGCCCGGCAGGTCCGAGAGGCGATGCCCGGGGCCCTGAGGGTGTTCATCGAGCCGCCGTCGGACGAGGACCTCCGCACCCGGCTCGAGGGAAGGGGGCTCGACTCCCCGGAGGCCGTCGAGAACCGCCTGGAGGTCGCGCGCGAGGAGCTGGCCGCGGCGCATGAGTTCGAGCACCGGATCGTGAACGACGACCTGGGCCGCGCCACCGACGAGCTGGTCGGCCTCGTGGCTACCATCGTCGGTACGCAAACGCGAGGAGCCCCCCAGTGATCAAGCCCCGCCTCGACACCCTGCTCGAGCGCGTCGACTCCCATTACGCCTGCGTGGTGGTTGCGGCCAAGCGCGCGCGGCAGGTGAACGCCTACTACAACAATCTCGGCGAGGGAGCGTTCGACGAATACCCGCCGCCCATGGTCGAGACGGGGTCGAAGAACTACCTCAAGATCGCGCTCGAGGAGATCGCCGCCGACAAGATCCGGTACCGCTACCGCGCCTAGCGGAGGCGGTGGCTCAGCGGGCGCGCGGCGTGGGCCGGATCCTCCTCGGCGTCTCGGGAGGGATAGCCGCGTACAAGGCGGTCGAGCTCGTCCGCCTGGCCGGGAAGGCCGGTCACTCCGTCCGCGTGATCATCACCCCCGCGGGCGAGCGCTTCGTCGGAAGGGCCACCTTCGAGGGGATCACCGGCGCGCCGGTGCTCGCCGACACGTTCGCGCTCGACCCCTCCCGCGGCGCGTTTCCGGGCGAGGAGCCGCCCGACCACGACCCGATCGCCCATCTCGAGCTCGCCGAGCGTTGTGACGTGCTCGCCGTGGCGCCCGCCTCGGCCAACGCCCTGGCCCGTCTCGCCCTCGGGCTGGCCGACGACCTGCTCTCCACCGCGGCGCTGGCGGCCACGGCGCCGCTCGTGCTCGCGCCCGCAATGAACGACCGGATGTGGGACCACGCGGCGACGCGGTCGAACGTCGCCGCCCTCGAGGCGCGCGGGGCGGTGATAGTGGCGCCCGGCACCGGGTCGCTCGCCTCGCGCGGGGAGTGGGGGGCGGGCCGGCTCGCGGAGCCGGAAGAGATCCTCGCCGCCCTCGAGCGGGCGATGGCCGGGGGGGAGGCCGGCGCCGGGAGCGCGAGCTTCGGGGGCGGGGCGGGCGCGCCGCGCTCGCTCGACGGCCTGCGCGTGCTGGTGACCGCCGGGGGCACCCGCGAGCCGATCGACTCGGTGCGCTACGTGGGCAACCGCTCCTCGGGGCGCATGGGCCTGGCGCTGGCCGAGGAGGCCGCCGGCCGGGGCGCGGAGGTGACGGTCGTGGCCGCGAACGTCGGGCTCGACGTCCCGAACGACGTCCGCGTGCTGGCGGTCGAGACCGCGGCCGAGCTCGAGCGGGCCACCCGCTCGGAGTTCCCCGGCGCCGACGTCCTGCTCATGGCCGCCGCCGTCGCCGACTTCCGCCCCGACGCCGCGGAGGCCGCCAAGATCGCCAAGGCCGGTCGCGACGGGCTCACGCTCGAGCTCGTGCCCACCGTGGACGTGCTCGGCTCGCTGGCCGCTGAGCGCCGTCCCGGCCAGACGATCGTGGGGTTCGCCGCCGAGCACGGCGAAGGTGGCCTCGACCGCGCGCGCGAGAAGCTTACGCGCAAGGGCCTCGACGCGATCGTCCTGAACGACGTCGCCGCCCCGGGCATCGGCTTCGAGTCCGGTGACAACGAGGTCGCCGTGGTCACCCCGTCCGGGGTCCGGACGGTGGAGCGCGCAGCCAAGCGGGAGATCGCGGCGGCGGTGCTCGACGCGGTCGAGTCGCTCCGCGGTGGAGTCGACGGGGCGGCGAGTACCGTGCCCGCTCCACGCTCTGAGACCACCGCCCGATGAGCGAGTCCGAGTCCGAGCTCGGTGTCGGGCGCGCCTACGACCCCGCCCGAGAGCCGGGCTCCGACCGCGCCTACGACCCCGACCACATGTACGACCTCTATACGCGCGGGATCGCGCTGCTCGAGGCCGGGGACCACTCGGCCGCGGCCATCCCGCTCGAGCAGGCGCGCTCGTACGAGCCCGACAAGACCTCGGTCCGCGAGGCCCTCGGCCGCGCGTACTTCCACGCGGCCCGCTACGCGGACGCGCGTGAGGAGTTCGCCGCCGTCGTCGAGCGCGCCCCGGTCAACGACTTCGCCCATTTCTGCCTCGGCCGCTCCCTCGAGAAGACCGGTCGCCGGGCTGAGGCGCGCCGCCATCTCACCCTCGCCGCATCGCTACGGCCGGATCGCGCGGACTACCGCGTCTACCGGGACCGGCTGGTGGCCTGAAGCGCGGGCGAGGCCGCCGCCGACCGCCGCTCGAGATCCCGCGCGGCGAGTGCCGCCTCCGCGACCAGGCCGAGCAGGCGGTCGAGCGACGGCTCGTCGACCGCGGGCGCGGGTAGGTCGCCGTGGACCCAGATGTCGCCGTCGCGAGTGCACGCGAAGCGCACGAGGCGGGTCTGGCGGTTCCAGTGCAGGAGGTTCCACGGGTTCAGCGTGTCACTCGCCCGGAGAGCGTGGGCCTGGGCACGGAGCATGCCCTCCGCGAGCCGGATCCCGACGTCGAGCGGCCACTCGCCCGTGGCCTCCGAGCGCACGGTGATGCCCCACTCGCCCTCACCGAGGCGCCGCGCCTCGCCGCCGGCCTCGACCAGCGCGCTCACGTAGCGGTCCACGACGTCGAGGGCGGCCATCTCCGAGAGTATGTACGGGGTGTCCGGCGCCCTCGACCACAGGCCGCGGCGCTCGTGCGGGCGCTGATCCAGCGCGTGTCCTCGGCCACCGTGTCGGTCGGGGACGAGCGGGTGGCGTCGATCGGTCCGGGGCTGCTCGTGCTCCTCGGAGTCCGGACCGGCGACACGGACGAGCACGCCGACCGCCTCGTCACCAAGCTCCGCGCGCTACGGGTGTTCGAGGACGACACCGGGCGGATGAGCCTCTCGGTGGACGAGGCCGGGGGCGAGATGCTCTGCGTCAGTCAGTTCACCCTCTACGGCGACACGCGCCGGGGGAACCGACCGAGCTTCACCGAGGCGGCGCCGGCGAGCGAGGCCGAGCCGCTGTACGAGCGCGTGCGTGACGGCCTCGACGCCCGGGGCGGGCGGTTCGGGGCCCGCATGGCGATCGAGCTGGTGGGCGACGGGCCGGTCACGCTGCTCGTCGAGGTGTGAGGGCCACTCGGGTGTCAGCCCGCCGCCCGGTACGGGTAGGGCTTCCAGGTTCCAGAACCACAAGGGAGATCATCTTGTCCAGAGACGAGAACATCGCCGCACAGGAGCACCTGGCGCACAACATCAACGAGGGGAACATCGACGCCGGCGTCGAGACCTTCGCGGAGGACGCCGTCGACCACGACGCGGCGCCGGGCCAGGGTGCCGGACGGGAGGGCTTCAAGACCTTCTTCCAGACGCTGCTCACCGCGTTCCCCGACGCCAACATCGAGCCCGCCCACATGGTGGCCGACGACGAGCACGTGTGCATCGCCTACACGCTCACCGGCACCCACCAGGGCGAGTTCCACGGCGTCGAGCCGACGGGCAACCGCATCGAGGTCCGGGGCGTCCAGATCGGTCGCTTCGAGGACGCGAAGATCGTCGAACGCTGGGGAAGCTCCGACGAGCTCGGCATCATGGAGCAGATCGGCGCCTCCCCCCAGCAGAAGGGCGCCCTCGGCCGCATGGCCGACAAGCTCGGCTCGTAGCCGCGGGGCCGGTTCGTAGGCCCCGGGTCGGCCTTCTATACTGGCCCGACCACTTTCATGAGCGGCCGGGTGGCCGTTAGGTAGAAGTGGGCTCGCGGGGGCCCACTTTTTTTTCGCCCGAGTCAGATGGAGACACGACCATTGAAGCCCATGCAGAGCGACATCGAGAAGCGGCTGGCCGCCGTGGAGCCGGATGTCGAGGTGCTCGCCGTCGAGCAGGCCTCCGCGTGGAAGGTGCGCCTCGTGATCGACCATCCGGCCGGCGTGGATCTCGCCCTCTGCGAGCGGGTCACCGCCCACCTGCGCGAGGTACTGACCCTCGTCGGGCTCGAGGTCTCCTCGCCCGGGCCGCGCCGTCCGCTCACCAAGCCTCACCACTTCCGCCAGTTCGTGGGTCGGCGCGCCCGCGTGCGCACGGTTCAGCCCCGCGACGGACACTCATCGTTCACCGGGGAGCTCGTGGACGCGTCTGACCGGGAGGTCGTCATGGCCGCCGAAGCCGGAGTGGTGTCCATTCCCTACTCCGAGATCAACCGAAGCAACCTGGTGGAGGGCTGAGCGCGATGTCAAGAGAGATCGTCGATGCAGTGCACGTCCTCGAGCGTGAGAAGGGGATCTCCGCCGAGACGCTGATGAACGCGCTCGAGGACGCCCTGCTGTCCGCCTACAAGAAGAGCCCCGGCTCCGCGAAGTACGCGCGCGTGGACATGGAGCGCG
>JBPCQB010000047.1:0-2559 GCA_050998555.1 Thermoleophilaceae bacterium
GGCCAGGCCCTCGCCGGAGAGCTTGACCCTCGCCTCGACGTCCACCCAGTCGGCGAAGAACGCCGCAGGGCGCAGCCGCGGTGGGAGCGCCTCGAGTAGGTCCGCCCTCTCCCGCGGGAGCGCCCGACGGGCCACGGACATCACGTCGAGGTCGGCTCGGACTAGCTCGAGGTCCACCCCCACCGCCCGTCCCGGCGCGAACGTGTAGACGCACAGGCCGCCGGACGCGGACAGGCTGAGCTCGAGGGACGCGGTGCGGTCCGAGGACACCACCCGCGGCTTGCCCCGCTCCTCCGATTCGAGGACGAACTCCGCGGGCGCCACCCCGAGGTAGTCCCCGAGCAGCCGGCGCAGGAGCGTCCGGCGGACCACGAACCGCCCGCGATCGACGTCGAAGCGCAGTCGCGCGGCCCGGGCCCGCTCCTCACGCGAGAGGTCTTCCGGCTCGGCTCCACGCCCGGCCGCCGCGTCGACGTCGGCCAGCCACACGTGGACCCCACCGGAGGCGAGCGGTCGCTTCTTCGTCGAGCCGGCTATCTGGCGAGATCATGCGGACCAGCACCCCGTGGCCACGGCCATCAGCTCGTCGAGAGCAGCGCCGCGGTGGGCACCCGCAGGAGCGAGCGGCCGGAGTGGTTGGCGTTGCCGTCCCTGGGCTCGGCGGAGACGTCGATGTAGCGGTAGCGGGCCGCGTCGTCGGGAAGCGGCACGGACAGGCTGAGCGGGACGCGACGGAAGGCGGCGAGCGCCACCGCGTCCGCCTGGGTGTTGAAGAGCCAGAGCCCGTACCGGGCGCCTCCGGCCGGAAGTCGTCCCACCTCCAGCTCGAGCCGCCGGCCGCCGGCCCGCGGGCGGACCCGTGCGACGGCGCTCGACCGCCCTCCGTCACCTCCGAGCGGTGTGAGCCGGGCGGTACGCGTGGGCCCGGACCCCGAGCCGGCCGGCGCCCGCCGGGCCTCCGGCGTGGCCACCGGTGCCCCCGGCCCCTCCGCGGTTCCCTGACCGGCCCTCGAGAGCCCGATCCCGAGCGCGGCGCCGAGGACAGCGAGCGCGATCACCACCACCACCGCGACGATCCACCCTCCTCGCCGGCCGGCCGGCTCCGTCGCGGTTCTCGCGCCGGCGCCGGCGCGGGCGATCGAGGTCGCTCCGTCCGACGCAAGAAGACGGTGAAGATCGCGGTCCACGCCCCTGCGGTCGTCGGCGTCCGCGGCACCCATCCAGACCGCGATCCGGTCGACCGACTGACGGCGCCGCCGGGTGACCGCGGTGGGCGTCGAGCGCATGACGTCCGCGATCTCGTCGTCGGTCATGCCGCGCCGCTTGGACAGCTCGAGAATCGCCCGATCCACGGGGTCGAGCCGCTCGAAGGATGCGCTCAGTCGTCGCTCGTCCATCAGTACAGTCGACCGCCCATGGAAGGGGCCCTACGTGTCCCCCTGCTCGGCGCTCTCGCGGTGATCCTATATGCGGCCTCTGCCCAGGCTGCCGAACGGGCGCCGTCCACCGCTACCGGGTGACCGAGCGCCTCTACGCCCGGGCGTTGTAGCGTTCGGCCCCTCGTGGGCACGACGGACACCATCTCCTTCGCGCGCGGAGCGCCCTCCCTCGACATCGTCGCGGTCGACGACCTCCGCGTGGCCGCGGACCGAGCGTTCTCGGAGGACCCGGCCGGCGCCTTCTCCTACGGCAACGCGTGGGGCTACGCACCTCTGCGCGAGTGGATCGCCCAGCGCCAGGGCGTGGACACCGACCGTGTGCTGGCCACGAACGGCTCGCTCCAGGCCGACGACTTCCTGTTCCGTCACCTCGTCTCCCCCGGCGACCTCGTGGTCGTCGAGGCCCCGACCTACGACCGGACGCTGCTCGGCCTGCGGAACATGGGCGCCGATCTCATGACCATCCCCCTCGAGGCCGACGGGATCGACGTCGGGGCGCTCGAGGCCGCCCTCGAGGAGGGTGCCCGGCCGAAGCTCGCGCACATCATCTCGAGCTTCCACAACCCGGCCGGGTGCACGCTCTCACTCGAGAAGCGCCGCCGCCTGGTCGACCTGGCCGAGCGCTACGACTTCGTGCTCTTCGAGGACGACCCCTACGTCGAGCTGCGCTTCGAGGGCGAGAGCGTCCCCACCATGCTCTCCCTCGACGAGTCCGACCACGTGGTCTACGCCTCCTCGTTCTCGAAGACCGTGTGCCCGGGCATCCGCGTGGGCTACCTGATCGGTCCCCCGGCCCTCATGGGCGAGATCGCCAAGATGGCCACCAACACCTACATCTCGCCGAGCATGGTCTCTCAGGCGATCGTGGCCGAGTTCTGCCGCTCGGGCGCGATCGAGCGCTCGATCGAGACCGTCAAGGCGGCGCTTCACGAGCGCCGCGACAGGCTGGTGGCCGCCCTCGGACGCCACCTGCCGGGCGCGCGGTTCGTCTCTCCCGAGGGGGGCTACTTCCTCTGGGCCGAGCTCCCCGACGGCACCGACTCGCGAGCGCTCCAGGACGCCGCCGACGAGCACGGGGTGAAGATCATCAAGGGCACCGACTTCCTGATCGAGGGCGGGG
>JBPCQB010000134.1:0-10455 GCA_050998555.1 Thermoleophilaceae bacterium
CGGTGTTCACCTACATCGGGCTCGCCCTGCTCCTGGCGCTCGCCTACGCCGTGCCCAACCCGATCATGTTCCTGATCCTCGTGTTCGCCGCGATGGAGACCTACCGCCGCTTCAAGCTGCGCAAGACTCCGGAGGCCCAGCGCTACCAGGAGGTCTCAGCGCGGAACCGCGCCCTGATCGCCGCGGTCTACATCGCGCTCGTCGTCGTGCTGGTCGTGGGCATGCAGCTCACCTTCGTGCCCGCGGAGGTCGGTACCGAGCTCGGCTGAGGCGGTTCCCGCGAGCCGCCGACGGCCCGCATCGGGCCGCTCGGAGCGCCACCGCCGGCCTCACCCCCGCTCGGAGAGCGCCCTGTCGATCTCCCGGCGCTGCTCACGCTCCTTGATGTCGCGCCGGCGGTCGCGCACGTCCTTACCGCGAGCCAGCGCGATCTCGATCTTCGCCCGGGGACCGGAGAAGTAGATCCGCGTGGGCACGAGCGTGAGCCCGCGCTCCTGGGTGGTGCCGATCAGCCGCTCGATCTCGCGCCGGTGAAGGAGCAGCTTCCGCGGGCGCTCGGGCTCGTGGTTCTCGCGGGCGGCCGGCCCGTAGGGGGCGATGTGCATGTTGTGGAGCCAGATCTCGCCGTCGCGGACCATCGCGTAGGCGTCCTTCATCTGGGCCTGTCCGGCCCGAAGGGACTTCACCTCGGTCCCCTCGAGCACGATCCCGCACTCGAAGCGCTCGAGCAGCTCGTAGCGAAACGACGCCTGGCGGTTGGTGGCCGTGTCACCGGCCGCCGCCTTGCGCTTGCCCCTGGCACGCGCCATGCGCTCAGCTCCCCCGCTGCTCGACGCCCTCGGGCGCGTACAGGTCAACGCGCCCGCGCGGGGCCTCTATCCGGCCCACCTCGACCACCACCGGATCGCCCAGGCGCAGCTCACGCCCCGAGCGCTCTCCGACCAGCGCGGTGCCGACCTCGTTGAGGTTCCACCAGTCCTCGCGCATGCGCCGCACCGGGAGGAAGCCCTCGAACCCCTCGTCCCCGAAGCGCACGAACGCGCCGGCGCCGATCAATCCCACCACCTCGCCGTCGAAGCGCTCCTCGCGCCCGTGCTCGGCCTGGCGTCGCTCGAGAAGGAAGGCGAGGCACACGTCGTCGGCGTCCCGCTCGACGGACAGGGCCTCGCGCTCCGTGCTCGAGCTCTGCTCACCGGCGTCGGCGAGCGCCTCGGACCGCGGGGCGACGTCGTCGATGCCGAGCGCGCCGAGCAGCGCGCGATGGGCCACAAGGTCCGGGTAGCGGCGGATCGGCGACGTGAAGTGGCAGTAGCGCGGGCTGGCCAGGCCGGCGTGGCCGAGGTTCTTGGGCGTGTAGTAGGCCTGCTTGAGGGACCGCAGCACCAGCGAGGTGAACGCCGCCCGGCCGCGTCCCGTGGCCCGCACGTGGGCGGCCACGAGCCGCGAGGCCTCGCCCACGAGGGCGCCGGCCTGCTGTGGGCTCATGGTCTCGCGCACGGGCGGCGTGGGCACGCCGAGCGAAGCGAGGCGCTCGACCAGGAAGTCGACGGCCTGAGGGTCCGGGCGCTCGTGCACGCGGTAGAGGGTCGGCGCCCGGCGATCGGCCAGGTAGGAGGCCACCTGCTCGTTGGCGAGGATCATCAGCTCCTCGATCACGCGGTGGGACTCGGTCTGGGCCTCGAAGGCGACGCCGGTCACGTGCCCCTCCTCGTCGAAGCGCAAGCGCGGCTCACGGGAGTCGACCTCGAGCGATCCCCGCTGCTCGCGGCGCTCGGAGAGCGCGCGGGCCACCGCCCGGGCGGCGTCGAGAGACTCGCCCCACGGCGCGCCCGAGTGCTCCTCGCCGGCGAACACCCGGTCCACCTGGTCGTAGGTGAGACGGGCGTCGCTGCGTATGCGCGAGCGGTGGAAGGCCGCCGAGCGGACCCGGGCGCCCTCCATCTCGAGCTCCACGGTCACGGTCAGGCGCTCCTCCCCGGGCACGAGCGAGCAGGCGCGATTGGACAGGGCCTCGGGGAGCATCGGCTCCACCGCACCCGGCACGTACACGCTGGTGCCGCGCCTCGCCGCCTCGCGCTCCACCTCTCCGCCGGGGCGCACGAACGCGCTGACGTCTGCGATGTGAACCCAGATGCGCGTCCGGCCTCCGTCCTCGGCGCGGGCGGAGATCGCGTCGTCGAAGTCGCGCGCGTCCTCGGGGTCGATCGTGAAGGTGGGAAGGGCGGTCAGGTCCCGCCGAGAACCGGTCCACGGAGGCTTCACGGCCGCGTCACGGGCCTCTTCCTCGACCCGCCGGGGGAAGGACCGGCGCAGGCCGCGGTCGAGCATGAGGCCCTCGAGCACGTCGCGTGCCCGGTCCGGGCGGCCGAGGACGCGGAGCACGCGCGCCCCGCGCTTGCCCGGGGCCACGAGCACGAGGTCGCCGGAGGCGCCCTCGCCCCCGCCCTTCAGGGTGAGCGGGCGGCCGCGCTCGAAGATCGGGGTGGCCGTGAGGAACCGTCCGCGCCGCTCGAGCACGGCCACCTGCGGATCCTCGAGCGGGGCGCGGCCTCCGCGCCCCGGGCTGCGGCGCTCGGCCGCGCGGGCCGAGGCGCTCACCTCACCAGCGCGCGTACGGCTTCGAGCGCCTCGGGCAGCGCCTCGTCGCGCGCCGTCCGGGGGAGGTCGCGCGCCCGGACCTTGGGCACGATGCCCTTGTTCGCGATGCTCTCTCCGTCGGGCAGGAAGTACTCGCCCACCGTCAGCGTGAGCGCCCCGCCGTTGGGCAGCTCCTCGACCTCCTGGAAGACGCCCTTGCCGAAGGTCTTCTGACCGACGATCGTGGCCCGGCCGCGGTCGCGCAGGGCGCCGGTGACGATCTCGGAGGCGCTCGCGCTCCCTCCGTCCACCAGGACGACGACGGGGATGTCCCCGGGGATCGCGTCGCCCTCGGCCTCGAACTCCCGGCGTGACTTGGTGCGGCCGTCGGTGGAGACGATCAGGCCGTCCTCGACGAACAGCGAGGAGACGAGCACGGACTCTTGGAGCAGGCCTCCGCCGTTGCCCCTCAGGTCGAGCACCAGGCCGCGGGCCCCCTCGCCGAGCACGCGGTCGATCTCGCGCCGCAGCAGTCCGTGCGCGCCCTCCGAGAAGGTGGTGAGCTCGACCACGCCGACGGGCGGTCCGTCGCCCCTGCGGACGACCTCGCCCTGGGCCACGGGGATCTCGATCCGCGCCCGTTCCACGGCCAGCGTCTTCGAGCCCCCTCTGCCGCCCGGGATGAACGTCAGGCGCACGCTGGTGTCGGGCGGGCCCTTGATCAGCGCGGTGGCCGCCTCGGTGGCCATGCCGGCGATCGTCCGCCCGTCGACCCGGGTGATCACGTCGCCCTTGCGGATGCCCGAGCGCTCGGCCGGGGACTTCTCGAAGACCTCGGCCACGAGCAGCCCCTTGCGGTCGGGCTGCACGCTCATCCCCACGCCCTCGAAGCGCCCGCTGACCCGCTGGGCGAAGAGCTGTGCCTCGCGGGGTGGGAGGTAGGCCGAGAAACGGTCGCCGAGGGACTTGACCATCGCGTCGAGCGATGCGCGCCGCAGCCGCTCGTCGTCGACCGGCCTGTAGTAGTTCGCGCTGATCGACTCCATCAGCGCCGCGCGCGTGCGCTCGTAGTCGCTCCCGCTCTCGTCCACGAACAGCGCGCGAGCGCCGGCCGGGAGCAGGCTGGGGTGCCCTCCGAGGTAGAGGCCGACGCCCAGCACCACGAGCACCAGCAGCAGGGACAGCGTGAAGGAGTAGACCCGGGCCATGACGGAAAGGGCGCCGTCGAGGGCGCCCTCTTCTCAGGGTAGCCGGAGGCGGAGCGAGGCCGGCACCCCTCCGGAGCGGCGCAGGCGGTAGCGAAGGAAGAGGTGGCCCTCGTGCTCGAGCACCCGGGTCAGGCTCATCCCGACCGGTACGGGCAGCCGGGGACCGGTGACGATCGGCGGGGCGTCGTCGGCGGCGGTGATCGTGGGCACGAGCGAGAGGAACAGCTCGTCGACGAGATCGGCCTCGAGCAGTGCGCGGTTGAGCTCGGGGCCCCCTTCGCACAGCACCGAGCGCACGCCGTGGTCGTCGCGCAGGCGCTCCAGGAGCGCCCCGAGCGCGACTCCCCGGCCCGCGGGGACGGGCGCCCGCACGTAGGAGACGGCCGCGGCTACCGGGGCGAGCTCCCCCTCTGGTGCGGCGGTGGCGACCACCACCCGCGCCTCGGCGCAGGCCAGCAGCGGCAGGTCGGCCGGGATCGCCAGCCGCCCACTCACCACGCACGCCAGGGGCTCGGGCTCGAGGCCCTCGGACCGGCGCTTCGCGCGATCCGCCTCTCCGCGGACGAGGGTTCCGTAGCGCTCGACCACGGCGGTTCGGGCCCCCACCATCACCGCGTCGACCTGGGTGCGCAGCTCGTGGAAGAGCTCGCGGTCAGCCGCACCGCCCATGCCCACCGTGCTGCCGTCGATCGCCGCGCGCCCGTCGGCGGTGGCCACCATGTTCAGAACCACATGGGCTCGGTCCGGCGGGGCCTCGCGCTTCAGACCGAGGCCGGCCATGGCCTCCGCCGGCGTGAGGCCGGCGCCCGGGGGCAGAAGGGCGGTGAGGGTGATCTCGGGGCTCATCCCGACAAGGATGGCGAACGCGAGAGCGCCCGCAGATCGGCGGCCACTCTCCCGGACTCAGCGTGGAGCTGACGCCAGGTGACCCTCACCACCCGCCATCCGACGACTTGAAGCGCCCGGTCGCGGGCGCGATCGGCCTCGAAGGCCCTGCGCGGGGCGTGAAAGGCATGGCCGTCGAGCTCGACGACGAGGCGCTCGGTCCGCCAGAGGCAGTCGCACTCGACCAGGCGACCGGCGATCTCGACGTGGGCGTTGATCGCCGGCCGCGGCAGTCCGGCACGGTCCGCTATGGCGAGGAAGCGCTCCTCGAGCTCGCTCCGGGTGGCGTTCTCGCCGATGCGGCCGGACGCGACGATCGAGCGGAGAGTGGCGGTGCCGCGGCGGCGGGGATGGCGGGCGAGAAGCGGCTCGAGCGAGACCATGTCGCCGAGCCGACGGACCTCGTCCTCTTGGAGCGCGCGCTCCAGCTGCCGGCGCGGTAGGACCGCCGCAAGGTCGAGCAGCGTCCGTGACACCGTGGTGACCGGTGTGCCTTCCTGCTCGGTCACCTCGTCTCCGGACAGCCGCGTGTGGTGGACATGGACGCCGGGGCCCGCCCGCCGCCGCGGCACTGCGGTGACCTCGGGACGCGGAGGCCCGGAGGGCCGAAGGCCCCAGAGGGCGGCCGCCGAGCGATGGGAGAGCACGGCGCCCGGGCCGGCTGCGAGCACGGCGGCCATCGAGCGCCCCCGGCGTGAGAGGATCCGGTGACCGACGACATAGACGCCGCGGTGCACCCGCTGAAGGCGCCCGCGCTCGAGGCGGCGGTCGATCGCTCCCTCGCGAAGTCCGAGCTCGACCAGCTGGTTACGGGCGACGACCCCGTGCTGCGCCTCCGCCAGGCGGGCGATCGCTCGGTCCGGACCAAGGAGGGCAAGTTGTTGAGCTATATCGGCGGTGACTGTGATCTCGCCGGGCACGGGCGGAGATTGGCGGCCGCCGGCGCACCGGAGGGTTACGGGCGTTAAGAAAGGCGCGCCGCTTGCCGCCCGGAGCGCGAAATCCCGGACGGCGTGGCGCCGAGCCCGGTCCGTCCACCCCGGGCGCCTACGGCGCGAGCACGACCAAAGGACGGGCTCTACGGCGCGATGGCCACCATGCGCTCGATCGGCAACCGCGCGCGCCCGGCCAAGCCGGGGTCGACCCTCACGGTGTAGCCGTCTCCCCCGTCGCGCAGCGCGGCGAGGACCTTCGGCAGCGTGATCATCTTCATGTAGCCGCACACGGCGGCCTCGTTGGCAGCCACGAAGTGCTTCTCCGGGTGCTCGACCCGCAGGGGATGGAGCATCCCGGTCTCGGTGGCCACGACGAAGGTGTCGGCCTCCGAGCGCCGCGCGTGGGCGAGCATCCCTCCGGTGGACAGGATGTGCACGCCCTCGGCGTCGACGTCGCCGGCGGCCACGTACTCCATGACCGAGGTCGAGCAGCCGCACTCGGGGTGGACGAGGAACTCCGCTCCGGGATGGGCCTCGCGCACGTCGGCGATGTCGCCGGGACGGATGCCGGCGTGCACGTGGCACTCACCCATCCACACGGTCATCCGCCGGCCGGTCATGCGCTCGACGTAGGCGCCGAGGAACATGTCCGGGCCGAACAGGATCTCGGTGTCCTCCCCGTGCTCGCGCCAGATGTGCTCGACGACCTGCACCGCGTTCGACGAGGTGCAGCAGTAGTCGGTCTCGGCCTTGACCTCGGCGGTGGTGTTCACGTACATCACCACGACCGCACCGGGGTGCTCGGCCTTCCAGGCCCGTAGCTCCTCGGCGGTGATCGAGTCGGCCAGCGAGCAGCCGGCGCCGAGATCGGGGAGCAGAACGGTCTTGTCCGGGGAGAGGATCGACGCGGTCTCCGCCATGAAGTGGACGCCGCAGAACACGATCGTTCCGGCTTCGGTGTCCGCCGCCTGACGCGAGAGCCCGAGCGAATCGCCGACGAAGTCCGCGACGTCCTGGACCTCCGGCACCTGGTAGTTGTGCGCGAGGATCACCGCGTCGCGCTCGGCGGCGAGCGCGCGCACCTCGCGCTGCATCGCCGCGACGGGGTCGGCTACGGGGAGGGCCACGGCCATGGCCCTCGAGTCTAGGTTCGGACGAGGGCCATGCCCATGTCGAGCGTGGGCGCCGAGTGGGTCAGCGCTCCGACGCTGATCAGGTCGACACCGGCCTCCGCGATCTCGCGCACGCGCTCGAGCGACACGCCGCCCGAGGCCTCGACCACCGCCCGGCCCGCGGCCATCTCCACCGCGGCGCGCACGTCCTCGAGCGGCATGTCGTCCAGCAGCACGCGCGGCACCCCGGCGGCCAGCGCCTGCTCCACCTCGACGAGGTCCTCGCACTCGACCACCACGTCGACCGCCCGGCCTCCCTCCGGCGCACGACCCGCCTCCACCGCCCGGCGCGCCGCCTCGGTCAGGCCGCCCGCCATCGCCACGTGATTCTCCTTGACGAGGATCGCGTCGTAGAGGCCGGCGCGATGGCTGGCCCCTCCCCCGGCGAGCACCGCTCGGCGCTCGAGGTCGCGAAGACCCGGTGTGGTCTTGCGGGTGTGGAGGATGCGGGCGCCGGTGCCCTCGACCGCGTGCACGAACCGGGCGGTGAGCGTCGCCACGCCGGAGAGGTGGCCCAGGAGGTTCAGGGCCACGCGCTCGGCGGCCAGCAGCGAGCGGGCCGGGCCCTCCGCCTCGAGCACCGGGCCACCCGCGCGCCAGCGGCCCTCGTCGACCAGCGCTCGGACGCGGATGGCGCCGTCGGCGCGGGCGAGCACCGCCGTCGCGGCGTCGAGACCGGCGATCACCCCCTCGGCCTTCTGGAGCACCTCCGCGCGCGCCCGGGCGTCAGCGTCCACCACCGCAACGCCCGTCAGGTCACCGGAGCCGATGTCCTCGGCCAGCGCGCGGTCCACGAGGTCGGCGAGGGCCGCCTCGGGCGCCGCGTCGAGCACCTCGGGGGCCTGCGCGGGGGCCGGCGTCTCCAACGGGGCGTCCCTACTCCGCCGCCGTGCCGGCGGCCTCCATGCCGGCCCGACGCAGGAGCTCGGCGCGGACGAAGCCGTCGAGGTCGCCGTCGAGGACGCGCTGGACGTCCCCCATCTCGCGATTGGTGCGGTGGTCCTTGACCATCGTGTAGGGCTGGAGCACGTAGGAGCGGATCTGCGAGCCCCACGCCACGTCCTGGGCCTCGCCCTTCTCCTTCGCGACCTCCTCGCGGCGACGGCGCTCCTCGAGCTCGAGCATGCGCGAGCGCAGCACGGCCATGGCGGTCGCCCGGTTCGAGCCCTGCGAGCGCTCGTTCTGGCACTGCACCACGATGCCGGTGGGCCGGTGGGTGATGCGCACCGCGGAATCGGTCTTGTTCACGTGCTGACCGCCGGCGCCGGAGGAGCGGTAGGTGTCGACCTGGAGGTCGGCGTCGTCGATCTCGACGTCGAGGGCGTCGTCCACCAGCGGCGAGACCTCGACCTGGGCAAACGCCGTGTGCCGGCGCGAGGCCGCGTCGAACGGCGAGATCCGCACCAGGCGGTGCACGCCCTTCTCGGCCGAGAGCACGCCGTAGGCGTTCTCGCCCCGGGCGAGGAAGGTCGCGGACTTGATCCCGGCCTCCTCCCCCTCGCTCGCCTCCTTGAGCTCGACCGCGAAGTCGCGACGCTCAGCGAAGCGCATCTCCATGCGCAGGAGCATCTCCGCCCAGTCCTGGGAGTCGGTGCCGCCGGCGCCGGCGCTGACCGCCACCACGGCGTCGCCCGCGTCGTAGGGGCCGGCGAACAGCCTCTCCTCCTCGAGCTCGTCGAGGCGCGAGGCAAGCGCCCGGCGACGGTCGTCGAGCTCCTCCGCGATCGAGGCGTCCTCGCCGGCGAGCTCCTCGAAGGTCTCGAGCTCCTCGGCCTCGGCCTCGAGCGCAGCCAGAGCATCGAGGCGCCGTGAGGCGCGGACGTGCTCGGCGGTGACCTTCGCGGCGCGCTCCTGGTCGTCCCAGAAGCCCGTCGCACCCATCTCACTCTCGAGCTCGGCGCGGCGCTCGCTCAGGCGAGCGGGGTCAAAGGTAGTCCGCGAGCAGCGCCAGCCGGTCGCGGAGGGGCGCAGCGCTCATCGAGGCGCCCCGTCGTGGCGCGTGCTACGCACCATGGCACCGCTTGAACTTCCGACCCGAGCCGCACCAGCAGGGGTCGTTGCGGCCCACGCGCTCGGACTCCTCCACGCGGCGCGTCTGCACCGCGGGCACGCTGATCGCCTCCTCGACGGCGCCGTCGACGTAGCCGTCGCCGTTCTGGGCCATCGCGTCGGCCCCGTCACCCACCGGGCCGCCCTGGCGGGCGGCGGCCAGGGCGCTCGGCTGGTCGGCCGCAGTGCCGCCCGAGTACGAGAGCGATGACGTCGAGCTCGAGGAGGAGCTCGGCGTCCAGGACTGGCCGGCCGGAGGCGCCGGCGCGTCCCCGTTCTCGGACTCCACCTGGACATCGACGTGGAACAGGAAGCGTCCGAACTCCTCCCAGATCGTGTTCATGAGGCCCCTGAACATCTCGTAGGCCTCGTTCTTGTAGGCCACGAGCGGGTCGATCTGCGCGAAGCCACGCAGGTGGATGCCCTCGCGCAGGTAGTCCATGTCGTGGAGGTGCTCGCGCCAGCGGTCATCGATGATCTGCAGCAGCGTGTAGCGCTCCAGCGCACGCATGAGGTCGGAGCCGAGCTCCTGCTCGCGCTCCGCGTAGGCGCGGACGACGTCCTCGCGCAGCTCGACGATCAGGCTCTCCCGCTCCACGCTGTCCGGATCGACGTCCTCGACGGCGATGGCCGTCGGGTACATCTGCTCGAGCTGGGTGAACATGGCCCCGAGCTCCCACTCCTCGGCGTGCTCGCTGGCCATGTACTCGCGGCACAGACGATCGACCGCGTCGGAGAGCCGCTCGCGCGCGGTATGCGAGATGTCCTCGCCCTCGAGGATGCGGTCGCGGTAGCCGTAGACCACCTCGCGCTGCTGGTTCATCACGTCGTCGTACTCGAGGACACGCTTGCGTATGAGGAAGTTCTGCTCCTCGACCTTGCGCTGGGCGCCCTCGATCTGCTTGGTCAGCAGGCCGGCCTCGATGGGCTGCTCCTCGCCCTCCTCGTCGGTCGCGCCGAGGCGGTCGAGGATCTTGTAGATGCGCTCACCGGCGAACAGGCGGACGAGGTCGTCCTGGGCGGAGAGGTAGAAGCGCGACTCGCCGGGGTCGCCCTGGCGGCCTGAGCGTCCGCGGAGCTGGTTGTCGATCCGCCGGGACTCGTGGCGCTCGGTGCCGAGGATGAACAGGCCGCCGGCCTCGACCACCTTCTCGTGAGAGGCCGCGACCTCCTCCTCGACCTTCGGGTAGATGTCGTCCCACATCTCGTCGTACTCGGGCTGCTCGGGGACGAGCCCGAGCTTCGCGAGCTCGAGATGGGTCTGGTGCTCGGCGTTGCCGCCGAGCTTGATGTCGACGCCGCGGCCGGCCATGTTCGTGGCGATCGTCACCGTGCCGGGGCGGCCGGCCTCGGCGATGGTCTCGCCCTCGCGCTCGGCGAACTCGGGCTTGGCGTTCAGCACCGAATGGGGGACGCCGTGCTCGTTCAGCTGCCGGGAGAGCAGCTCCGAGACCTCGACGGAGATCGTGCCGACGAGCACGGGCTGGCCGTGGTCGTGGCGCGCCTCGATCTCGCGCGCCACCGCCCGCCACTTGCCGTCCTTGGTCTTGAAGATCTGGTCGTTCTGGTCCTTGCGGACCATCGGCATGTTGGTCGGGACCTCGACGACCTGGAGCTTGTAGATCTTCA
>JBPCQB010000013.1:0-5252 GCA_050998555.1 Thermoleophilaceae bacterium
TCGCCGACGTGACCGTCGACTGGGAGAACGAGGCCCGCCGCGCCGAGGAGCTCGGCGTGCGCGTGGTGACCATCCGCACCGGCGTCGTGCTCTCCGAGAACGGTGGCGCGCTCGAGAAGATGCTCCCGCCGTTCAAGATGGGCATGGGCGGCCCGATCGCGGGCGGGCGCCAGTACGTGCCCTGGGTTCACGCCGAGGACGTGGTGGGCGCGATCCTCTTCTGCCTCGACACCGAGGCCGCCTCCGGGCCGGTGAACGTGACCGCCCCCGAGCCCGTGACCAACCGCGAGCTCTCGAAGACGCTCGGGCGCGTGCTGGGGCGTCCGGCGGTGGCGCCGGTGCCCGCGCTCGCGCTCAAGGCGCTCTACGGCGACATGTCGGAGATCATCACCACCGGCCACCGGGCGATTCCCCGGCGGCTGCTCGACCTCGGTTACTCATGGCGGCAGCCGGAGCTCGAAGGGGCCTTGAGGGAGGCGACGGGGAAGTAGGAGGCGGGTCGCGGGCTACGCGCCGACCGCGTGCGCGACCACGAGCCTCGCCACCTCCTCGGGCCGCTCGATGATCAGCCCGTGGCCGGTGCCGGGCACCCGGACCAGTCTGGCATCCGGGATGACCTCGGCGTAGCGGTCGGCCACCCCGTCGGGCACGATGAGGTCGCGCTCCGCGCCCACCACGAGCGACGGAACCGTCACCGCGGCGACGCGCCGCTCGAGCTCCTCGTCGGCCGTCGCGCCGTGGCTCAACCCGACCCGGGTCTCCCCCTCGAACTCGAGCTGGGCCACCTCGTCGGGATCGTCGTAGTCGGGCATGACCTCGTCGCGATGGCTCCGGTCCACGAACATCGCGTCCCAGAGCGCCTCGGGATCGGACAGGTCGGGCGTGTCGGCCGCGCCGGGAGCAGAGAGACCGGCGGGCGTGAGGAGGCTCAGCGAAAGGGCGCGCTCGGGCCGCTCGGCGGCCATGAGCGCCGCGAGCCATCCCCCCAGCGACCAACCGGCCAGGTGCGCCCGCTCGAGGCCGAGCTCGTCGAGCATCTCGTGATACACGAGGGCGAGGTCGTCCATCGACCCCACCCGCGGGGAGCGCGGTGTCTCGCCGTAGCCCGGATGCTCGGGGGCGATCACGTCTAGCTCCTCGGCCAGACGTTCGTGGAAGGGAAGCCACATCCGCGAGAAGCTCGCGCCATGGAGGAAGAGGAGCGGCGGCCCGGACCCCGACCGCCGGACCGCGACCGGATCGCCACCGGGGCGGAGCCACTCGGGGTCGGTGTAGAAGCGACGCGGCCGCGGGGCGGGGCCGCGGTCGGGCTCGGGCGTGGAGGACACGTCGAGGAGCGTAAGCCGCACACGTTCAGCGACCCTCACCTGGAGCGCGGATCCGAGCGACCACCCACTACCGACACCAGATGTCGGCGACGTCGCATGTCGGTTACGGCAGGCGTCGCCGACGTCGCGCGTCGGTTGCGTCAGCCGTGGCCGGTCTCTGGGCCGGTGATTCGAAGGGTCTCTCCGTACGAGAGCGTGCCGGGTAGGAGACGGGAAGTGTGCGAGCCGCCGCACCGGGGAACCTTGACCCTCGTGGCCGCCGGACACGAGACCGAAGATCGCAGCTTCTCCACGGGGTCGGCCGCGCGTAACGGTCATGAGAGCCCGGAGCCCGCTCCTGACGGCCGTGCGAGCGGTGGGGACGGGGCGTCGACCTCCGCCTATGACCCCGCGGCCTACGGGGAGGCCGTGGCCGGCGACTACGACGCCCTCTACGGAGCGATTCCCGATACCGACGACGCGGTGGCCCTGCTCGCCGAGCTGGCTAGAGACGGTCCGCTGCTCGAGCTCGGGGTCGGCACCGGGCGCCTCGCCCTTCCGCTCGTCGCGCGGGGGATCGACGTGCACGGTGTCGAGGCCTCGGCGGCGATGATCGCCGAGCTGGCCCGCAAGCCCGGTGGGGAGCACATCCCGGTGGTCCAGTCCTCGTTCGACGACTACCGGATCGACCAGAGCTTCACGTGCGTGGTGCTCGCCCTGCACACGATCTACGGCCTGCCCTCCCACGACCGGCAGGTGCGCTGCTTCGCGACCGCGGCCGAGCACCTGCGTCCCGGCGGCGTCTTCGTCGTCGAGGGCAACCTGGTCGACCCGGCGGACTTCCGAAACGGAAGGGCGGTCATGCCCCGGTTTCGCTCGGCGGAGCGGGTCGAGCTCCAGGTCATGGAGTACGACGTGGTCTCCCAGCGAATGGAGGTCACGAACGTGCACCTCTCCTCCGAGGGCGGCGTCAGGCTCAATTCGTTCACGAACCAGTACTCCTCTCCGCGGGAGATGGACCTGATGGCCCGACTCGGGGGGCTGCGCCTACGCAAGCGCTTCGGCGGGTGGTCGCTCGAGCCCTTCACCGCGGCGAGCACGAAGCACGTGTCGGTGTATGAGCTCGAGCGCTGAGGGCGACGTGCGCCCCGGACAGGGCGGGCGCCGCAGGCCCCGACCCACGACGCTTCGGCCCTACCCCGACGGGCCGGTGGTGCTGCGCGGCCCGTTCCGCCTCGTCGACGAGACGGGCGCAGCGGTGCCCACCCACCGCCGCACGGTGGCGCTCTGCCGGTGCGGTCGATCGCGGCTCGGAGCCATCTGCGACGGCACCCACCGCAGCGTCGGCTACCGGGCGCCCGCCGGACCGGCGCGCGAGGTCGGCGAGGAGCTCGTGGTTCCGCTGGCGGTGGAGCCGGGCTGAGGAAGCGCAGCGCGCAGCGAGTTCTCCGCCCGCGCCCAGCACCCGAGCACGTGCTCGGAGAAGCGACCTTCGACGGCGGCGAGCGCCCGGGCCCCGAACACGATCTGCCCGGCCAGCTCGGGCTCCGACCGGGCCAGCGCACCGGCCACGTCGTGGACCGCGAGCGCGTCGTGGAGGGCGTCGGCCTCCACGTGCTCGTCGTAGAAGCCGGTGGCCCTCGGACCCAGCCCGAGCCGGCGGAGACCGTGGCCATAGCGGCGGTTGGCGTCGGGCGAGGTCATCTCGAACAGGGCCAGGTGCCCGACGCTCGCTCCCCGTAGACGCCGGTGAAGGCCGAGCAGCGAGGCCAGGTTCGCGGTGGCCAGCGTCACGCCGGGGATGAGGTCGAGGTGGGCGCCCGGTCGCGGGTCGAGCCCGAGCGTGTCCATCGTCTCGCCGTACAGGGTCTGGTGCAGTCGCGCCGGGTCGCCGGCGCCGTACTCGTCGAACTGGACCTCGACCAGCGCGGCCTTGGGGGCGCCGCGCAGCCGCGGGATCGTCCAGGAGTGGGGATCGGCCTCCTTGAGCTGGTAGGCCGAGCGGTGCACGACCATCTCCCGGACCTCCTGGAGCGTGCCCGAGCGCGCCACGTGGCCGGGGAGCGACACGCCTCCCTCGCCGTCGGCCCCCACCGCCCGCAGCGCGGCCTCGACGTCCTCCGGGGGGTGGCTCCCGGCGTCGCCCACGTCCTCCTCGAGCGCGGCCTCGAAGGCACGCTCGAGCTCCCGGCGCACCGCGAGCAGCGAGGGCTCCCACTCCCACCCGGCGTCGACGCCCTCGAAGCCCCCGTAGTGGAGCTCGTACAGCACGTACAGCGACAGGTGGAAGTCCTCACCGCGGCGCGCCTCGGCGGCCGGGACCTCCGGCGGCGTCGCGAGCGCCGCGCGGGGCGGCCCGGCCAGCACCGCGAGCAACCACTCGCTCAGCGCCCCCCGGGCCGGAGGCAGCTCGACCGTCCGGGCCTCTGCGTTCAGCGTGCTCACCCGGCCAGTATGCCCGCCGCGCGGGCGCCCCCAACTCGGGCGGGGGCCGGCGTCTCAGCCGCCGCACGCCCTGGGCACCGCCGTCACCGACCGGCGCGTGAACCCGCCCTCGCCCGGGCGCATCGTCACCTTGCAGAACGTGAACTGCGCCGCGCGGAAGTCCATGAGGGCTCGGTAGGGGTGGCCGAGGGAGCCGGCCTCCGAGCCCTCCGTGGCTCCGAAGTCGCGGGTTGCGGCGAGGCACTCGTAGCGTCCGCGATCGCCCCCCGGAGGCGCCGAGCGCGCGCCTGAGGGGAAGGGCGAGCACGTCGCCCGCAGGATCGGCCCGGCCAGCAGCCCGCGGCGCACGCGCGAGCGCGCATCGCGAGCCACCGCCGTCTCGAGCGCCCGCACCGCCCGGCGCAATCCGGCGGCCGTGCGCTGCCCCTCCCGACCGCCGGGGAGCAGGCCGGCGTGGGGACGCGCGGCGGCGGCGGCCAGCCGGTCGCGCTCGCGCCGCGCGTTCTCATGCCTCGTCCTCTCCTCGGCCTCGAGCCGGCGCGCGCCCTCGCGGCTCGCGGGCAGCACGACGAGCGCTCCCACGCCGGCCGCGAGCGCCAGGAGGACGGCGAGCGCCACGAGGCTCCGTCGCACCGGCACCGGGAGCCCTCCCAGCAGATGAGCAGGGAGAGCCGCGAGCCCGGGCAGCGGCTGATGGCGCTCGTCGCCGTCGCGTCCGTCCACGCGCCTCGGCGGAGGCACGGCCGGGCCGGTCCTCTAGCGGTCGGCGGAGGCCACTACGCGGCCTCGTCGGGCCCCGCCCGTGGGGCACGCGCCGTGCGCCCGGCACCGCCAAAGGCGCCCTGGACGCGCCAGCGCGAGTCGGGCCTCGGCGGCCACACGAGCCACACCGCCACCCCGATGACGTTCAGCAGCAGGCCCGAGGCGAGGCCCACCCGCTCGCCGTAGCCCTTGCGCTCGGACAGCCACGAGGCGGCGATCCCCGAGCCGAGCCAGAGGAACGTGAGCCACAGCGCGGTGGCGCCGATCGCGGCGAACAGGATCATGTGCCCAAGTATGCCCGCTGGACCTCGGGATTCTCGCGGAGCGTCGCGGAGCGGTCGGAGAGGGCCACCGTGCCGGTCTCGAGCACGTACCCCCGTGAGGAGACCTCGAGCGCGAAGTTCGCGTTCTGCTCGACGAGGAGGATCGTCGTGCCCTGACGGTTGATCTCGGCGATGGTCTCGTAGATCCGCTCGACCAGCACCGGGGCGATTCCCATCGAGGGCTCGTCGAGCAGCAGCAGCCGCGGCTCGGCCATCAGCGCGCGGCCGATGGCGAGCATCTGCTGCTCCCCGCCGGACATCGTGCCCGCCTTCTGGCTCTGGCGCTCCGAGAGCCGCGGGAACAGCTCGAACACCCTCTGCATGTCGGCGTCCACCCGGGCGTCGCGGCGCAGGTACGCGCCCAGCTCGAGGTTCTCGCGCACGCTCATGCGCTGGAAGACGTGACGGCCCTCGG
>JBPCQB010000127.1:0-7093 GCA_050998555.1 Thermoleophilaceae bacterium
ACACCTCGAGCGCGATGGGGGTGAACACCCGCGTCGACCTGATGGCCGTGGAGGCGCTCGCGCGCCGGAGGCTGATCGAGGGCCACGCCCTCGGCGGCGTCTCGTTCCCGGTCCCCGAGTCGGTCCATCTCGACGCCGACGTCGAGATCGGCCCCGACACGGTCATCGGTCCGGGGGTGACCCTCACCGGGGCCACACGGGTGGGGAGCGGGTGCCGGATCGGTCCCCACACGACCGCGGACCGCGCCCGCATCGGCGACCGGGCGGTCGTCCCTCACTCATTCCTCACGGACTGCGTGGTGGGCGAGGGCGCGAGCGTCGGGCCGTTCGCGTATCTGCGCCCGGGCGCGCAGCTCGAGGCCGGATCCAAGGCCGGCACCTTCGTCGAGGTGAAGAACTCGACCATCGCGGCCGGCGCGAAGGTGCCGCATCTCTCCTACGTCGGCGACGCCGACGTAGGGGAGGGCGCGAACCTCGGCGCGGGCACGATCACCGCGAACTACGACGGTCGCGAGAAGCACCGGACGGTGATCGGACGGGGGGCGAGGACGGGCGTGCACACCTCGCTGGTCGCGCCCGTACACGTCGGGGACGGCGCGTACACTGGCGCGGGCTCGGCGATCACCGGTGACGTCCCCGACGGGGCGCTCGGCATCGCCCGGCCGGAGCAGCGCAACGTCGAGGGCTACGCGGAGCGAGTGAGGGAGAGGTCACGGGGATGAGCACCTTGGAGGTCGGTCCCGCGGCCAGCGGCACGAGCCTGCCGATCGAGCGCGACAAGCGCCTGATGGTCGCCGCCGGACGCGCCTCCCAGGAGCTGGCGGGCCGCATCGCCGAGCGCCTGGGCGTGGGACTCACCGAGGCCGGCCTGAAGACGTTCTCCGACGGCGAGGTCTACTGCCGCTACGAGGAGTCGATCCGCGGCGCCGACCTGTTCATCGTCCAGTCGATCGCCGGGTCCCCACGCGAGGGCCTGACCGTCAACGACGCGCTCATGGAACTCCTCGTCATGGTCGAGGCCGCCCAGGGTGCATCCACCCACCGGGTGATCGCCGTGTGCCCGTGGTTCGGCTACTCGCGCCAGGACAAGAAGTCGGCGCCGCGCGAGCCCATCACCGCGCGCCTGGTGGCCAAGCTGCTCGAGACCGCCGGCATCGACCGTCTGCTGACCATGGACCTCCACGCCGGCCAGGTACAGGGCTTCTTCTCCCAGCCGGTGGACCACATGACGGCGATGCCCATCCTCACCCGCTACATCGCCGACCAGCTGGGGGAGGAGGCCGACGTCGTGGTCATCTCGCCCGACGCCGGCCGGGTCAAGCTCACCCGCAACTTCGCGCGCAAGCTCGGTGCGCCGTACGCCCTGCTCGAGAAGCAGCGCCCCGCCCAGCAGGTGGCCGAGATCGGCTACGTCATCGGCGACGTCAAGGACAAGGTGGCGGTGATCGTCGACGACATCATCGACACCGGCGGAACGCTCGCGGCCGCCGCCCAGACGGTGCTCGACGCCGGAGCCTCGAAGGTCTACGCCGTGGCCACCCACGGCGTGTTCTCGGGGAGCGCCTTCGAGACCCTTGCGTCGTCGCCCCTGTCCGGCATCGTGGTCACCAACACGGTGCCGCTCCGCGAGGGCGCCCCGGACATGATCCGGACGCTCACCTGCGCGGACATCCTCACCGAGTCGGTGCGAAAGATCTTCGCCGACGAGTCGGTGTCCGAGATCTTCGCCGGCGAGAACCAGCTCTTCTAGGGCCTCCGCGCCGCGCCGCGCCGCGCCGCGCCGCGCCGGGTCGGACCCGCGGTCCCGTCGGGCCTCCCTAGCCCTCGCAGCTCTGCTCGATCTCGTCCTCACCCCCGCCGTCGACCTCGTCGTCGTCGGCGCCACCCTCGATCAGGTCGTCGCCCCCGCCGCCGTCCACCTCGTCGTCGCCCGCGCTCCCCGAGCCGCGGTCGAGGCCCTCCCCGCCGAGCACGTGGTCGTCCCCGTCTCCACCCTGCAGATCGTCGTCCTCGTCCCCTCCGTGCAGCTCGTCGTCACCGACGTTCCCGGCCAGCTCGTCGTCGCCGTCCTCGCCGCGGACGTCGTCGTCGTCGCCCTGGCCGTCCAGCTCGTCGTTGCCCTCTCCGCCACGCAGCGCGTCCGGCCCTGGGCCTCCGCCGAGCGTGTCGTTCATGCCCCCGCCGTCCAGGGTGTCGCTGCCCTCGCCGCCCTGGATCGTGTCGAAGGCGAGACCGCCCGAGAGGAGGTCGTCGTCGAGGCCACCCTCGAGGGTGTCGCCCTCCGCGCCGCCATCGACGGTGTCCGCCCCGGCGTCGCCCAAGAGCACGTCGGGGCCTCCGGCTCCGGTCAGGGTGTCGGCCCCGGGTCCCCCTGCGAGCGTGTCGGGCTCGCTTCCGCCGGCCAGGCGGTCGCCGTTCCCCTGGCCGTCGACCATGTCCGCGGCGGCTCCTCCGTCGATCACGTCCGCGCCGTCGTCGCTGGTGTCGATGTCGACGGTCCCGCTGTCGCCGCACACGACGTCGTTGCCGCCCAGAGCGAGGATCGTGTCCGTGCCGCCCCGGCCGACGATCACGTCGGGACCTGGCGTTCCCGTGATCCGGTCGTCGCCGGGGGTCCCCGCGATGGTGGCGAGCCCGCCCTGGCAGAAGAGCCGGGGCACACGACGCTGAGCGTCGTAGACTCGCCGGCCGCATGGCCGACGGCGACCGCCCCACACTCACCGTCGAGGAGCGCTCCGAGCGCGGCTCCCGCTCGACGCGGCGTCTGCGTCGCGAGGGCTGGGTCCCGGGCGTGGTCTACGGCGAGGGGGCCGATCCCGTGTCCTTCAAGGTCGGCGTCCGCGACCTGCGCCTCGCCCTCCAGGAGGTCACCGCGGTGATCGACCTGAAGGTGGGGTCCGCCCGCCCGTTGCCGGTGATCGTCAAGGAGACCCAGCAGCATCCGGTGCGCGGCGAGGTCATGCACCTCGACCTGCTCCAGGTGAACATGCGGGAGAAGATCCAGTCCACCATGGCCGTCGAGCTGGTCGGCGCTGAAGTGGCCCCCGGAGTGGTGCAGGGCGGCGTGCTGGAGCACGTCACCCGAGAGCTCAACATCGAGGCCCTCCCGGGGGACCTCCCCGAGCACATCGACGTGGACGTCTCCGATCTCGAGGTGGCCGGCACCCTCCATCTGTCCGAGATCACCCCGCCCGAGGGGGTCGAGTTCCTCGACGACCTCGAGGAGACGATCATCGCCACCGTCGGCACCGCCACCGGTCTCGAGGAGACCGACGCGATCGAGGAGGAGACCGAGCTCGTTGGCGAGGACGCCGAGGCGGCGGACCGGGCCGGGATCGAGCCCGGCGCCGGCGGCGAAGCGGGGGGCGAGGACTCCTGACCCTCCTCCGCCGCGCGAAGGGCGCCGGCGGGGGAAAGGTCGACTGGCTCGTGGTCGGGCTCGGGAACCCCGGATCCCGCTACGAGCGCACGCGCCACAACGTGGGATTCATGGTCGGGCTCGAGCTGCTCTCCCGCTGGGAGTTGCCGCGCCCGCGCCAGCGCTACGCGGGCCTGTACGCGGAGGGTCGCAGCGGCCCCGGCCGGCCCCGGGTCGGGCTGCTCATGCCCCAGACCTACATGAACGAGGCCGGGCGCTCGGCCGGTCCGGCCCGCGGCGCGCTCGGGCTCGAGCTCGGCCGCATCGCGGTGGTGCACGACGAGATCGACCTGCCCTTCGGTGACGTGCGCGGACGGCTGGGCGGGGGGCTGGCCGGCCACAACGGGCTGAAGTCGTTGCGCCGCGAGCTGGGGGGGCCGGACTTCCACCGCGTCCGCGTGGGCGTGGGCCGGCCCGACTCCACCGATCCGGAGATCGTGGCCTCCTACGTGCTCGGCCGCTTCTCCGAGCCGGCCGACGAGGTGCGGGGGCTCATCGAGCGGGCCGCCGACGAGGTGGAGCACACCCTGGACGGGGGGGTCCCCGGGGACTGAGCGCTCGTGCCCTCGGTGGCCGAGCTCCCGGCCGCGGTCGAGCCGGGAGGAGCGCCCGCCGCTCCGCTCCCCGCCGGTTTCCGCCCGCCCGCCCGCCGGGTAGGGGAGCCTCCGATGGCCTCGACCAACGGTACCCCCGCCGCCGCCTCCGGCGAGATGACCCTGGGCGGCGACCTCGTGGTCCGTCGGCTGGGCTACGGGGCCATGCGGATCACCGGCGAGGGCATCTGGGGCGATCCGCCCGAGCCCGAGGCCGCGAAGGATCTCCTGCGCCGTGCGGTCGAGCTCGGCGTGAACCTGATCGACACCGCCGACTCCTACGGACCCGACGTCTCGGAGAGGCTGATCGGCGAGGCGCTCCATCCTATCCCGAGGATGTCGTGGTCGCGACCAAGGGCGGCCTCGTGCGCGGGGGCCCGCACCAGTGGAGCGCCGACTGCCGGCCGGAGCACCTGCGCGAGGCGCTCGAGGGCAGTCTCGCGCGCCTGAAGGTGGACCGCATCGACGTCTACCAGCTCCACACCGTGGATCGCAAAGTGCCGTACGAGGACTCGATCGGCGCGCTGTCCGACCTCCAGCGTGAGGGCAAGATCCGCCACATCGGGGTCTCCAACGTGAACACCGAGCAGCTCGCGCGGGCTCGAGAGATCGTCGACGTGGTGTCCGTACAGAACCGCTACTCGCTCGACGACCGCGGGCACGAGGAGGTGCTCGAGGCCTGCGAGCGCGACGACCTCGCGTTCATCCCCTACTTCCCGCTCGCGGCCGGCTCGCTGGCCCAGCCCGGCGGGCGCCTCGACCGCATCGCCGAGGCCCGCGGAGCGGCACACGGACAGGTGGCGCTGGCCTGGCTGCTGCGCAGATCGAAGTCCATGCTTCCCATCCCCGGCACCTCCTCGCGCGAGCACCTCGAGGAGAACGTGGCCGCCGGCTCGCTCGAGCTGAGCGACGAGGAGTACGAGTCGCTCGCGCAGGGCGCCTCCTGACCTCAGAGCCCGGCCGGCACGGGCCGATGAGAACCAAGCGCCCACGCGGCGCCGCCGCGGTGCGAGCCGCGTCGCGGGCGTGGGGGCTTCCGCGGCCCACGCACCGCGACGTCGCCGTCGAGCGCGACCTCCGCACGCCGACGCACGACGGCGTGGACCTGCTGGCCGACCGCTGGTTTCCCACCGGGGCGCCCGACCCTCCCACCCTGCTCGTCCGCTCACCCTACGGACGCCGGAGCGTGATGGGCCTCATGTACGGCCGGCTGTTCGCCCATCAGGGGTTCTCGGTCCTCGTCCAGAGCTGCCGCGGGCGCTACGGCTCCGGCGGCAGCTTCGAGCAGCCCGCGTTCGCCGAGGCCACTGACGGCCAGGCCACGGTGCGCTGGCTGCGCGAGCAGGCGTGGTTCACCGGCGCCTTCGCGACCATCGGCCCCTCCTACCTGGGGTTCGTCCAGTGGGCGCTCGGGATCGACCCCCCGCCGGAGCTTCGGGCGATGGTCGTCCAGGTGGGGCTGCACGACTACCGCTGGGCGGTCTGGCCCGGAGGCGTCTTCTCGCTGGAGACAAGCCTCAGCTGGGCCCAGCAGGTCTCCGGTGGGGACCACGGGATCGGCGTCGACATGCTCGGCCTGCCTCTCCGCGAGCGCCGCCTGGCGCAGACGGTGCACAAGGTGCCGCTCGGGGAGCGCTACCGCGAGGCGACCGGACATCGGGTGGCCTTCTTCGAGGACTGGCTGGAGCACTCCGACGCGGACGACCCGTGGTGGGAGCCGATCGACCACTCGGCGGCGCTCGAGCGGATCGACGTCCCGGTGCTGCTCCAGAGTGGCTGGCACGACCTGTTACTGCGCCAGACGCTCGAGCAGTACCGCGTCCTTCGCTCGAGGTCCGTGGACGTGCACCTCACCGTCGGTCCGTGGACCCATCTCGAGGTGACCACGCGCGGGTGGCCCACGGTGATGGCCGAGGCGGTGGACTGGCTGCGTGCGGCGCTCTCCGGCGACCGCGCCGGCCTGCGCACCTCGCCGGTGCGGGTCGCCGAGCTCGGGACGGGGATCTGGCGCGAGCTGCCCGACTGGCCGCCGTCCGGGGCGCGGACGGTGCGCTGGCACCTCCAGCTGCGCGGCGGGCTCGCGGCGGCGGAGCCCCCTGACTCCGATCCCGACGGCTACCGCTACGACCCGGCCGACCCCACCCCGAGCGTGGGCGGCCCGACACTCGCCCGCACCGCCGGAGGGAAGGACAACCGCGAGCTCGAGTCGCGCTCCGACGTGCTCACCTACACATCGGCCCCGCTCGACCGCGACCTGGAGGCGTGCGGGCCGGTCTCCGTCGAGTTGTGGGTGGGCTCGACCGCCCGCTCGGCGGACTTCTTCGTCCGTCTCTGCGACGTCGACCCGACCGGGCGCTCGACCAACGTCTGCGACGGGATCCGGCGCGTGGGGGTCGAGGAGCTCGAAGCGGCCGCCGGCGAGCCGGTGCCCATCACACTCGACCTCGGCGCGACGTGCTCGCGATTCCGCCGCGGCCACCGGGTCCGACTCCAGGTGTCGAGCGGCGCCTTCCCCCGCTTCGTCCGCAACCCGGGAACCGGCCAGCACCCCGGAACCGCCACGACGCTGGTGGCGGCCGACCAGCGCGTCCACCACGAACCGGCGCGGCCCTCCGCGCTGCTCGTCGAGGTGCTCGAGCCCGGCTCCGGGCCGGGGTTGGCAGCGGGGGGATAGGCTCGCACCTACCGGCGAGCAGGACGCCACAGCTCCCGCGCCGGCCCCCGCAGCGACCCGAGAGGACACCATGGCGAGCACCGCGCCGAGCGGCACGAGCACGAGACGCCGGACCAAGGCGCAGGAGCGCGAGCGCAGCCGCCGGCGGCGCGCGGACGCGACGCGTACGGCGGCGGGTCCGGGCGGCGCCGGCCTCCGACCGACCGCTGCGCAGGCCGGCAACGGCAACGGCCACGGCGACGGCATGGTCGGGCAGAGCAGCCCGCCGTCGGTCGAGGAGGTCCTTCGCACCACCCAGGGGCCGGGGCCGCGCCTGCTGCCGGGTCGCGCTGCGCTCGGGGCCGCGGCGAAGCTCGCGCTCCATCCGCAGGTCGTGGGTGAGCGGGGCCTCGAGCTGGCGGGCGAGCT
>JBPCQB010000156.1:0-14009 GCA_050998555.1 Thermoleophilaceae bacterium
GGGTCCCGAGATTGCGACCGGCTTCGCGCAGCGCCGTCTCGTCGCCGTCCACCTCGGTCACGTACTGGCGGACCGTGGCCCGGGAGGTGTCGAGGTCGCCCTTGGCCGTCTGCTCGTCGCGCTCGACCGCGCCGCGCCGCGTCTCGAGCCTCTGGATCTCGAAGTCGAGGTTGGTCACGTCCTGGGTCCGGTCGACGTCCTCACGGCGCGCGTCGTCGAGGTCGCCCTCGGCGTCGTCGAGATCGCGCTGGGCGTCACGCTGATCCTCCTCGGCGCGCATGCGGTCGTCCCGCGCGTCGGCGCAGGCGTCGGGATCGCCGGGCATCGCGCTGCACGCCTGGGCTTCCTCCTGGCTCGCCGTCCCGACCTGGCCGGAGGCGGCGGTCGTCTCCGACTGCGCGCTGCCCACCTCGGCCTCGAGGCGGGCACGGCGCGCCGCGGAGTCGGTCTGGCGGTTGGTCCGCTCGCGCTGCTCCTCACGCAAGGCGTCGAGGTCGGCGCGGAGCTGGTCGGCGAGGGCCTCGAGCCGCCGGTAGCGCAGCCGGTTCTCGCGCACCTCGACGCGTTCGTTCGACAGCCGGATGCGTGAGGCGCGGAGCTGGCCCCGCTCGCCGGTCACCCGCGCGCGACGCACCGCGCGTCGCAGGGTGACGACGTTCGTGCCCGCGGAGGAGCGGGCGTTCGTGAGGTCGGTCTCCGCGCGGTCGACCGCCGTGCGGGACTGCGCGAGCGCTCGGCGGTTGCGGTCGAGCTCGTCGGCCGTCTTCCCGGCGCGGGTGTCGCGTAGGCGCTCGCGCGCCGAGTCGAGGCTCTCGAGCGCCGAGGAGAGGGAGGAGCGCGCCGAGCGATCGTCGATGCGCGCGAGGAGCTGACCGCGCGCGATCCGGTCACCTTCCTCCACCGCCACCGCGGTGACCTCGCCGCCGGTCTCGAACCCGAGCGACAGGTCGCTCGGAGGCTCGACGTTGCCGTCGGCGGAGACGGTGGACACCACCACGCCGCGCTCGACCTCGGCGGAGGGCGGAGGCCGGTCCTCGGTGTCGTCGCGCCCGGCGGCGGCGATCGCGGCCGTGGCCGCGCCGAGCACGAGGACGATCAGCGTGACGTTGAGTATGCGGATGCCGCGGGAGCGACCGAGAAGGTTTCTCATCGAGTGGCCTCGGATCGGGGGGCGCGCGATGGAGCCATGGCGCCGCGAACGCCTGATTCATACGTTCGTTCGAACGCACTCTAGAGTAAGCGCCCAGGCTCCAGACGGGGCTGTCAAGGAGGACGACGGAGTGAGTACGCGCGACACCAAGCAACGGATCCTCGACGCCGCCGAGCGGCGCTTCGCCGCCGAGGGCTTCGACGGCACCTCCCTGCGCGCCGTCACCGCCGACGCCGACGTGAACCTCGCGGCGGTGAACTACCACTTCGGGTCCAAGGCGGCGCTGCTCGAGGCGGTGGTGGGACGCATCCTCGGCCCGGCCACCGAGCGCCAGCTCGCGCGGCTCGACGAGCTAGAGGCCCGCGGCGACGAGCCCACGGTCGAGGAGCTGCTCGAGGCCTTCGCCGGGCCGATCTTCGACACCTTCGATCCCGGAGGGGAGCGCGGGCCGGTGCTCGGCCAGCTCTTCGGTCGCATCATGGGCGACCCTGGCCAGGAGATGCGGCGGATGATCCTCGCGCTGGTGGTGCACGCCGACCGGCGCTTCCAGGAGGCGTTCGCGCGCGTGCTCACCCACCTCTCGCCGGCCGAGCGGTGGTGGCGGTTCCGCAGCACCGTCGCGCTGGCCGTCTCCCATCACGTGCACCAGGCGCAGCTCGCGGAGATCGCCCAGGTCATCGACCTGCCGCCCGAGGCCGGGGCCGCCGGTAGGGAGGAGCGGCTCGCGTGGATGATCGCGTTCCTGTCCGGGGCGCTGCGGGCGCCGGCGACCCGGTGCCTCTGCGCTGAGACCTCGACCGCAGCGGTCGCGGAGCCGTCGACGGCCACGGTCACCCGGCCCGCCGTCATCGCCGATCCGGCGTAGCGCCGTGGAGTGGCGCGAGCGCATCGGGCTCGAGCACCCGGTCGTCCAGGCCGGGATGGCCGCTGCCGCCGGACCCGCGCTGGCCGGCGCGGTGTCCGCCGCCGGAGGGCTCGGGACGGTGGGGATCATGGCCCCTCCCGCGTTCGCCGCCTCGCTGCGTAAGGCCCGCCGGCTGGCGCCGGGGCGGCCGGTCGCCGGGAACCTGATCGTGCCCTTCACGAGACGGGCGCACGTGGACGCGTGCGTGTCCGAGGGGGCTTCGTTGGTGGTGTTGCACGGCGGCTTCGCCCCACGGTGGGTGCGCCGGCTCCGAGACGGAGGCGTGCCGGTCTTCCAGACCGTGGGCACCGCCGGGGAGGCGCGTCGGGCGCTGTCCGAGGGCGCGACGGGTCTGGTGGTCCAGGGGCTCGAGGCGGGCGGTCACCTGGTGGCCTCTGCGCCGCTCGGGCACGTCCTCCCGCAGGTGCTCGAGGCGGCCGGGGGCGCGCCGGTGCTCGCGGCCGGAGGCGTGGCCGACGCCGCCGATGTGCGCCGCCTGATCGACGCCGGCGCCGACGCCGCGGTGTCCGGCACGCGGTTCCTGCTGACCGGGGAGTCTGGCGCGCATCCCGCGTATCGCCGCCGCTTGCTCGAAGCCGACTGCACGCTGGTCACCGAGCTGTTCGGCCTGGGCTGGCCGCTGCGCCACCGGGTGGTGCCGAACGCGGCGACCACGAGGTGGTGCGCCGGGGCCTCGGACCTCGGCCCTGAGTGGGTGCGGCGCGCCGCGGTCATCACCGGACCGGTTGGTCGCGTAGCCCCGCTCGGCGCGCTCGGGGCCGTGGCCCGCCTTCAGCGCCCGGGCCTGCCGCTGTTCTCCCCTGCGCTTCCGCTGCAGGGCATGCCCGAGGCCGCGGTGGACCGCACCGGCCTCTACGCCGGGGAGACCGTGGGGCGACTGGACGACGTCGTGAGCGCGGCGGAGGCCGTGCGGCGGCTTGCACCCTGAGGCGGGTCGATGAGCGGCCGGTCTGTGAACGTGGCCGTAGCGTGCACAGCGCGCCGCACGTACCCCGATAATCGACGTTCGTCGTACTGCACAGCTATGTCGTGCACGACACGACGCACGCCTTAGGGTGAGGAGACGTGCGTCGTGCTGTGCGGGTGTTCCGCTGTGCTCAGGCGCTCAACGTCAGCTTCCGCGGTCCCTGGCGGAAGCCGGCGTCCACCAACAGCGCCTCCGCGGGTGATCCGACCACCGGCTCACCGTCGAAGCGCTCGATGCCGAGACGGCCGATCCGCCCGCTTTGCACGGCTTCGGCCAGGGCGTCGAGCGCCTCGGGGAGCCACGGCTCGGGTGTGCCTTCCGGCCCGAGCGGATTGCGCAGGGGCACCAGCCCCTTGCCGCCCCTTTCGACGTAGAGGGCCGGCTCGGCGTCGAGGGTGACGACGTAGGCGCCGGCCACCCGGGCGGCGCGACGGTGAGGAGTCCCCCGCGTACCAGCGCCCTCGCCGGACCCGTTGGCTCCCGAGCCGTCGGGCCCCTCCCGCTTCGGCCACGGCAGCGAGGCCCCGTACGGGTTCGCCGGATCGGTCGCCGCGAGCACCACCGCGCCGGCCGGCTCGTCGTTGCGCATCGACCGCAGCCGCTCGACCGCGGCGCCGAGCGCGAACTGGGCGCCGCCGAGACCCTCCACGAAGTAGCCACGCCGCGCGGTGCCGAGGGTCTCGAGGTTCACGAGCTCCGGGTACAGCGTGCTGAAGCCGCCGGGGACGCCCTCGGCCAGCACTGTCTCGCGGGTGACGATCCCGTAGCGCTCGAGCAGAAGCTCGGCCTGGGCGCGAAGCCGCGGGCCGGCGGCGGGGCCGTCGGCGAACAGCGGGCCGGTGAGCGACCACCGGCCCTGGGTCTGCGGCGCGGCCGGGCGACGACGTCGCGAGAAGCGCCGCGGGCGCTCGGCCGCGGCGCGGGTGAGCGAGAGGCGGGGGGCGCGCAGCGGCGCCCAGGCGTCGTTGGTGGCCTCGCCCGCCCACACGAGGTCCCAGAGCGCCTCCTGGATCTCGACCGGCTCGACGAGGGTCCCGTCCGCGGTCGAGGTCACGTCCGCCAGCAGGTCGGTGAAGAAGCACGCACCGCCCGAGAGCCGCTCGCGCAGCGCCTCGTGGAGCGGCGTCGAAGGGGGCTCCCCCTTGCTCGGCGGCGGCCCGAGCCACCGGGCGTCCTCACGGAAGAAGAGCGCCACCCGCCCGGACGAGCGTCCGAGCGCGCCCGCTCCCACCCACACGAGCTCGCCGGACGCGCACAGCGAGTCGAGCCACGCGGTGGAGTACGAGCCGGTGCGACGTGGCAGCACGTCACGCTCCCACACCTCGGGCGCCAGGGCGAGCCCCTGCAACGGCACGAGCACCTCGCGCAGACGGTCAACGCCGGCGCCGCCCGCGGGCTTCTGGTCCACGCCCTGCCAGGAGGGCAGCAGTCGGGCGAGCGCGCGCTGCTCGGCCGGCTCCACCTCGCGACGCAGCGAGGCCAGCGACGCCCGGCGCAGGCGCCGCAGGACGTCGGCGTCGCACCATTCGCGCTCGGTGCCCCCGGGGCGCAGCTCGCCGCGCACGAGTGCACCCGAGCGCTCGAGCTCGCGGAGCACGGCCGAGGGGTCGACGCCGTAGCGGTCGCGGAGCTCGGCGGTGGTGAACGGCCCGTGCGTACGCGCGTAGCGGCGCGCCACCCGCGCCAGAGGGTCCTCGACGGTCGCGAGGAACGACTCGGGCAGGCCACCCGGCGGCACGGCGCCGAAGGCGTCGCGGTAGAGGCCGGCGTCCTCGGCGGGCACGAAGCGCTCCTCGCCGCCGATCCGCATGGCCACCGCGCGGCGCTCGCCCACCAGCTCGCCGAGCATCCGCTTGGCGGAGACGGCGTCCAGGCAGCGGGCCTGAGCCTCGGCCGCCGAGAGGTCGCCCACCGCCCGGAGCACGTCGTGCAGGCCGTCGGAGTTCGCCGCTCGGGAGCGTTCGCTCGTGCGCCGGAGGTCGGCCTCCACCTCCTCGAGCGCGGCGGGGTCGATCAGCTCGCGCAGCTCCTCCTGCCCGAGCAGCTCGCGCAGCAGGTCGCGGTCGAGGGACAGCGCGGCCGCGCGGCGCTCCGCGTTCGGCGTGTCCCCCTCGTACATGTAGGTGGCCACGTAGTCGAAGAGCAGCGAGGAGGCGAACGGCGACGCGCGCTGAGTCTCGACCTCGACCAGGGTCAGCTCGCGGCGGTGCAGCGCGCGCAGCACCTCGTCGAGGGCGGGAAGGTCGAGCACGTCGCGCAGGCACTCGCGGTAGGTCTCGAGCACGATCGGGAACTGGCCGTAGCGCTTTGCCACCTCGAGGAGCGACTGCGCCTTCAGCCGCTGCTGCCACAGGGGCGTGCGCCTCCCAGGATACGCGCGCGGCAGGAGCAGCGCACGCGCGGCGTTCTCCCGGAACCGCGATCCGTACAGCGCCGAGGAGCCGAGCTCGCGGACGACCAAGTCCTCGAGGTCGTCGGGATCGAGCAGGACGATGTCCGCGCTCGGGGGCTCGTCGGCGTCGGGGAGGTGGACGACGATGCCGTCGTCGGACCAGATGGCGTCGGCCTCGAGGCCGAGCTCGTCGCGCAGCTTGGCCGACAGCCCGAGGCCCCACGCCGCGTGCACGCGGCCGCCGAAGGGGGTGAGCACGCACAGCCGCCAGTCGCCGATCTCGTCGCGGAAGCGCTCGACCACGATCGAGCGGTCGGAGGGGATGACCCGCGTGGCTTCGCGCTGCTCGCGCAGGTAGGCAAGGAGGTTGCGGGCCGCGTGCTCGTCGAGGTCGTGGGAGGCCATGAGCTCCTCGGGCTCCTTGTCCACCGCGGTGCGGCAGAACTCCCCGATCGCCCGCCCGAGCTCGATGGGGCGGCCCACGCCGTCGCCGCGCCAGAAGGGCACCGCGCCGGGGGCGCCGGGGGCAGGACTCACGATCACGCGGTCGCGGGTGATCTCCTCGATCCGCCACGACGACGCCCCGAGCAGGAACGTCTGGCCGGGGCGGGCCTCGTAGACCATCTCCTCGTCGAGCTCGCCGACCCGGCGACCGTCGGGCAGGTGGACGCCGTACAGGCCGCGGTCGGGGATGGTCCCGGCGTTGGTGACCGCGAGCTGGCGGGCCCCGCGGCGCGCGCGCAGGGTGTCCGCCACGCGGTCCCACACGATGCGCGGCCGCAGCTCGCCGAACTCCTCGGAGGGGTAGCGGCCGTCGAGCATGTCGAGCACGGAGTCGAGGAGCTCGCGCGAGAGCTCGGCGAACGGGTAGGTGCGGCGCACGAGCTCGTGCAGCTCGGGCACGCTCCACTCCTCTGCCGAGGCGGCCATCGACACCACGTGCTGGGCGAGCACGTCGAGCGGATTGCGGGGGACGACCGTGTGCTCGATCAGTCCCTGCTTCATGCGGTGGACGACCACCGCGCACTCGAGGAGGTCGGCGCGGAACTTGGGGAACACGCGGCCCTTCGACACCTCGCCCACGCCGTGGCCGGCACGGCCGATGCGCTGGAGCCCCCGGGTCACCGACTTCGGCGACTCGACCTGGAGCACCAGGTCCACCGCGCCCATGTCGATGCCGAGCTCGAGCGACGAGGTCGCCACCAGGCACGGGAGCTCGCCGGACTTGAGCAGCTCCTCGACCACGGTGCGCTCCTCGCGCGCGAGCGAGCCGTGGTGGGCGCGGGCAATCTCGGCGGGCTTGGCGTCGGGGCCGCCGGGGTCCTCGCCGGCCAGCTCGTTCAGGCGCACGGCCAGGCGCTCGGCGCCGCGGCGGTTGTTCACGAAGATGATCGTCGAGCGGTGCTCCTGCACGAGGCGCAGCAGCTCGGGGTAGACGGCCGGCCAGATCGAGCGCCCGGCGAGGGCGGCGGGAGGTGGGTCGGGGAGGCCGAAGTCGGTGGTCTGGTCGAGGTCGACACTCGGCGCCGCGCCGTCCAGGCCCGACGCCGTGGGCGTGCCCGCCCCCACCAGGTCGCCTCCTCCGGCCGCCGTGCCCATCCCCCCTGCCGCGGGGTCCACCACGTCGTGCGCCCCGGGCTCGGACATGTCCTCCACCGGCACCTGGATGCGAACGTCGAGCGGCTTGCGCTGCCCGGTGTCCACGAGCGTGCATTCCCGCGTGGGCCCGACGAGGAAGCGGCCGACCTCCTCGAGCGGTCGCTGCGTGGCCGAGAGGCCGATGCGCTGGACCGTGCGTTCGGCCGCATGGTCGAGGCGTTCCAGCGTGAGCGCGAGGTGAGCCCCGCGCTTGGTCTGCGCCACGGCGTGGATCTCGTCGACGATCACCCACTCCACGCCGGTGAGGAACTCCCGCGCGCGACCGGTGAGCATGAGGTAGAGCGACTCCGGCGTGGTGATGAGCACGTCCGGTGGGCGCCGCAGCATCGCCTGGCGCTCCTTCTGCGGCGTGTCGCCGGTGCGGATGGCCACCTCGACGCCCCCGCCGATCCCCTGGAGCGGCGCGCGCAGGTTGCGCTCGACGTCGTAGGAGAGGGCCTTCAGCGGGGAGACGTAGACGAGCCGCGTGCGGCGCTCGTCCTCGCCGAGCGGATCGGCCCTGAGGCGGTCGAGCGCCCAGAGGAACGCGGCCAGCGTCTTCCCCGACCCGGTGGGCGCCGATAGCAGCACGTTCTCCCCGCGGGCGATGGCCGGCCAGGCCTGGATCTGCGCCTCGGTGGGACCCTCGAAGGCACGCTCGAACCAGTCACGGACGAGAGGGGTAAAGGAGGCGAGAGGATCGGTCGGCACGTGACCTTCGAGCGTAGTGCCGGGCACCATCTCGGCCGCTCGAGCGTGACACGAGGTCGGCGCCTAGAGTCCTCGAAGCCGCCTACGTCGAGCGTGTTCACCCGGACGGAGGACGGAAGCATGACCTCATACGACGAGGGACCCGGGTTCCGGACGTAAGGCCCAGAGTTCCACCTACCGAATCTGCCGCGCCAGTTGGAGCGGAACTCGTTTCTGCCGCTTTTCTACGGAGGCTTGGCGGGCGTCTTCCTGGTGGTTCTCGAGTACGGCGCGATCGAGCTCCTGGATGAGGAGGGCAGCCTGCTTCTCTACGTGCTCGCGGGGGCCGCTCTATCCGCCGTCACCATCGGCATATGGGCCGTCCTGGCCGTGCCCGATCTGACGTACCGCGTGACGCTGCTCCGTGAGGGCGTCGGCCTGCGCACCTGGAAGGGCGATCGCAGTGTGGCCTACGCCGACATCCGCGTGGTGAGCCTCTACTTGCGGGGCCATGGAACCGGAAGCTCTGGTGGCCGCGACCCGATGCTGGCTCTGGAGTGCTCCGCCGGGGCCGAGGAGGCACTCCTGGTCGACTCGGAGGACGTCCACCCCGACTACCGCGTGCTCCTGGCGCGCGTGCTCGAGCAGAGTGCCGAGCGGGCGCACTTCGACGAGCCGGCCAAGCGCCTGCTCGCCGGCGTACAGCCCACCCGCGGTGATCTCGAATGAGACGGACCGAAACCGCCTCCTACCGTGTGAGCGCGATGCGTCTGGTCCTCGCCGCCGCGGTCACGGCCGTGGCCGCCACATCCTTCATGGGCACCCCGCCGGCCGCCTTCGCCGGCGCGCCCCCGCAGTACTCCCTCCCGGGCGGCGCGGTCTTTCCGGAGGGCGTGGCCGTGCGACCCGGGACGCGCACGTTCTTCGTCTCGAGCACGAACGGCGGCGCGATCTACCGGGGCACGACGGACCGGCCGCACACACGCGTGTTCCTCACCGGCGGGGCCGACGGCCGGACCGCCGCGGTGGGCATGAAGGCCGACCGCCGCGGGCGCCTCTACGTGGCGGGCGGGGCGACCGGCCGTCTGTACGTCTACGACACCACGACCCGCCGGCTCGTGCGCGCCTTCGACACCAACCTGCGCGCGCCCGACTCCTTCGTCAACGACGTCACCCTCGCTCCGAACGGCGACGCCTTCTTCACCGATTCCCGCCGTCCGGTGATCTATCGCGTCTCCGCCGCCCAGGCCGCGAGTCCCTCGGCGGAGGTCGTGCAACCGGAGGTGTGGCTCGACCTCACCGGGTCTCCGATCCGCTACGGGATGGGCAACAACCTGAACGGCATCGCCACCGCCGCGGGCGGGCGCTACCTCGTCGCCGTCCAGTCCAACACCGGCGGGCTGTTTCGGATCGACCTCTCGCCACCCGGACGGTCACGCCGATCGCGGTGGCCGGCGGCGGACCGTTCACCAACGGCGACGGCCTGCTCGTGGTCGGGCGCAGCCTCTACGTGGTGCGCAACATGCAGGAGCGAATCGTCAAGCTGCGCATGAGCGAGGACTTCTCGAGCGGGCGCGTCGAGTCGGAGACCACGAGCGGGCTGTTCCGCTTCCCCACCACGATCGCCCCGGTCGCGGGTCGCCTGCTGGTCGTGAACTCGCAGTTCGACGCTCGCAATGCCATGCGCCCGCCGCGGCTGCCGTTCACGGTGGTGGGCGTGCGACGCCCGTAGGCGCGGGCTCGAGAGCGGACGGTTTGGCTCGAGGGCGGGCCCGAGCCGGACCTCCACGAAATCTCCACGAAGCCCGGCCTGAGCGGCCACATCGTGCGGTTACGGTTGGCCGCGTGACCGGTCGAACGGTGGTGGTGATCGAGGACGAGGAGACCATCGCCGGGGCTGTGGCGGCGCGGCTCGAGAGCGAGGGCTTCGCGGTGGATACGGCGGCGGACGGGCCGGGAGGCGTCGAGCTCTGCCGGCGCCTGCGGCCCGACCTCGTGGTGCTCGACCTGATGCTGCCGTGCCTCGACGGCCTCGAGGTGTGCCGGCGCATCCAGTCCGAGCGCGAGGTGCCAGTGCTGATGCTCACCGCCCGCGACGCGGAGACCGACCTGCTCGTGGGCCTCGGCGTGGGCGCCGACGACTACATGACCAAGCCCTTCAGCCCGCGGGAGCTGGTGGCCCGCGTGCGTGCCCTTCTGCGCCGCTCCGAGCGCACCGCCGCGGCCGCGCGCGACCTTCTCCACGCCGGCGCGCTGAGGCTGGATCTCGACGCGCGGCGCGCGTTCGTAGAGGGGGCCGAGGTGCACCTCACCCCGATCGAGTTCGACCTCGTACGCCGCCTGGCCACCCGCCCGGGCGTCGTCTACACGCGCGAGCAGCTGATGGCCGACGTGTGGGGCTACGACGAGGCGCTCGGCGCCCGGACGGTGGACTCGCACGTGGGCGCGCTCCGGCGCAAGCTCGGCGCCGGACTGGTGCGGACGGTGCACGGCGTGGGCTACGCGCTCGAGGCGGGCGAGCGATGAGGCCGCTCGACTCCCTCACGTCGATCAAGGTCAAGCTCGGCGTGGTCATCCTGACCGCCGTCGCGGTCACGGCCACCGTGGGGGTACTCGGGGTGCGGGCGGGCTTCTCCCCGCTCGCCTGCGGCGTGGCGGCCTGCGTGATCGCCCTCGCGATGGTTCCCCTGCTGGCCCGCGGGATGACCTCGCCGCTGCGCGAGATGGCCGCAGCGTCGCGTGCGATGGCCCGCGGTGAGTACGGGCGCCGGGTGACGGCGACCTCGCGCGACGAGGTGGGCGAGCTGGCCCGCGCCTTCAACGCGATGGCCGCCGACCTGGCGGAGATGGACCGCGAGCGCCGCGACCTGGTGGCCAACGTCTCGCACGAGCTGCGTACTCCGATCGGGGCACTCCAGGCCGTGCTCGAGAACGTCGCCGACGGTGTGGACGACGCCGATCCCGAGACCGTCCAGACCATGCTGGTCCAGGTGCGCCGGCTCGGACGGCTCGTGGCCCAGCTCCTCGACCTCTCGCGGCTCGAGTCGGGCGGCCTGCGGATCGAGCGACGGCCCTTCGAGCTCCGTGCGCTCCTCGACCAGGCCGCCGACGAGTCGCGTCTCCACGCCCGCCAGCTCGCGAAGCCCGACCTCCGCGTGTCGGTGTCGGTGCAGCCCGAGGGACTCTCCGCGGAGGGCGACCCCGAGCGCGTGCACCAGGTGCTGGCCAACCTGCTCGAGAACGCGGTACGCCACTCTCCGGGAGACGGCGAGGTCGCCCTGCTCGCCCGGCCGGGCGTCGATTCCCACGGCGTCGAGATCGTGGTGGCCGACCAGGGGCCGGGCATCCCGGCGGACGAGGCTCCGCGCGTGTTCGAGCGCTTCGGCCGCGCACACGCCGCGCGCGCGGCGAGCAACGGAGGCAGCGGCCTCGGCCTGTCCATCGCCCGCTGGATCGTCGAGCTGCACGACGGACGGATCCGCGTGGAGCCCCGCGAGCCGCACGGGTGCCGCATGGTGGTCTCGCTCCCCGGAGCCCGAGCGTGAAGGCCGCGGGCCCGGCCCGCTTCGGCCTGGCTGCGATGGGGGCCGGGCTGCTGGCCGCGGCCACCGTGCCCGGGGACGACCTCGGGCTCGGCGCGGCCCTCGCCTGCGCGGGAGTGGCCGGTGCGGTGGCCAGCGCCCGACCGCGGCGGTGGACGGCGTGGACCGTCGGCATGGCGATGGCGGCACTCGCGCTCGCCGGGATGGTCGCTATCCGCGACGCCGACTGGCTGATCGCCCTCGACCTCCTCGCGGCCCTCGGACTCGGGTCGCTTGCGGTGGCCGCGCGGGGAGAGGGCCTCGGGGCGCTGGCTCGCGGTGCCACGGCCGTGCTCGGCCGGCTCGGAGCGGCCACGCCGTTCGTCGCCCGCTCGGTGGCCCGTGCGGCGCCGGCGATGCCGGCGCGCCGCCTGATCCCGGCGCTGCGGGGGTTGACGTTCGGCGCGGTGCTGCTCGCGGTCTTCGGTGGCCTGTTCGCGAGCGCCGACCCGGCCTTCGCCCGGCTCGTGCCCGACGTCGTCCCCGAGTGGGACCTCTCCCTGGTGCCCGGACAGGTGCTCGCGTTCGGCCTCGCCGTCACGCTGTCCGGCGCGCTGGTGCTCGCCGGGCCCTCCTACGCGTGGGCCCGCCCCGTCGGCCCCGGACGCTTCCCGACGATCGACCTGCGGTCGGCGCACCCCGAGCGCGCCCGGCGCCGTCTCTCCCCGGTGGAGTGGGGTGTCCCACTGGTTCTCCTGAACGCCCTGTTCGCCACTTTCGTGGCGCTTCAGGCCGCGGTGCTCGTCGCCGGTCACGACCGGGTGCTGGCCACGGCGGGGCTCACCTACGCCGAGCACGCCCGCGAGGGGTTCGGCCAGCTCGCGGCCGCGGCGGCCCTCACCCTCGGAGTCGTCGCGGTCTCCATGCGGCTGGCGGAGCGGGGTCGGGGGCACCAGGATCTTCTGCTGCGGCTGCTCCTCGGCGGCCTGTGCGTGGCCACACTCGCCATCCTCGCTTCCGCCCTGCACCGGCTCGGGCTCTACGAGGAGGCCTTCGGATACACCCGCACGCGGGTGGTGGGGCACGTCTTTGCGCTCTGGCTGGGCGGCGTGTTCGTGCTGCTGCTCGTGGCCGGCGCCGCCCGCGGAGGCGCCTGGCTCCCTCGCGGCGCCGTCGCTCTGAGTGCGCTCGCGCTGCTCGGCCTGAACGCGGCGAACCCCGACGGACTGGTGGCCGCCGGCAACGTCGAGCGCTTCGAGCGCACCGGCCAGCTCGACGGCGACTACCTCGCGGCCCTGAGCGCCGACGCGGCGCCGGCCATCGCACGCCTGCCCGCCGATGTCGTGGCCTGCCGGATCTCCTCCCCGAGCTATGAGCCCGGCTCGTCCGGCGGATGGTCGTCGGCCAACCTCGGGCGCTGGCGGGCGCGGCGGGCGGTCAATGCGCTGTCGTCGACGAGCGACCGAGAGTGTCCCTCCGCCGCCAGGCCATGGCCGGCGGACGACCGTTAGGCCACGGTGAGCTCCCGAGCCCGAGCGAACACCGCATCCATCATCGCCTCGGTCAGCCTTCCGGTGAACGTGTTCTGCTGGGAGGGGTGAAAGCACCCGAGCATGAGCGGACCGCCGTCCACCGGATGCTCGAAGCCGTGCCCGAAGCGAGGCAGCGGACGGACGCCGAAGAGGCGCGCGGCGGCGTCCCACGCGAACTTCCCGAGGCACACCACCACGCGGACGCCCGGGAGCAGCTCGATCTCCTCCCGTGCGTAGGGCAGGCAGCGGTCGCGCTCGGCCGGCGTGGGCTTGTTGGCCGGCGGGGCGCAGCGCACGGCGGCGGTGACCCAGGCGCCGGCCAGGCGCAGGCCGTCGCCGGGGTGGATCGAGGTCGGCTGGTTGGCGAAGCCGGTGCGGTGCATCGAGGCGTAGAGGAAGTCCGCCGAGCGGTCGCCGGTGAACACCCGCCCCGTGCGGTTACCGCCGTGTGCCGCCGGGGCGAGTCCCAGCACGTAGATCGCGGCCTCGGGGTCCCCGAAGCCGGGGAGAGGACGGCCCCAGTAGGTCTCGCCGGCAAAGGCCGCCCGCTTCTCGCGGGCCACCCGCTCACGCCACTCCACGAGCCGCGGGCACGCGCGGCAGGTGGTGATCCGCGCCTCGAGGGCGGCAAGCGCGGACGCGGCGCCGACGGTGCCGGCCGCGTCTACGCCTTCAGCCGGCGCCCGCTCGTGAACAGCCACTGCGACCAGGCGTAGGCAGGCACGGCGAGGGCGGCGACCACACCGAGCGACAGCCACGGACTCACGTCGCTCGCCCCGAGGAAGCCGTAACGGATCGAGTCGACGAGGTAGAAGACCGGGTTCACGTGGGAGAGCTCCTGCCACGGCGAGGGGAGCTGGCCGACCGAGTAGAAGACGCCGCCCAGAAAGGCCAGCGGCAGCACCACGATGTTCACGAAGAACGTCGAGTGGTCGAAGGTCTCCGCGAAGATTCCGATCACGGTGCCGATTGCGCCGAAGAGGACGAGGCCGAGGGCCACGGCCAGCGCCAGCGCGAGCGGGTGCGCCACGCCGATGCCGGTGATCGGCACGGCCAGCGCGAGCAGCGCCGCTCCGATGGCGAGCGCGCGCACCATGCCGCCCACGTTGAACCCGAGGTTCATCTGCCACGGGCGCATGGGGGCCGACAGGACGTCGTGCACGAAGCGGTCGTAGCGGGCCTGGAAGATCGACG
>JBPCQB010000146.1:0-26912 GCA_050998555.1 Thermoleophilaceae bacterium
GGTCTCCCGGGGGAGCGTCACGTAGGCGACGCTCGGCGCCGCGCCGGCGCTCCGCGCGCGCACGGGGTCGAGGTCGCCCACCGCGGGACCCACCGTCCGCGCCTCGATATCGCAGAGGTCGGCCAGCTCCGGATGGCAGCGCACCAAGGCGTCGATCTCGCGCCCGGCCTCGGGCACGAGGACCGTTACGCGACGGCGGCGCTCGCCCGTCGTGGGCGCCTCACGCCACCGCGCAGCCAAGTGAAGGAGCATCCGGCGCCCGAGCTCTTCGCGTCCGACGCGCATGACGTGCGGTGATCCGGCGTCGTGCTCGAACGGATGCTCCTCGAGCACCACCCGGGCCGCAGTTTTGGTGACGTTGAAGAACTCGAGCCCAAGATCGTCGCTCTCCGTGCGCCAGAGCTCTTCGGCGCCGAGAAGCCGCCAGAGGTCGAGGTCGTCGAGGTGGACGAAGGCGGTGAGCGCACCTGAGCGGCGCCGGGGGACGAGCCGAGCGGCCAGCGCCACGTTCGCGTTCGCGCCGTCGTCACCGCACGTGGCCACGAGGTGGCGGGCTCGATCGGCGCGTGCGCGGGCCAGCAGCCGCTCGTCGCTCGCGTCCCCGGCCAGCACCGGGATGCGACGCTCGCGGCAGCTCTGGACGAGGGGGTTCTGCTCGTCGCGCTCGATGACCACCACGCCGAGCCCCGACTCTCGAAAGGCGCGGGCGAGCTGGAACCCCTTGGCTCCGAGCCCGGCCACCACCACGTGGTCGCGGGCGAAGAGCCGCAGGCGCAGCCGCTGGAGCTGGTCGCGGAACAGCGCGAGCACGGCGCCCACCGCCGCATAGACCGCCACCAGCGGGGCCAGGACACGAGCGACGTCGAGCTGCCACGGCGTGGGTGGAGGCGTCGCACCGGACTCGAGCACGAACAGCTGCGCCGAGCGGTAGAGCGAGTCCGAGAACGACAGCTCACCGTCCTTCGGCGGGAGGAGCTCGAAGCCCAGCTGGCCGAGCACGAGCGCGGTCACGGCCAGGGCGGCCACGACCGCCCACTGGTACTCACGTATCGACCTGGCGACCCGCATGGACGACCTATCTTTGCTCGGCACGGGCGACGGTGTCTCGCGAGGTGCGTCGTCGCGCTACCGTCGGCGGTCCGTGACCGTGCCCCGGACATGACCTCCGCACACCGCCCCGAGACGGAGTCCTTCCTCGCTATCACCGACGAGGCGCGCGAGAAGGTGATGGGCTTCCGCGGCCAGGCCGAGGAGCCGGAGCGCCAGGCGATGTGGGTCGAGATCACCGGAACCCAGGGCAACCAGTACGTCTACGACATGTATCTACGGCCGCTCGACGAGGCCGGCCCCTACGACGCCATCGAGCACCACGACGCGTTGGCGGTGGTGGTCCCGGAGTCGAGCTTCGACGTGGTGCGCGGCGCCACGATCTCGTGGTCGAACGACCTGACGGACGGGGGACTGCGCCTCGACGGGCTGCCCACGCCGAGCCCCACGCTCGGCGGCGCACCGGCCGACCTGTCCGGCGATGTCGCCCAGCGCGTGCTCCAGGTGCTCGAAAGCCAGATCAACCCGGGCATCGCCGCCCACGGCGGCCGCGCCGACCTCGTCGCCGTCGAGGAGTCCGCCGCCTATCTGCGCCTGAGCGGAGGCTGCCAGGGCTGCGGCATGGCCAGCGTGACCCTCAACCAGGGCATCGAGGTGGCCCTGCGCGAGGCGGTTCCCGAGATCGAGCGCGTGGTTGACGTCACCGACCACGAGAGCGGCGAGAACCCCTACTTCGAGCAGGCCAAGAAGTAGGGCGCCGAGCGAAGCGCTCGGCGCCCCGTCGGCCTCCCTACGGGCCCGCCGCCTCGCCGCTCGTGGACGAGCCGGTCGTGGAGGACTCGGTGGCCGTGCTCTCCTGCGGTGCGCTCTGGGTGGCCGACGATTCCTCGGCCGGATCGGCCGCGGGGGTCGGCTCCTCGGCGGCGGTGTCGCCCTCCGAGGAGTCCGGCGTGGTGCCGGTACCCTCGGAGCCGCTGCTCGACTCCGAGCCGGAGTACGAGCCCGCCGTCCCGTCCGAGGAGGAGCCGGTCGATTCGGACGGGGAGTACGTGCTCGTCGAGCCCTCCCCGGTTGAGCCGCCGCCCTCGCCGGGCGTCGAGCCCGTGGGTGCGCCCGATGATTCCCCGGAGCTGCCCGAGGAGGATCCGGTCGAGTCGGTCGTGCCGGACGAGTCGGTCGCGCCGGTCGAGCCGGCCGAGGAGTCGGGGGACGTCGAGGAGCCCGAGTCCGAGCCCGTCGCGCCGGAGGTCTCGGCCGGGGCCGGGGCCGGAGAGGTCGACCCGGTCGAGCCCGCTGACCCGGAGCCACCCGAGTACGAGGACGATCCGCTGCCGCTCGAGTACGTCGAGCCGCTCTGGGTTCCGGGCCCCGAGGAGCCGGAGGTCCCATCGCTCGTGACGTCCGGGGCCTGAGGCGTGGGCGTGGTGGCGGAGTAGGTCGACGCGCCCGGAGACGTCGCGGCGTACCCACCCGACCCGCCGCCGTTCGACGAGCCGGTGCCGTTCGACTTCCCGTTGCCGTTGGACCCGTTGCTCGAGCCCTCGGCGATCTCCTCGGGCTGGACGATCGACGACGACTTCGCCGGGCTCGACGCGTACGCCGTCGCGCCCGTGGCGTAGGCGTAGCTCGAGTGACCGAAGGTCTTCCACCCGTCCTTCTTCCAGGCGAGCGTGGAGGCCCTCCGGAGGTCACCGGAGCGGCCGAACCGGTCGAGCGGCGCGCGGACCAGCTCGCCCGGGTAACGGGAGTTGCCCAAGAACCCGCGGGGGTTGCGAGCGACGCCGTTCACGCGCGTCTCGAAGTGCAGGTGGGGACCCGTGCTGTGGCCGGTGCTGCCTACGTAGCCGACGGTCTCTCCGACCCGCACGAAGGCGCCGAGCCGTGCGCCGAAACGCGAGAGGTGCGCGTAGCACGTCGAGAACGACGAGGTGTGGCGGACGCAGACCATGTTCCCGTACCCACCGGCGACGCCTCGGGTGACGACCACACCGCACTGGGCGGCGCCGACCTTGGCGCCGCTCGGGGCGCCGATGTCCTGGCCTGCGTGCAGGCGGCCCCAACGCTGGCCGAAGCCCGACGTCTGCGGCCCGCCCACCGGGCGGCGGAGGTCCCCGTCGCCGCAGGCCGATCGCTGCGCCCGCTCGCGGGTGCGCTCTTGCTCGCGTCGGCGCTCCTCGGCCCGCTCGCGGGCCGTCTCGCGCGGTTCGACCTCAGGCGGGCCGGGGGCTGCCGGAGGCGTGGGGTCGGTGGACGGAGGGCCCGGCTCGTCGCGCGGCGGGGTCGGGGTCTCGTCGACCGGCGGGGTCGGGGGCGTCTCGACCGGGGGCGTCTCGACCGGGGGCGTGTCGCCCGGGGGATCGACCGGCGGCACGTCGACCGGCGGTGAGTCGGGCGTCGTCGTGTCGCCCCCGTCGTCGGCCGGCGGGTTCTGGCCGGGGGTCCCGGCGTCGGGCGCGCCGGCGGGCGGGGAGTCCGCGCGTGGCGCCGCGGGCGCATCCGGCGCGGGCGTACCGGCGCTCGGGCCGTCGGAGGTCGGGCCTCCGTCGCCGCCACCGTTCGAGCGTCCGCCGTCGCCCGAGTCACCGTCGGAGGGAGAGTCGCTGCCGGCCGGCGGGCTCGGCGGCACCGAGCTCGACTCCGGCGCACCTTCGTCGGAGCCGGAATCGCCGCGGTCGGAGTCCGAATCGTCGCGGCCGGTCCGGTTCGAGGACTCCTCCGCGGGCGCCGGGAGATCCACGGTCGGCACGTCGGCCGTGCCCGAGGCGGCGACGAAGCGCACGCCGATGGCCTCGCCGGTCCGGCCGTCGCGGGCGCCGGCGGTGCCGCCGGGGCCGGACGTGCCGCCGACGGCCCGCTCGGCGGCGCGAGCGCGACGCTCGTCACGGGAGTCGGCCACCTTCGCGGCCACGCGGGGACGCCTGGGGTCCGAGGTGTCGACCGCCAGCACGAGCGTCCGCGCCGGGCGCGCCGTGCTCCCGGAGGCGACGTCTCCGGGAGCGCCGGCGGCCTCGGACGCCGCCGCGCGGCGGGAGAGCGCCGCCTCGAAGCGCAGCATCGCGCTCCACGTGCGCGCGTCCACGCGGCCGGTGCGGGGCAGGTCGTTGCGGTCCTGGAACTCGCGCACGGCGGCGCGGGTGATCGGTCCGAAGAGGCCGTCGGCCTCGACGCCGAGCAGGCGCTGGATGGCGGCCACGGCCTCGCCGCGGGAGCCGATGCGGAGGAGGATGTCGCCACCGGGAGGGGCGTAGGAGCGCAGGCGGCTGGGCGAGGACGGCGACTGACCGGCGCCCACGGCCGCCATGGCCTGCGCGGTCGGGCCGGCCAGGAGGGCGGCGCTCATGGCGACGGAGCCGCCCTTGCGGCGGCGGGTCTCCCTACGGCCCTTCTCCGCCGACACGCGGCGGCGGCGCGAACGCTCGAGCGAGCGCTGCCATAGATCGTCGGACGCCAGATCGCGCTCCAAAGCGGACATCAACCACCCTCTTTTCCAGTGCGGCCTACGGGGTTAGCTGTCGGGCTCGCGCTGAAAAGCTCGCGCTACGCCGTGCTCAGGACGGCGACTCGCCCCCGCGGCCACTGGCCGCCTTGGGTCCCCCGATCCCCGGTGCGACGGACGCTCCGGAGACTCGGCTTGTCAGGTTTCGCCGGGAGTTATAGCTGCGACCGCTCGGAGCGTCCGTCGCTCGGGGGGCGAAAGCCCCTGCATCCTGCAAGATGCCTTGCACCGCGGTCGGATGCCACGTCCCGACCGCTCGCGGAGCTACTGCCCGTCGTCGTCCTCGTAGAGGCCCTCGAAGACGTCGCGGTAGCGCTCGTAGACCACTTCGCGCTTGATCTTCATGGTCGGCGTGATCTCGTCCTCCTGCTCGGCGAGGTCGTGGTCGAGGATCGCGAACTTCTTCACCTGCATCACCTGGGCGAGGTCCCGGTTGGCCTCGGTGATCGCCTCCTGGATCTGGAGCCGCACGTTCTCGTCCTCGGTCATCTGACGCGCCATCAGGTCGCGGTTCTGCGTCCGCGTGCCGGTCTCCTCGGCCAGCACCTCACGCTCGTCCTCGTCGATGGTCACGAGCGCGACGATGTAGTTCTTGTGGTCGCCGTAGACCACCGCGTTCGAGACCCAGCGACTCGCGGCGATCCGTGCCTCGATGGCCGCCGCGGGCACGTTCTCGCCGCTCGAGGTGACGAGGATCTCCTTCTTGCGCCCCGTGATCGAGAGGAACCCGTCCTCGTCGAGGGACCCGAGGTCGCCGGTGTGCAGCCACCCGTCCTCGTCGAGCACCTCGCCGGTGGCCTCCTCGTCGTTCCAGTAGCCCTGGAAGACCTGCGGGCCGCGGACCAGCACCTCGCCGTCCTCGTCGGCGATCGCCACCTCGACGCCCTCGAGCGGCCTGCCGACCGTGCCGAGCCGGAAGTCCTCGGGGTCGTTGAGCGACACCGCGGTCGAGCCCTCGGTGAGCCCGTAGCCCTCGAGCACGAGCACGCCGCAGGCGTAGAAGAAGTCGATCACGTGCTCGGGCGCCGGCGCCGCGCCGGTGATCGCCATCCGCAGGCGGTCACCGAACAGCTCGCGCACGTCGGAGAGGATCTCGTTGTCGGCCAGCCCGTGGCCGAGCGCGACGATCGGTCCGCGACGCTTCCCGGCGTGCTCGGCGTCCTGGGCCTTGCGGCCCGCGTCGAGGAGCTTGGAGAACAGCGCGCCCTTCATGCCCTCCTCGGGAGGAAACTCGGCCCGGGCGTGGTTGTAGATCTTCTCGAACACCCGTGGAGCCGCCGGGTAATGGGTGGGACGGAGCTCGGCGAGGTCCTCGATCAGCCGCTCGCGGTCACCGCTCCAGAACGCGAGCTCCGCGCCCGCGCCCAGTGCGACCATCTGCATCATCCGCGTGAGGGTGTGGGCCAGCGGCAGGCCGATCTGCATCACGGAGTCCTCGCCGACGTCGATGACGCTCGCGATCATCTCGCGGTTGGCCTGGTAGTTGGCGTGGGTGAGCATGCACCCCTTGGCGGGGCCCGTGGTGCTCGAGGTGTAGATCAGCGAGAAGACCTCGTCGCCCGAGAGCCCCTTGACGCGCTCGTCCACCTGCCCCTCCTCCACCTCCTCCCCGAGCTGGATCAGGCGCTCGAGGGCGATCGGGGCGGCGGGCTGGTCATCGTCCTCGTCGGTGTCGCCCTCGTCCTCCTCGACGGCGGGCTCTCCACCCTGGAAGAGCACCACGTGCTCGAGTGCGGACAGCTCCTCGCGGATCTCATCGATCTTGCCCTGCTGCCCGCGGCCCTCGCAGAAGACGACCTTCGATCCCGAGTCCTCGAGGACGTGGCGAGCCTCGGCGGTCGAGTTCGTGTGGTAGATGGGAGCCACGACCGCGCCCGCGCACAGGGCCCCGAGGTCGCACAGCGTCCACTCGACGCGCGTGTCGCTGAAGATCGCCACGCGGTCGCCGGGCTCGACGCCCAGTGCGATCAGTCCCCGCGCGATATCCCGGACGCGCCGTCCGAGCTCCGCGTAGGAGAGCTCGGCCCACTCCCGGCCCTCGCGATATCGCGCCGCGGTGCCCTCCCGCTCCTTCGCTACGGCGAGGACCATCGCGGGGATGGTCTGGACGGCGGTGGTCTCCTCGCCGGCCGGCGGCGCGTCGATCATGCGCTCCTCCTCACGTCCGTCCGCGCCGGAGCTAGAGGCCGGCGGGGTGGCGCACGGCGTAGCTCCCGCCACCGCGCATGCCCTCCTGCCAGCGCGTGCCGCCATTGGCGCCGCTCGTGTCGAAGCGCAGGCCGGCGACGACCATGAACATGTGCCCCGGGTTGGCGTAGATGGTGATCCAACGTCCGCGTCCGTTCGAGCCCCAGCGCATGAATCCGCTCGAGTCGAGCGGGCGGTCGAGGAGCCCCGCTCCCGCGAGCGCAAAGGACACCGAGCCGGAGCAGTCGTAGCCGCGGTCGCGCCACGCCCCGTGACCTCCCCCGTACACGTAGGGCTTGCGGGCGATCACGTTCGCGGCCTCTACGACCTGCGCCACCGTCTGGGGAACGCCGGAGGGCGGGATCGCGTCGCCGCGCCCGTCGAGGCGCGCACGCGCGCCCTTCACCGACCGCCCGGTGCGCAGGGCGGCCTTGAGCTCCTTGACGTCCTGGCGCACGTCGTCGTCGGTCGCGGGCTCGGAGGGCTCGCTCTCGGCGTCCTCGGCGCTGGCCTCGACATCATCCTCGGCACCGCCCTCCCCGGGGGCCACGGCGCGCACGACCTGGGGGCGCGGACGCGGAGGCGGTGGCTCGGGTGCACGGGCCGCCGCGCGCACCGGTGCCGGGGCGGGCTCGGCCGAGACCCCTCCGGCCAGGAGCCAGCCGCCGGCGCCGAGCAGGGCCAGGGCGAGCCCGGCGCCGGCAACGCGCAGCCGGCGTCGGCCCGAGGGGGCGATCACCTGCGTGTCCTCTGATCCTGGTTCCGTGCTCATGGCTCCCCCTCCCTCTCGCCGGTCCGTGTGGAGCCGGCGAAGACGCGCAAGACTAACCCGATTCGGCCCGCATCGACGCGGAGGACGCGGAGGATGAGCGGCCGTCGCCGGGGCCCCGGCGCGCCTATGCTGCCGCGCGATGCCGGGGCCACCCACGGTGCGTAATGCCGCCTCGGCCGTCGCCGACATCGAGGACGAGCTCCAGGGGGTGCTCCGCTCGGTCGAGCCACTCGACGCTCGACTCGAGGCGGTCATCGAGGCCGTCGGGCCCCTCGAGGACGAGATCAGGGGCGTCCGCGAGGCCGCCGAGCCGCTCGCACCCCAGCTCCGGAGCGTCAACCAGAACGTCGAGCCGCTGTCCGGCGAGATGGCGGCCGTGCGTGCGAACGTCGACCCGCTCTCCGGTCAGCTCGACGCGCTCGAGCGCCGGCTCGGGAGCCTCGAGGAGCGCATGGAGGGCATGTCGGGCTCGATCAGGGACCTCCACGGCGACCTGAAGAAGATCCCCGGCATCTGATCTCCGAAGGGGCACGACAGGACGACGCCATCGCCGACCTCTCCGCCCGCGTCGACTTCCGCGCCACCGGCGACCCCGGGGCTCTCCGACGCCGCCGACCCGACCGAGGTCGCTGCTTGGCTACGGTGAGCTCTACTCGCCGTGGGAGCGCCAGCAGTGGAGCGCAGGATCTCGAGTTCACGCAGGATCGCATCGACTGGCACGACTCGCATCGACCCCGAGGAGCGCACGCAGCGGATGTACGGGCTGTTCGGTGCGGGCCCTCACGCGCCGGCTGCGGGCCATCGGCCTTGCCGCCGCATGAGGGCGGCACGGCGCCTGGGTACGTTGCCGCCGGGAGTCGGGCGTCGCTCTGGAGCAAGGTCTCCTCCAATACCGACGAGCTGACGCGAGACCGATTCGCTGCGGACGTTCTCGTCGCCAGGCAGCTGGTGGCAGGCAAGGAATCGGAGCTGTTCGCGGACTATTCGCAGCGGCTTCGAAGCCGTGCCGGTTCCTCAGCGCGTCGAGCGGCGTTCCCCGCCCAGGAGCAGCCCAGCCGGGCGCCCAGAGCGAGCCGCAGCGATGCCGGCTCGCATCTGCTCCCGGGAGATCACGCCGATGACGTGACCCACGACTTCGCCTCGTGCGGTGAGGAAGAAGGTCTCCGGCAGTCCGGTGACTCCCCATCTGCGCGCCACCCGGTTTGACTGATCGCGCACGTTGGGATAGCTGACCCCGAACTCCCGCATGAAGTCACGTGCGTCCTCGGTGAGATCCTGCATGTTCAGGCCGACGAAGAGGACCCGCTGCTCACGGGCGGTTCGCCAGCTCTGCTCGAGCAGCGGTGCCTCCACCCGGCACGGGACGCACCACGATGCCCAGAAGTTGAGGACGACCGGCGTGCCCCGAAGCTCTGCTAGGGCGAGGCGGCGGTCGGCCAGCGCCGGTCGCAGGCGACTTGCCGTGGGCTGGCCGAGCATTCCCTGCCGGAGCACCGGCAGCTCGAAGCCAGGCGCTTCCACGGGCTTCGAGCGGGCAAGGCTCTCGTCGATCGTGGTGTCGGTCGCCTTCGCCAGCAGCCCGTAGACGAGCAGGGCGAGAAACGATCCGACGAGGAGCAGGGAGATGACCCGGGCAAGGGCGCGCCAGCGCCCTCTTCGGGGGCTGGGGGGTTGACTAGCGGCCATCGCCGGCCTTGCGCGGCGGCCTGATGCTCACCGGCCTGTTGAAGGCGAGGAGGCGCTGGGTCTGAAAGTGCGAGTCGGTGATCACCCGGCTGCGCAGGACTCGCGCGCTTTCGAGGTTCACCGTGAGACGGGTCCAGACCGGGGTCCCGTGGTCCATCAGTGCCAGCTCGGCGAGCCGCCGCCCCCGGCGCCTCCGCACCGAGAGCAGGCGCGCTGCTCGCGCGTAGGGCGTCCACCGAAACCAGCTGCGGGTGCGGAATCTCGGGCCGCCACCGGCGAAGCGGCCCTCCTGCCAGGGAGACCCTTGGTCATAGCGAGCCCACGCGCGCTCGCCGATCGTGATCGACTCGGCGCCCAGGTTCGTCCTGTAGGCGAGGCGGTCGGGTGCCTGCAGCCGGTACCTCGTGAGCGCAAACCCCACCGGCCCGCTCGTGACGTGCTCCACCTCGCGGACGCTGCGCAGCTCGCGCATGGTCGTCTGGGCGCGTTCCAGCAGCCGGCGGGCCCGCGGGCTCTCACCCGCGCGCCAGCGGGCTGGGAGGCGAGCGCTGTAGAGACGGCCGGCCTCGGGCACCTGCACGACGATCTGGCGTGCGTCGCCCCGCAGCCGGAAGTTCCAGCACCCCCGACCGCAGCCCTCGAGCGCCGCCCCCGGGATCGCCGCCCGAGGCACGGGCTTGAGGTCGCGCCCGAGGACCCGCAGGGTCCCAACCAGGTCTCCGCCCGCCCGGCGCAGCCACACCGCGGCAATGGAGGAGCCCGCCTGCTCGGCCACGGCGAGCTCGTCCGCCCGCGGTCGCTCGAGAGGACACGGATCGCACGGCGGTACGGAGGCGAGCGCGTCGTCGGACTCCGAGAGCTGGCGTGGGGGCAGCGGGAAGGTGACGAGAGCGGCAGCCACGATCAGGATGGCGAGAGCACCCGCGGGCTCGGCGCCGAGCAGTCGCCAGTGCCGTCGCTCGAGGCGCTCCCGGCCGTGGCGATGGACGGCGAGCAGGCGGGGGCGCAGGCGCATGGCGTGCAAGTAGCTGGCGCCCCCGATCAACCCGACGAGCACGATCTTTATCGCGAGGACTCGCCCGTAGGCCGTCTGCCACAGCGCCTCGGGGGTGCCGAGTTGGATCAGGGCGTTCACGGACCCGGTAGCCACGACGGCCAGGAAGGCCGGCAGGGCGAGTGCCCCGAAGCGCTTCAGCACGGTGCTCATGAGCCGGCGGCGGACCTCGGCCGGTCGCCGTCGGACGAAGAGCAGCCAGGTAGCGCCGATCTGGGCTATGCCGCCCAGCCACACCGCGCCCGCGACGAGGTGGACCCAGTCGGTAATCACCGCTACAGAGCGTGGCTCGGCCGAATTAGCATGGCCGCTGACCGCGATGGCCAGAAACGCCATGGCCGACCAGCCAGCGCCCATGACGACCGAGCGGTTAGCCGACAGCACGGCGGCGAGCAGCGCCAGGACGGTGAGCGCGCGTCCGAGGCCGGCGACGTTCGAGAGCAGGAAGTCCGCCGCGCCTTGAGCGCTCAACCCCCCGCTCGCGTCCGCCGCCTCGGCCGCGGCGACCGCAGCCGCCGCGCCCGCGGCGATCCAACCCGCGTCGAGCGTCCTTCGCCACGCGCGATCCGCGACATGCGCACCGTCGGTCCCCTCCCGAAAGGCGGAGGGGTGGAGTTCCTCGGGAGCAAGCCACGCGGCCGGCCCTTCGCGGCGGGAGAGCACCGCCCCGATGAAGATGCCGCCCGCGAAGAAGAAGAGCGAAGCGTAAAGAGCCGTACGGAGGACCATGCGCAGCCAACCGCCGCGCGCCAAAGGGCTCTGCTCGAGCTCCTGCGCGGCACCGACGGCGGGCGTCCCGACGCCGAAGGAGAAGGAGCCTTCGAGCGCATGGCCATCCTCGGTGGATACGGTGTGCCAGTCGACGCGGTAGGCCGCCCGGCCGAGGCGAGCTCGGGGCCGCAGCACCAGCTCGCGGTTCGTCTCACCGCCGAGCGTGGCTGGGATCTCCTTGCCCGAGCCAACCTCGATCAGCGTGGCATTGGTGAGCTTGCGGTTGAGCGGCTCGGTGAACTCGAGGACCATCCTTCGCGGAGCCGAGTCGAGTCGAGCGCCCGGTGATGGCTCTGCTTCGAGGAAGGCTGCGTGGGCGTCGGCACTCGGCACCCAGGCGCCGCCGGCAAGTGCAGCGCTCGCGATGACGGTCGCGACGCCGAGAAGGAGGCAGCGAACGACGAGCTCGGCCCTCGTGGGTAGGACCGCCACAGTGCTACCCAGTGTAGTAGTGAGTCCCCCTGAAGCCTCGACAGCGGAGTCCGATAGGCGCCCTTCGGCAGGTCCGGTTTCCGCGCCCTGACCGCCGCTGACCGGGCCTAGGGCCGCAACCGCCCCACGGCCGTCCTCATCGGCCTCGAGAAGAGGAGCGCGCTACCGGCCACCAGGGCGGGGAGGGCGATCATCACCAGCATGCAGCTCTGGAGGACCAGCAACGGGAGGTTGAGCTCTCCGGCGCTCAGTGCGGGGCCGGCGTGCACCGTCAGGGCGGTGAGGGCGCCAACCGTCACCATGGAACCCAGGAGCAGGGAGACGGGGAGCTCCCACCGAGGACCGCGGCCGAGCAGGTGGTCTACGCGCTCGGGAGCGATCCCGACGGCTGTCCCGGGCACTCCTCGCTCGCCAAAGGACAGAAGCGCTCCGGCCAGGGCGGACGGGTCCCGACCACGCAGCGCGGCTTCATCGGCGGCGAGCTCCGCCAGCGACACGTATCGCTCGGCCATGCGAGGGAGGATCGGCATGAAGAAGAGGCCGTCGGCGAGGATCCGCACGAGGGCGATCCTGAGCGGGTCACGGCGGCGCAGATGGTGGCGCTCGTGGGCGACGACGGCTCGCAGCTCCTCCTCGTCCAGGGCGGCTCGGGCGCCGGTCGAGAGGTAGATCCGCGGGCGCAGGTAGCCGGCGCAGAAGGCCTGCGGACGCCCATCGTCGAGCAAGGTGACGGGGAAGCCCTCGACGCGGGTCGACCCGAGCGACGGCAGCTCACGCTTGAACCGGCGGTAGGCGCTCAGCTGGCGCCCGAGCGAACGCCCGGTGCGGATGAGGACGGCGAAGCCGAGCCCGAGGAGCACCAGGGTCACCACCGACCCGACGGTGACATCGGGCAGCAGCAGGCTCCGACAGGCGGCGGCCAGCTCGACGATCGAGGGCGGTATGAAGCTGAGGGCGCCGAGGCGCGTCCCGAGTGCCAAGAGAACGACGCCGGCGCCGATGGCGCCGAGCAGGAGGATCAGCCGGTAGAGGCGGCGGGCGCTAGTCACGGCGAGCGAGGGCGCGTAACTGCTCGAGGCGCTCGGGATCGAGGGCCTCCACCTGATTGGCGAAGTGGCCGAGGGCGACCTCGCCGTACTGCTCGAGCAGGGCCGCTATCTCGCTGCTGGCACGGGCGTCGAGGTAGTCGGCACGGGTCATGGTCGCCCTGTAGACGTCGCTCTTACCCCGGCGCTTTCGGCGCAGGTGGCCCTTGCGATCGAGGCGGACCATGATCGTCATGACCGTGGTGTAGGCCCGCTGCTTCGGGCCTTGGTTGAGGGCTTCGAGCACCTCCCGCACGGTGGCGTCGTCGCGTTGCCATATCTCCTCCATCACCTCCGCCTCGAGCTCGTGAAGCGCAGGCGGTGGGCTCATCTTCCTAGTGTCATCCGTAGACCTCATCCACGTCCCGACCGCGGCGTCCCATGGCTCGCCGCCGCGCTGCTGCGAAGCGCCGACTCACGCTCGTAGTACTCCTCGGAGCTGATCTCGCCCGCCGCGAAGCGCCGGTCCAGCACCGCGCGCGCCGACTCCCCAGCCTCGGATCCGCCGAGCTCGCCGGGCCTACTCGAGCCTGCCGCGCGCACGCCGAGGTAGACGGCGCCGGCGATCAGCGCCAGGAGGATCAAGATCCCGAAGAGCATCCATAGGCCCATGCCTCCGCAGCACATCTCAGCTACCTCCCTCTCGGACCGTCGGCGTGGGGCCCACGGTATCGAGCCTCCGCCCGTCCGATGCTCATCGCGCCGGGCTCGGCTGGGGCATCGCCATTCCGTGCATGCCGCCCATCCCGTGCATGCCGCCCATCATGCGCCCCATCATGTCGCGCATCGGCCCCGCCAGGTCGCGGGTGCTTGCGTCCCCGTACCAGGCCTTCAGGTAGCCCTCCATCTGCTTGATCTCCGCCGACTGCTCGTCAACGATCACGCGGGCGAGCCCCTTGAGCTCCTCGTGCTCGGCGTTCTCGAGCGCGTCCTGGCCCATCTCGACGGCGAGCTGATGGTGGGGGACCATCATGCGCAGGAACATGCGGTCGGCGTGGTCGCCGCCCATCATGGCCCCGCGCCCCATCATGCCCATGCCGCCCATGTCCTCCCCCATCCCCGGCATGCCCCCCATGCTCATCGTCGAGGCGCCGGCTCGGGGGTACCACTGCTTGCGCCAGGTCTGCATCTGCTGGAGCTGGCGCTTCTGGCTCGCCTGTATCCGCCGCGCGAGCTCGGGCAGCTCAGGCCGGCGCGAGTCCGCGATCATCGCCGCCGAGGACATGATCGCTCCCTGGTGGTGCATGGTCATCTCGTCGATGAAGCGCAGGTCGTAGGGGGCCTTGGGATCGGCGACGCCCATGAAGGGTGCCTGCGCCTCCGCGCTCTCCTCGCCCCAGGCACCGAGGCCAGCAGCGACCACCAGGCCCACGGCGACGATCACCGCGAGGGCAATGCCAAATCCTGCCGGTCGTGGGCGTCTCATGGTCCTGCCTCTCCTCGAAGTATGTGTCTACTACACTGGCTAGTACGTTAGCAGCGTCGCGGCTGAGGCCTCGGTCGATTCCGGACTCCATGCTGGCTTGGCCCGCAACTCCTCCGCGCCCGTCTCAGTCCGGATCCGCTCTCTTCACGGCCGCCAGGCGAGGCCGCGGATGTGGGGAAGGCTCAGCAGGGGGGCGGGCGCGAAGGAGAAGCGCTCGCAGTGCTCAACGATGAAGCCCGCGCGCGCGATGGCCGTGCCCGTGTCGCGGGCCATGTGGCAGCCGCCCCCTATGGTCGGCCAAAAGGTGGCGTCGGCGGCGCCCTGGACCCGTGCCGCGCGGCGCTTCTCGGATACGACGTGCTCGTAGAAGCGCAGCTCCCCACCCGGGCGGATGACCCGAAGGAGCTCCCGCAGGGCGACGTCCTGATCGGGCACCGAGCAGAGCACGAGCGAGGCGACGCCGGCGTCGACGGAGGAGTCGTCGAGCGGGAGCCGCTCCGCCACCCCGTCAACCACACGCACCGAGACGGCGGCGCCCGCGGCGGCTTCGACGGCGTGCTCGCGGAGATAGCCCTCCGGCTCGACGGCCACCACCTCGCTCACGGTGTCGGGGTAGTGGGGGAAGTTGAGCCCGTTGCCTGCCCCGACCTCGACCACCCGCCCCGAGAGGCCGGCCAGGAGCTCGCGCCGATGCTCGGCCTGGCCGCGATCCTCGGCCTTTGACCCGATGCGGGCGTAGACACGGGCGAAGAGCGGGTGGTGGACGCTCGTCGTCTGCTGTGGCATGGGTGTTCCTTCCGGTCCGCTTTATCCGAGCCGCTTCCCGAGCTCACGCCGGAGCTTTCGCTCGGAGACCCGGCCGTAGGAGCACGGGCGCCGCAGCGCAAGCTCGCGACCATGCCAGCGGGGGCAGGCGAGCGGCGCGATGATCGGCAGAAGTTCTCCATGGGGCTACTTCGGCATGAAAGTACGATGTAGTGTAGTAGCCATTCGGGTTGCGTCCGTGACCACCTCCGTGCGCCCTCCTCCCTACGGCTCAGTCCGGAGGGGCGGCCGCGCGCGAGCAAGGCGGCGCTCGAGGTCTGTAGCGCCGTCCGACTTCGCGGCACGCGAGGACCGCTCTGCGATCCGAGGTGGACCGGCCGACGCTGGGCGCCTTCGCGGGGCGACTGGCCCTGCGGACGTGAAGCGGCGAGGCCATCAGGAAGTCGGGACAGAGGAGGAGGCGCCGTGATTTGCACCGCATATGGGTGAACGTTCTGGTACAGGCGCTGGCTCTGGGCAGACGGCGACGCCCGCGGGGACGCCAAGGGCGCGCGCCGTCGTCTCTACTGGCGCACGAGCGTGAACCGAAGAGGAGGGTTCAGGTGATCAACCGTCGCCCTGGAGGGTCGCTGGCGGGCGGAGGCTCGTGGGTCTCCCTCGGCGCCATCGCGCTGGTCCTCAACGCCCTATGGGAGATCTCGCAGCTACCGCTGTACCGGGATGCGCACGGTATCCCCGCCTGTCTCCTCGCCGCTGTGGGAGACGGGGCGATCATCCTCGGGTGCACGACACTGGCGAGATTCGGCGCTCCTGGCCGCTTCTTCTGGCCGCTCCTCATCGGTCTGCTCGCCGCCGTGGCGGTCGGGGTCGAGCTCTGGGCGCTCACCGAAGCCCGCTGGGCTTACGCCCCGTCGATGCCGACGATCGCAGGCATTGGCCTTGCTCCGCTCGTGCAGCTACCCATCTTGGGGTCGCTCGCGGTCCTCATCGTCCGCTCGCGGGGAGGGTGGCGTGACCTCCGGGGGCGTGTCGGCGGCTAGCGCCGCGCCTGCCACCACATCGTGGCCGGACAGGCGAGCGCCGCCACGAGGACGACGCCGACCAGGAGGGCGGTGCTCATCAACGGGAGCCGGTCAGATGACCGTCCTCGGTCGTCTCGCGAGGGCTCAGCTGGTCGATCTCGGAGGAGATTCTCACCTGCTCCGCCCGGAGTTCCTCGACGGTCCTGGGGTCCTTGTCCTGAACAGGCTGCTTCGCCGTGTTGCCCCTCGACATCCACCACATCATCACGCCCATGCCGACCGGGCAGGCCAGCAGGGCCAACGCATAGAGAGCTTCCATGTGCTTGCGCCTCTCACTCGGGAGTATTTTCGACGACGCATTGTAGTAGTTTTCCTCAATCCGAGTTGAGAAAGGGGCGGAAGGGGGCCCGGCGGAGCGGCTCGGAGTAGCCCCCCGGCAGGCGCGGAATGGGGGGGCAGGCCGGACGCTGGCCCTACTACACTGCGCCGCAGGTGGCGACCAAGCGGGAGAGACGAGACCGTGCCCGGAGCGAGCGGGAGGCCGCCGAGCAGGCGGCCGTGGCCGCCGAGCGGCGCCGTAAGCTTCGCGGCTTCGTCCTTGGCGGCCTGCTGGTCCTCGTCTCCGTCGCCGCCATCGTCTTCGTCGCGACCGGGGGCAGTGCCGACGAGGGCGTGGACGGCGCGGAATCCGCCGCGGGCGCCGGTGGCCACATCCACGGGCTCGGCCTCAACCCCAAGGACGGCGCCCTCTTCGTCGCCACCCACAACGGCCTGTTCCGCACCGCCCCGGAGGGCGGGGAGGCGGTCGCGGTCGGCGAGAGCGGCAAGGATGTCATGGGCTTCAGCGTGGCGGGGCCCGACCGCTTCCTCGGCTCGGGCCACCCGGGGCAGCTCGAGAACCTCCCGTCCAACCTCGGCCTCATCCTCTCGACCGACGCCGGACGGAGCTTCGACCCGGTATCGCTGCTCGGGGAGGCCGACTTCCACGTCCTGCGCTCCGCCGGCACCCGGGTCTATGGCTACGACGGCTCGAGCGGCCGCCTCATGGCTAGCGCGGACGGAGGGAGGACCTGGGGCGCGCGGGAGCCCCCCGCCTCGCTCATCGACCTCGCCATCGACCCGCGCAACCCGGACCATGTGGTCGCGTCGACCGACTCGGGGCTGTTCACCTCGAGCGACGGCGGCCGGACCTGGCGGCAGCTCGGCGAGCAGATCGTCCTGTTGGCGTGGTCGGCTCCCGAGCGGCTGTTCCTGCTCGACGCCGACGGACGCGTCGCCGTCAGCGAAGACGGGGGACGGCGCTTTCGGGAGACCGGCAAGGTCGCCGGGGAGCCGGTGGTCCTCATGGCTGCGCGGAGCGACCTCTACGTGGCGCAGGCGGACGGTACGGTGCAGCGCTCGAGCGACGGTGGCGCGTCCTGGCGGGTGCGCGCCCGCGTCTAAGCGCGATGCCGAGCCGACGGGCCCGGAGTGTGAGATGGCGACGATTCTCCCGCCGCCGGTTGCTGGCGACCGCCAGCGTTGCGGCCACCCTCACACTGCCTGTCGCGTGCGGGGCGGAGAGTCTGCCACCCCGTTCGCCCGGGGCCATCGAGCGCCCTGCCGGCGCCCGAATCCCTCGCGATAGCGACCTCCGCCGTCTCGAGGATCAGGCCGGTCAGCTCCTCGACGGAGGGACGGCCGCCTTCGAGGATCGCCTCCGCGCGCTCCGCGGCCACCCTGTCGTCGTCAACCAGTGGGCGTCGTGGTGCGGTCCATGCCGCGCCGAGTTTCCTTTCTTCGGGCGACTGGCCCGCAAGTACGAGGGACGTGTGGCCTTTCTCGGGGTCGACTCTCAGGACAGCCGCGCCGACGCCACCCGCTTCCTGAGGGAGCTGCCGGTGCCCTTCCCCCACTACTTCGACGAGGACGCGAGCATCGCGCGGGTATTCAAGGGCGGGCGGGCCTGGCCCACCACTGCCTTCTACACCGCGGACGGGAAGCTCAGCTTCGTCCACCAGGGCGCCTACGCGACCGAGGCCAAGCTCGAGGAAGACATCAGGCGGTACGCCCTCGATGGTTGACGCACCGAGCTTCGGATTGGCCTTCGCGGCCGGCCTCATCTCCTTCGTCTCGCCTTGCTGTCTGCCGCTCGTGCCGGGCTACCTCGCCGCGGTGGGGGTCCCACCCGACGAGCGCCGGGGCCGCCTCGACCGTCGGGTGCTGGCCCGGAGCCTCGCCTTCGTCGGCACCTTCTCGGGGATATTCGTCGCCCTCGGGCTGACCGCCACGGCGCTCGGGGCGCTGCTGCTCGAGCACCGCGAAGCGCTCAACCTGATCGGGGGCAGCCTCATCGTCGTGATGGGGATCGTCTTCATCGCCTCGGTGGCGGTCGTGCGCCTCAACCGTGAGTGGCGGCCCCAGTGGCTGGCCGAGCGGGCGGGACGCGGCAGCCCTGTCGTGGCCGGCGCTGCCTTCGCGGTCGCGTGGACTCCGTGCGTCGGACCGACCCTCGGCGCGGTCCTCGGCCTCGCGGCCGTCTACGGGTCGGCCGGCTCCGGCGCGCTTCTCCTCCTCGTCTACTCCGCCGGCCTCGCCCTGCCGTTCCTGCTCTCGGCGCTGGCCTGGGGCACCGGCACGCGACGCCTCGGCTGGCTCCGGCGCCGCTACCCGCTCGTGCAGGTGGCCTCCGGCATCGTGCTCGTTGCCATGGGGACGCTCGTGTTGAGCGGGCAGCTCTTTCGCCTCAACATCGAGGTGCAGCGGGCGCTCGACGGGCTCGGGCTCAACTTCTTCCAGTCGGTGTAGATGGAGCCCCTGAGGCGCTGAGGGCTCGCGGTCGCCTGGACGTTCGAGGTCGGCCGCCCAGCATCGCCTGAGACGGTGACCGCCTTTCGCGAGGCGAAAAAGTCAGCCGACGATCGCCCCCAATAGCTCGTCGCAAGCCTGCTCGCAACGCCGGCATGACTCGGCGCAGAGGCGGCAGTGCTCGTGGTGGTCGGCGTGGCTCTCGCATTCTTCGGCGCACGCTCGGCAAGCGGTGCGACAGGCCTCGAGCAGCGCGCGGGTGACGGTCGCGTCGTATTCGTGCTGGCGCGAGAGCACTCGGAGGGTGGCCGCGCAGACGTCGGCGCAGTCGAGGTCGAGGCGTATGCACTTGCCCAGCTGCTCGATGCCCTCCTCTGAGAGACATGAGTCGGCGCACGCGGTGCACGCCTGGCCGCACTCTCCGAGGGCATCGATGGTGCGCGCGAGCGGTTCGCCGGCAACCCTACGATCCGTGAGATCGAGTTCGACGGTTGCTCGGCGCTCAGGGAGGACACAGGAGCCCGCCTGATAGCGAGCCCGACCCCCACAGGACCTCGCCCACTACGACGACCGGGACCATGAGAAGGGCTCCGGTCGTCAATGCCGCCACGGCCGCGGCTACGGCCGTGGCGCCGAACGCGACCTTGCCCTCGTGTCGCTTGGGTCCTTTCCGCTCGCCGGCCTCGAGAAGCTCTCCGAGGCGCAGATCTAGGCCGTTGCCTCCCGCCAGCGGCGTGAAGCCCGGGCTCAGCAGGTGCCGTGCTCCGGCGGCCTTGCAGATTGCGCTGGCCAGCGCAAAGGGATCGTGACGGCGGGCGAGTGCCCATCGGTCGGCGTCGCGCTCGAGGTGAAGCTCAAGCTCCAGGAGGGCACGTCGGCCCATCGGCACCAAGCGCCCGAGCGCGTAGCAGAGCTCGGCGACGAGGCGCACGTACCGATGACGGCGCGCTATGTGGCCGCGCTCATGGTCGAGGCCTGCAGCGAGCTCCTCCTCGTCGAGGGTCAGCAGCGCGCCCGTGGACACGACGACCCGCGGACGGGCGAGCCCGGCGGCGGCAAGGGTGACCTCCGGCCCCCCGACGAGCACGGTGCCATCAGGGCCGGTGCCGAGCGATGCCCGCCGGAGCGCCGTCCGGAGCAGCCGTGTGGCGCGGGCCAGCCCCACGGCGCTCGCTCCGGCCGCGCCCAGGACGCCCAGTCCGGGCAACGCGAGCGCCGCGTGTCCGACCCGGTGGCCGTCGACGGGTAGGTGCGTTGGAAGGAGGGGCAGGACCAGGTGCCAACACCATCGGCTCGCCGCTGCGAAGAGCTCCGTCGACGGCAGTGCCACGGCGACGATGAGCGACAGAAGGAGCACCACGAGCGCACGGAGCGCGAGCGCGGAGAGCCACAGGGCCGACGCCGTGGAGGGAGCAGCGCGGCGTAGAGGCAGGAGATGGACGCACGAAACGACCACGAGGAGGGCCGCGGCGATGACCAGGAGCGTCATTCCCGCCGCCTCTTGCCTGCAGCATCCTGCGCCCTTATCCGGACCGCGGCGAGGTCCTCGTCACCCAACTCGCCCACGAGCTCCGCCAGGGCGGCGTGCCGCGCAGGCCTCGATGCCCCAGCCAGAGTCGCGCGGAGAGTGCTGGTCAGGTACTCGGACTCCGAGATACTCGGCCGGTACACCATGGCGTTGCCAACCCTCTGTCGCGTGAGGAGACCGCGGTCCGCGAGGCGGTTGAGCACGGTCTGCACCGTCGTGTAGGCGCCCCCCCGATCCGGGAGCTCACCCCGCACCTGCTCGACGGTAGCCGCCTCCAGGCGCCAGAGGACGCTCATCACCTGCAGTTGAAGCTCACCCTGGAGCGCTGCCACGAACTTGGCAGTATCGCAGTCCCCTTCCGGCGCCCGTCTCAGGCGAGAAGCCCGGCGATGGCGATGACCGCCGCCAGCGCGAGCAGACCGAGCACGAGCACCGCGGCCAGGAAGACCACCTGCTGCGCCCGGCGGGCGGCCTTGCGACGAAGGTGACGGTTGCGCGGTGAGCGGGGCGAGGGCCCGAGCCCTGTGCGTGAACGACGGCGAGGCATCCGTTCCGACAGATGGTAGGAGAGAGCCACTTCGAGCGCTAAGGCTTCGACACGACGTAGGAGCCCCGGGGTCGGCGCCTCGGCGTAGTCCGGCCCGTCCTTCGGCTGGTCGTTCGCGCTTGCGATCGTAGGACTGACCGGCTGAGGCGCGAGACTAGCCCGCTCCGTGCAGCCGTCGAAGGACGGCGACCAGGTCAAACTCGATGGCGGAGTAGGGCGGGTCAGCCGCCGCTTCCCGCATCCCGGCTCCGACGGGCAAGAGCGATTAGCCGGTCGAGGCGAGCCCAGAAGATTCTCCGTGCAGCCCGTCCCGCTCGCTGAGGGCCCCCGTGGTCGTCGACCGCCGGATCCTGTACCAGGATGAACCGCTTGCGCCGGGTCGGCACGTTGACCGCCGAGCGGATGAGCTCGCGCGCGGGTGCCTGCGCGACCACCCGATCGTTCGCCCCAGCCATAGCCAGGATCCTCGTCCGAGCCGAGATCGCAGATGGATCCACCGCGGGGATGCCTCCGGGGTAGCCCAGGATGATCCGCCCCGGGTAGGCGGCGAAGACGGCCCGCGGCCGAGGCAGCCCCTCGCGCCTCGCCGATCCCGCGTAGTCGGCCGCCGAGTCGGGGCCGTGAGCCGCCCCTGCCATCGTCACCCAGTCGCTCCAGGGCCGCCCTCGGAGCCGACGCTCGCCTTCCCCCCGCCCAACCACCCATCTCTCCCCCCGAGCGTCCGTCGAACGCGACAGCGCGTATGGATCAGCCACGCGATCCGGCAAGTCGGTAGGTCGCTCGAGGACAGGACGAGCATCAGCCCGCCACCGGCCAGCAGCAGGTCCCAAGCGCCGGTCGTGCTTCGAGCGAACCGCTCGCTCACCTTCAGCCCACACCCCCCAGGCCACGACGATCACCCGCGCGGCGCCATCCGGCGCGCGCGATCGCCGGGGGTCAGCTTGTCCGATCTGTCGAATGGCAGCCGGCGACCCGAAACCCGCGTTTCACGGCGCCGGGGGCGAAGGGAGGTACGAGCTCGCGTTGCAGTTCGAGCCGTTGGTGATGTCCCCGAGCCCGTAGGCCGCCTCGAGCCGGTCGCCCGCCTGGGCGGCCCGACGGCGCCGGCCTTGGCGTGCGTGAGGGGCACGGGCATCCCTTGGAAGGTGCCGGGGGTATGTGCACCCCAAGACGGTATCCGATTCTTCCTACAGCTTGTAGGACTCGCCTGCTCAGCGCGATGGAGGCTGGGGCCCTGGCGAGACAAGGAGGCAAGCTGACCACGCGTCGACGCGCTGGCTGGCGCACACACGAGCGCGGGCTCAAGCCTCCGCCGTTCGCATGGGCTTCGCGAGAGCACTCAGGGCCAGGCCACTGAGGCACGCGAGCAGGACCGCGCCCGACCAGAGCTCGACGGGCCAGGCCAGCTCGCCCGCGAGGGCACCAACCGCGAAGTAGCTACTCCAGAGCGCCGCCGGCAGGACGAGGCCGAGCACGGAGAGTCGGTGCCACCGAGCGGAGAAACGGCTTCGAAGCGCGAGGTCCGTGATCACCCCGCCCGCCAGCGCGGCGAGGAGCAGCTCGCCGGACTCGAAGGAGTGCTCGAGGCTGTTGAGAAGTGCCACCGCGACCACGATGAACGTGGCGGCTCCGAAGGGCAGAGCCCACCGACGCGCCATTAGGAGCAGCGCACCCACGACGAGGGCGTTGGTCACTAGAACGCTGGCCAAGCCGACCACCTCACTCGTTGCGTGTACGCCCTCCCCAGCGGCCCCCGATGACGGAGGCCGGGTGGCCAGATTCGACTGGAAACTCGATAGATAGGCCAGAAAGAAGCTCGCGGCGGCGGCCGTGAGGGCGAACGACAGCAGGACGGGGAGGAAGCGAACGAAGGAGACCGGCTCTCCCTCAGGTAACTCGGTTCGCCATAGCGCCCGGGCTGGGGTCGTGATCATGAATCCCGCGGAAAGGGCGAGGGCAAGGTGGGGTGGGCTGAGCAGGGCAGCGAGGTCTCGTTCGATCCCGAACGCCGTGTGCCAGGCGAGGTCGGAGAGCCCGGCGATCGCGAAGCCGGCGGCTCCGATGACGCCGAGTCCGTAGCCGGGGAGAACCGCACGGCGGCCTCGGCCCCGACCGCGGTGACGCAGCGCCGTGAAGCTGATCCACCCCGCCGTGGCGGCGAGACCGGAGTAGAGCAGCGCGTGCCAGGGAGTGAAGAAGGTCTCGAGCTCTGGCAGCTCGTGGTGGGCCCAGCCGTCGACAAAGAGGCCGATGATCAGCCAAGCCGACAGAAGAGCGGTGACCAGGTGGGTCGACCACCGGACGGAGCCCCCCGACTCGGCCCGCCCCCGCGTGACCTCCCGGGCATCCGTACGATGATCGTTCGGAGCGGTGACACTCATCGTCATCACGGTAACATACCCTGGCCGGGTATCTTGGCCAATCAGGCTCGACCAAGCAGGCCTCGACCCGATAGGAAGCGATGCTACGGCTCGCAGTCATCCGAGTTGGCATAGACCCCACGTTCGAGCTCGGGCCCCTCACCCTGGCGTGGCATGGGATCACGATCGCCGTCGGCATCCTCGTCGGTGCGCTCGTCGCGGCGCGCATGGCTCGAGAACGCGGCCTCGACCCTGAGCCGATCACGACCTTCGCTGTGATTGCGGCTCTCGCGGGGGTGGCGGGAGCTCGTCTGTTCTACCTTCTGGAGACCGGTGCCATCACCGATCCGTCGGCGTGGGTAGGGCGCCTGGGCTTCACCTTCAGCGGCGGCCTGGTGCTCGCGGGGCTGGTCATCGCGGCCTACGTACGCCGTCGCTCGCTGAGCGCCGTCTACCTCGACGCTGCCGCCGTGGGGTTGGCACTCGGCCTCGCGATCGGCCGGATCGGAGACGTGATCAACGGCGAGCACTACGGACCGGCGAGCGACTTCTTCCTGGCCGTGCAGAACAGCCATCCCGAGGCCTCGGTGCCAGATCCCGGGGTGGCGTATCACTCCGGAGGCCTCTACGAGGTACTCCTCGCCGCGGCGATCTTCGCGGTCGTCTGGCCGCTGCGTCATCGACTCGACCGGCCGACCGCGCTGGTTTGGATCGTCCTCGGGCTCTACGGCGCCGGCCGCTTCATCGAGTCCTTCCTCCGCCTCGACAGCCCCGAGGTCGCCCTCGGGTTGACGACCGCACACGCCTCGAGTCTCGCCCTCATGCTGGCGGCCGGCGCGGGAGTCCTCTGGGCACGCCGCAGGCTGTGGGGGCGGTAAGTGGCGATCTCGGCCGCCCGCGAGCGAGTCCGGGGAACCGGCGCCCCCGCGCGTGGGCATGCCTACACTGAGTAGGACGCTGGCGGGGGGCGCCGGAGCTGCACCTCGGCTATCTCCGGTCTCGTCGCCGGCTCGAAACGCTCTCGCAGTCACCGCCAGCGCCGCCACCTTCACCCCGTCGACTGACCCCCGTCCGAGGAGACCTCGATGCTGCGCCTCTCCGCCGTCGTCCTCGCCGCCCTGGTAGGAGTGCTGATCGCCGCCGGGCCGGGCGCCGCGAGCGCCTACGCCGCTCATAGCGGCCCGTCCCCCAACCGTGCCGACGACGTCTTCGCTCAGACGATGATGGCCCACCACGAGTTCGGCGTCCAGATGGCTCAGGTAGCCGCCCAGCGCGGGACGACGCCTGCCGTCCGGGCGCTGGCGGCGCGCATCATGGCCACCCAGACACGCGAGATCCGCCAGATGCGCGGCTTCCTGCGCGTCTCGCGAGCTCCGCTTCGAGGCCCGCGTCCGGCGGGCATCCAGGTTCAGGATCAGCGCGAGAAGCTCGGTCGGCTCCTGGGCGCGCAGGGTCTCGAGATCGATCGCCTGTTTCTGATGTTCATGCAGCAGCACCACCTCGGAGGTATCACCCAGGCGCAGATCGAGCAGCGCTCGGGCGCCTACCGTCCATCGCTGCGCCTCGCCCGCTCGATCGCTCGCACGCAGGCCCGCGAAGCCGCCGAGATGGACTCCCTGCTCGCGCGCCTCGGTGCCTGAACGGGCGTCGAGCGCCTTCACCGAAGACGAGGAGGATTGACCAATGTACATCCGTCGAGTCCCCGCTGCGCTAGCCGCCGCCTTGACCCTCGCGATGCTCCTGATCGCCGGATGCGGAGGGCAGGACGAAGCCTCCGCTCCCCCTTCGGCCAGTGACCCCCAGAGGGGCTTCCTCAGCGCGATGGTGCCTCACCACACGAGCGCCGTGGACATGGCGAAGGTCGCCCAGCAGGAGGCGCAGTCTGACTTTGTCAAGGGCCTGGCCAACGACATCGTCTCGAGCCAGACCGCCGAGATAGAGCAGATGGGCAGCATCCACGAGCGCCTGTTCAAGGCTCCCCTCGAGCCCGACATGGGTGGCCACATGGCGCTCGGCCTCTCCGCGGAGGAAGCCGGCATGGGTCACATGGGCGGTGCCGACATGATCCGCGGAAAGCAGCCCTTCGATCGGCTCTTCGTCGAGCAGATGATTCCCCATCACCAGGGAGCGATCCGCATGGCGGAGGCCGTCCAGGGCAAGACCCGGGACCCGGCCCTCAGGCAGCTCGCCACGGAGATCGTCACGGCGCAGCGGCGCGAGATCAAGGAGATGAACGAGTTTCGCGCGCGCGAGTTCGGAGGTCCCGTGCCGGGTTCGCCGCCGGCGGCCGCGGCCCCCGGCGGAGGTCAGTCGGGCTGAGCCGCCCGGGGGCGGGGCCTGTGCCGGAGGGGCTCGGTCCCCCTCACCTGGTTGGCGCTGGCGGGCCGCGCTGATAACTTCTCCGACGACCTGTAGGCCTGTGCCGAATTCACCGTCCGCTCCGCGCGGACGGTGATACGGGGGAACCAGTGGTAGGGGCGAATCGGCCGCACGCGGCCGTAGCGCAGCTCTTTTCAGCGCGAGCCCGTCAGCTAACCCCGGAGGCGCTCGAAAAGAGAGGCTGTTCCGTTGAGGACCACTCCCCGCGCCGCCGGCGTCGCCGTCGCGCTGCTCACCGCCCTGCTCCTTCCCTCCTTCGCGCTTGCCTCCCCGGACGGTGGGGCAGCGGTGCCCGACGAGCCTGGGCCGCGATCCGCTGATGACGAGGACCCCGGCGAATCCACTCGGTCGCCCCGCCTCGGCTCCGGCCACCGGTTCCCCATTCGGGGACCGCACAACCTCGGATACGGAGCCTCGAACAACTTCGGCGGATCGCGCGGGCATCAGGGGCAGGACCTGTTCGCCGCGTGCGGCACGCCCGTGGTGGCCGCCCGCGGCGGCGAGGTAAAGGCCGCCGGATACCAGTCGGCCGCGGGCAACTACGCGGTCATCGCAGCCGAGGACACCAGCGTGGACTACGTCTACATGCACATGGTGGAGGCCCCGAAGGTACGCGAAGGCGACGAGGTGCGGACGGGAGAGCCCCTCGGCGCGGTGGGCGAGACCGGTCGCGCCTCGGGGTGCCACCTCCACTTCGAGATGTGGTCGGCTCCCGGCTGGCAGAGCGGCGGGAGCCCTTTCGACCCGCTCCCGCATCTGCGTGCATGGGGCGGCCGGTCCTCGCTCAGGTAGTACAGGGAAAGACCTCTCCCAAGAGGCATACTCGCCTCGCCGCTCGCCACGCCCGAGCTTCCTAGTGCATGTACTCGTGAACCAGGGCGTGGCCCTCGTGAGAGTGGCCACCTCATTTGGCCCCACCGTGGCCGCTTGAACTGGCCCCACCCCGTCCGATCGTGACCCGACCGTCCGCGCTCCATGAGAGCTCGAGACGGAGGTCGCAGAGGGGATGGGATCGAGGGTGGAGCTGTTCGAAGAGATCCGACGCGACCACGACCACGAGGGGCTGTCGATTCGGGCCCTCGCCGAGCGCCACGGTGTCCACCGGCGCGCCGTACGCCAGGCGCTCGACTCGGCGCTCCCACCCGAGCGAAAGCACCCCCATGAGCGCCCGGCGCCGGCGCTCGGGCTCGGTGCCCGACACGAGCCGACGACCTACGACCAGATCACCGGGCGAGCTCAGGCCGCGGCCTGAGCTAACCGGATACGCACTACTAGTGCATGTACTCGTGGACGAGGGCGTGTCCCTTGCCGCGGGCGAGCATGTACCGGTTGGCCCACCATGCGAAGGGGAAGGCGACGGCAAAGCCGACGGCGACGCTGCCCCAGAGCAGCGGGTCGAAGACGCCCGCGTCCATCGCGCCCGGCACGAGGAGCACGATGACGTTGTCGATCACCTCCATGATCGCGATGGACACCGTGTCGGTGGCGAGGATGATCGGCAGCGCCGCCCCGAACGTGAGTCCGGCCCTGAGAAGCGGGACCGAGGTCAGCGTGTAGCCGAACAGGAA
>JBPCQB010000028.1:0-6220 GCA_050998555.1 Thermoleophilaceae bacterium
TCTGTTCTCTCGTATGTGCTTTGTTTTTCTCCTTTCCGTTTGCGCGTTCCGGCTTCTCCTCCTCCCCGCTCCCCCCCCCCCCCCGAGCCCGGGTGGCCGGAGCCGCGTTTCCGCCGTCCGGCTCGGCGTCCGGCGGCGAGGGCCCATCCCTGCGGGCGGGTGCATCGCGCCGCGGTGCGGCAGCGGCCTCGGCGGGGCTGGTGGCTTCCCGTCGCGAGGTCGCGGGCTCACGGCGGGACCCCGTCCCCTCGGCGGGTGCGGGCGCGTCACGGCGAGGCCCCGCCGGGGCCTCGCGGCGCGCGCCCGCGTCGGTGCGCGCGGCGGAGGCGGTGCGCGCCGAGGGTCTCGCCTGGCGCCGCCGGGGCGTCTGGCCGGCGATCTCCGCCTCGCAGTAGGGACAGATCTTCCAGCGAGGGTCGAGTGGCTTGCCGCAGGTCTGGCACGGCTCCTTGAGCCGGCGCAGGCAGCTCGGGCAGCGCAGGAACGTCGTCTCGATCTCGAAGTCGCAGTACGGGCACGCGTGGTCCTCGAGCTGGGCGACGCGCGCCTCGGCGGAGGCCACCTCGAGCTCGCGCTCGTGGATGTCGGCCAGGTACTCCGGCGGACGCACGATCACGTACACGATCGTCCCGACGAACGGGAAGATCGCCGACGCGATCCATGCACACTGCGCCAGCATCGGGTCGCCTATGCGCCGCTTGGCGTCCGCGTAGGTCCAGTAGACGAGCGCCGCCCACAGGACGAGGACGAGCAGGAGCAACAGGTTGACCGCGAGGGCCAGCCCGTCTTGCTCGATGCCGAACTGGGCGAGGAGGCCCATGCGGCGACGCAGTTTACCGGCCCCCTCGGTCGCTTCGAGCCGCCACCGGCTCTGCCGGAATCAGCCGAAGACGCGGACGACCAGGTAGCCGAGCGTGAAGAACACGAGGATCACCAGGGCCACGACGGCCGCGACGAGGCCGATCACGGCCAGGAAGCCCGGCCCCTCCCCCGAGCTCACAGCGTCGAGAGCCGCGCCGGCGCGAGGCCCGCCCGGACCTCGGCCAGGAGGTGGATCGAGCCGGCCACGAGCACCGCTCCGTCAGGCCCGGCGAGCGAGCATGCCCGGTCGAGCGCGGCGTGGACGTCGGCCTCGGTCCCCACGTCGGGGTAGCCGAGCGCCTCGGCCTCGGCCGCGAGCGTGTCCGGGGACAACGCCCGCGGGTGGGCGAAGCCGGTGAGGATCACACGGGCGCAGACCGCGAGCAGCGGACCGAGCACGCCGGCCACGTCCTTGTCGTCCAGCACGCCGATGACCGCCACGACCGGCCGGTCGCCCACCACGCCCGGGAGCGCCTCGGCCAGCGCTCGTGCACCCGCGGGGTTGTGCGCGGCGTCGTGGACCACGAGGGGCGCCCGGCCCACGACCTCGAGGCGACCGGGGATCCGCACCTCGGCGGCGGCCCGCCTCACGGCCTCCTCCTCCAGACCCCCGCCGATGAACGCCTCGGCCGCCGCGCGGGCGAGCGCCAGGTTCGAGCGCTGGAAGCCGCCCGGTGGACCGAGCGCGACGCCGGCGACGGCCGCGACGGAGGTCCGCACGCGCCGCGCCCGGCGCTCGGCGGCCACCCGGTCGGCCACGGCGTCGGCCTCGGGAGGCAGCTCGGCGGTGACCAGCGTCCCGTGGTCGCCCACCACGGCCAGCTTCTCGGCGGCGATCTCGCCGAGCGTCGACCCCAGCCAGCTCGTGTGCTCGAGGGCGACGCTCGTGAAGACCTGTACCCGGGAGCCGATCACGTTGGTGGCGTCGAGGCGCCCGCCGAGTCCGGCCTCCACGACCGCGACGTCGACGCGCCGGCGCGCCAGCGCGTGGAGGGCCGCCGCGGTGAGGGCCTCGAACTGGGTGACCCTGTCCTCGGGATCGTCCGCCGCCCGGTCCACCGCGTCGGCGGCCTGGCGTACGTCGCCCACCGCCCGCTCGAGCTCCGCATCCGTGATCGGCGCCTCGTCCACCTCGATGCGCTCGGTGAACGAGCGCAGGTGCGGCGAGGTGTAGAGGCCCGTCCGCAGGCCGTGGCGGCGCAGGATCGCCGCGGTCATCCGCGCCGTCGAGGTCTTGCCGTTCGAGCCGACGACGTGGATCGAGGCGAAGCGCCGCTGGGGCAGGCCGAGCGCGGTGATCAGCCGGTGCATGCGGTCGAGGCCGAGCCGCACGCCGAAGAGCTCGAGGTCGAGCAGCCAGCTCTCGGCCTCACCCATCGAGGCGCACGAGCTCCTCCTCGAGCCGGGCGAGCTTCTCGCGCTCGGCCTCGACCACGGGGGGTGGGGCCTTCGCCACGAACTGCTCGTTGGCCAGCTTCCCGCGGGCGCGGACGATCTCGGAGTCGAGCTGCTCCCGCCGGGCGCTGCGACGGCGCTCGATGCCCCGCGCGTCGAGCGCCGCGGAGGGCAGCACGAGCACCTCCCCCCCCGGGATCGACACGGTGGCGAGCGTCTGTCCGTTCGCCCGGCCGCCGGCCGCCGGCGGCTCGAGCTCGAAGCGGGCGAGCCGGGCCACGTGCGCAGCGGTCTCCTCGTAGCCGGGCGCCACGAGGCGCCCGCTCAGGCGCGCGCTCGCGGGCACGCCCGTCTCGTCGCGGTAGCGGCGCAGCGCCGTGACCGCGCCCACCGCGTCGCCGACCACCCTCTCGGCCTCGGGGTCGAGCAGCGCGTCGTCGGGCTCGGGCCACGGGGTCACGGCGAGCAGGCCGCGCTCTCCGGGCAGGTACGACCAGATCTCTTCGGTGACGAAGGGCATGACCGGGTGCAGCAGGCGCAACGTGCGATCGAGGACGAACAGGAGCGTGGCGGAGAGGTCGGAGCGGTCGGCCCCCTCGTCGTAGAGCCGCGGCTTGGCCATCTCGAGGTACCAGTCGCAGATCTCGCTCCAGAACGTGGCGTAGAGCTCGAGCACGGCGTGCGCGAAGTCGTAGGCCTCCATCAGCTCGGTGGCCCGGCGGGTGACGCGCTCGAGCCGGGAGAGCACCCAGCGGTCCTCGGCGGTCTGCGGCCGGGCGGCGGGGAGGATCGCTCGTCCGTCGGCGTCGGCCTCGGCTACCCGCAGGAGCACGAGCCGCGAGGCGTTCCACAGCTTGTTGGCGAGGTCGCGACCCTGCCGGACCTTCTCGGCCGAGAAGCGCACGTCCTGGGAGGAGGACATGGCCAACAGCCCGAAGCGCAGGGCGTCGGCCCCGTGCTCGTCGATCTCCCGGAGCGGGTCGATCCCGGTGCCGAGCGACTTCGACATCCGCCGGCCGTCGGGCGCCTGGACGACCGAGTGGATGGGCACGTCGGCGAACGGCGGCTCGCCGGTGAACTCGATGCCCATCATCACCATGCGGGCGACCCAGAGGAAGATGATGTCCCGCGCGGTGGAGAGCACCTGCGTCGGATAGAAGGCGCGCAGGTCGGGCGTGTCCGCCGGCCAGCCGAGCGTGGCGAACGGCCACAGTGCCGAGGAGAACCAGGTGTCGAGCACGTCGGGGTCGCGGCGGAGGGTGTCGTCGCCGCACGCGCCGCAGCGCTCGGGGGGCGTCTCGGAGACGTAGGTCTCCTCGCACTCGTCGCAGTACCAGACCGGGAGCTGGTGGCCCCACCAGAGCTGGCGGGACACGCACCACGGGCGGATGTTCTCGAGCCAGTCGAGGTAGACCTGGGTCCACGGGCGCTCGGGGTGAAAGCGCACGCGGCGCTCGCGCACGCAGTCGATGGCCGGGCCGGCCAGGCGCTCCATGTCGCAGAACCACTGGAGGGAGACGAGCGGCTCGACGCGCCGGCCCGAGCGCTGGGAGTGCGGCACGTCGTGGAGGTAGGGCCTCATGCCGGACACGAGGCCCCGCTCGCGCAGCGCGGCCACCACCGCGCGCTGGGCCTCCTCCACCCCGAGCCCGGCGAAGGGCTCGCCCGCCGCGGCGGTCATCAGGCCGTCCTCACCGATCACCGACACCTCGGTCAGGTCGTGGGCGCGGCCGATGTCGAAGTCGTTGGGGTCGTGCCCCGGCGTGATCTTGAGCGCTCCGGTTCCGAAGGTCGGGTCCACGTAGGGGTCGGCGATGATCGGCAGGCGGCGGCCGAGGAGGGGGAGCACCGCATGCTCGCCCACCAGGCGCGTGTAGCGCTCGTCGTCGGGGTGCACGGCGATCGCGGTGTCGGCCAGCATGGTCTCCGGCCGCACGGTGGCCACCGTCACCGAGCCCGACCCCGACTCGAGCGGGTAGTCGACCATGTAGAGGGAGTCCTCGACGCTGCGCTGCTCGACCTCGAGGTCGGAGATCGCCGACCGGGTACCGGGGTCCCAGTTGACCATGTAGCGGTCGCGGTAGACGAGCCCGCGCTGGAAGAGCCGCACGAACACGTGCGCCACCGCGCGGCCGTACTCGGCGTCCATCGTGAAGCGCTCGTCCTCGTAGTCCGCGGAGGCCCCCAGACGCTTGAACTGCTCGACGATCGTGCCGCCGTAGCGCTCGCGCCACTCCCACGCGCGCCGGACGAACTCCTCGCGCCCGATCGCGTGACGATCGGTGCCCTCCTCGGCCAGCATCTGCTCGACCTTCACCTGGGTCGCGATGCCGGCGTGGTCGGTCCCGAAGATCCACTTCGCGCGCCGGCCCTGCATCCGCTTGAGACGGATCAGGACATCCTGGATCGAGCCGTTCAGCGCGTGCCCCATGTGCAGCGCGCCGGTCACGTTCGGCGGCGGGATGGCGATCGAGTACGGCGCTCCTCGAGCCTCAGGGCCCGGGCGGAAGACCCCGGCCTCCTCCCATCGCGCGAACACGCGCCGCTCGACCTCGGCCGGGTCGTAGCGGGTGCGCTCCTCGAGGGCCGTCCGGTCGCCCGCCACGGCCCGGGAGTCTAGGAACGCTCAGGCGCGGAGCCCGGCCACGAACGCGCGGAGCTTCCCTGGGTCCCGAAGCGGCGGGCCGTGTCCGAAGCACACGAGCTCGGGCTCGAGCGCGGCCAGGCGCCGCGCGGACTCGCGGTTGCGCGCCGGATCGGGCGTGAAGACCCCCGGAGGCTCGTGCAGCCCGGACACCCCGGTCACGACGTTCATGCCGTTCAGCACGTCGCCGAGGATGAGCGTGCGGTCGGACTCGCGCCAGTAGGAGACGTGCCCGGCCGAGTGACCGGGCGTGTCGAGCACCGTGAACCCGGCCACCTCGTCCCCCTCGCGCAGCCGGCGCGCGACCGGATGCGGCGGCCCGGCCCAGATGCGCTCCGTCACGCGGTTCACGACGTGGTCGGGCTGGCGCCGGGCGAGGTGGCCGTCCTCGACGGCCGGGGCGTCGAGGACTCCGCACCAGAGCGGTAGCCCACGCTCCTCACAGACCCGGTAGCTCGCGCCCTGATGGTCGGGATGGGCGTGGGTCAGCGCGTGGGCGCTCACCGAGTAGCCCCGGATCTGGCGGAGGATGCGCCGGGCCGCCTGCCGGGTGCCCGCGTCCACCAGAACGTCCCCCATCAGGTACACGTTGATCGCGTTCGGGGGGAGGCCACCGAGCTGATGCAGGTCGTCGGCCAGGCGCTTCACGGCGGGCAGCCTATTCACCGGTTCGTTACCTCGGCGGGCGGGCGGTGTTGTTGGCCGACTCAAGCGTCGGTCGAGGAGGAGCGAAGTGAGCCGGGAAGCCACCGAACGGATCGACGCGCTCGAGCGCCAGGTCGGCGCGCTCACGGCCCGGGTGGCGGAGCTCGAGGGCGGTGCCTTCGACGCCGCCGCGGCGGCCACGAGCTCGAGGCCCGCGACTTCCGCGCCGACGGGGCCGGCGCCCCCTCCGCCGCCCTTCACCGGGTTCCCGCCGCCAATCGCCGGGCCGCCGGCGCCGCCCCGACCCGCGGTCAACCTCGAGGACCTGCTCGGTGCGCGGGTGCTCGCGTGGGCCGGGGGCGCGGCCGTGCTGCTCGGGGTCGCGTTCTTCGTGGCCGTCGCCATCGGCCGGGGCTGGATCGACGAGCCCACGCGCATCCTGCTCGCGTTCGTCGGCTCGGTCGCGCTTCTCGGCACCGGCGTGTGGCTGCACGATCGCCACGGCCAGACCCAGGCGTCGCTGGCCTTGGTGGGGACGGCAGTCGCCTCGCTGTTCATGACGCTCACCGCGGCGGTCCAGCTGTACGAGCTCGTCCCCGCCGGACCCGCCCTCCTCCTGGCCCTGGCCGCCGGAGCGACCGCCACGGCGGTGGCCGTGCACCTCGACTCGCGCGC
>JBPCQB010000135.1:0-3420 GCA_050998555.1 Thermoleophilaceae bacterium
AGGGGCAGTGCCCGGCCGTCCGCGGTCCCGACGACGGGCTGCGGAAGCGGCCGGCCCTCGCCCGGGCGGCGGGGGCGTCCGGAGGCGCGGCGGAGGGCCTTTCGCGGTAGCCCCCCCGACGGCCTCCATCCCCCGCCCTTCACCCAGCTCTCCACCCCGGGGAGTCCGAGCATGGCCCGGAGGCCCAAGTCGCGCGCCGCGGCCAGGCGTGTGTCGCCCGTCTGGACCACCGCGCCCACGGCCACGGCCAGAGCGGTCGCGCGCACCGCGTCGGGGCGGCGCTCGGTGCCGTAGCCGGCCAGGACCTCGGGGTCGAACCGGCCGTTGGCCACACCGGCGGCTCGCCACGCCGCGGCCATCGCGTCCCGTAGCCCCGCGCTCAGGCCCTGGCCGGCGAAGGGAGGGCTCAGATGGGCGGCGTCCCCGAGCAGCATGACCCGACCGCGGACGAGTCGGTCGGCCACCCGGGCGTGGTGAGCGTAGACCGCGGCGCGGAGCACCTCGGCGCCGGAGTGCCCGCGCTCCTCGAGGAGGCGCGCGACCGCCGCCGGGCGCTCGAGCTCGGCCGCACTTTCCTCGGGGGCAAGGAGGAACTCCCAGCGGTGGCGCCCGCCGGGGAGGGTGCCGTGCACCCACGGGCGGGCGGGATCGCATCCGAACTCGAAGGACCCCGGCGGGTCGTCCTCCCGGCGAGTGTCGAGAACGAGCCAGCGCCGGGGCGAGGAGAGCCCGCGGAGCCGGGCACCGATCGCGGATCGCACCGTGCTGCGGGCGCCGTCGCAGCCGAGCACGACCGCAGCGTGGAAGCGCTCCCGCCGCCCCGTGGCCCGGTCGAGGGCGACGACCTCCACCCCGTGCAGCCGAGGATCGATACGCAGGACCTCGTGCCCGGACCGAAGCTCCACCCCCGGTGCCCGGCCGAGCGCATCGCGCAGGGCGCGCTCCAGATCGGGCTGGTTGAAGAAGGACAGCTCCGGGTGCCCGAGCGCCGACATGCCGGGCCTCAGCTCGAGGAGCGCTCGACCCGAGGCCGCGCGGAAGCGCACCGACCGAGCGGGCGCGAGGAGGCGCCCGAGGACCGGACCGAGTCCGGCCGCCTGGAGCACGCGGAGCGCCGTGTCGTCGAGGGCCACCGCGCGCCCCTCGCCGTGAGGCTCCGACTCACGCTCGAGCACGACCGTCCGCACGCCGCTCGCGGAGAGCAGGAGGGCTACGCACGCGCCCACCGGGCCCATGCCGACCACCACGACGGGCGCTTCGCCTCCGGGGCCTCGGGTTCCTCGGTTCGCGCTCATCGCCGTTGGCGCGGCACGCCAGGTTCCTCCGGCCACCCGATGGGGCCCGCGTTCCGGACCCGCCTGGATAGGGTCAGCGCACGATGGCCGTCGCCACCGACCAGCCGGGAGCCGAGCTCGCGCCCGAGGACCGTCGTCTCCGTAGCGCCGCGATCGCCGGGATCGGCGTGGCCATGCCGCCCTCCTACTCGCAGGCCGAGATGTGGACGGAGTTCTTCGCCGGCCACTACGGCCACGGCGAGGGGGCGGGGAAGCTCTGGCACCGCTGCGGGATCGACCGCCGCCACGCGGTCGTGAACCCGAGGACCGAGGACGTCCGCGAGTGGGGCACAGAGCGCCGGATGCGCCGCTTCGTGGAGGAGGGCCTGCCCCTCGGCGCCCGCGCGGTCGAGGCGTGCCTGGCCGACGCGGGGATCGACCGCTCGGACGTCGGCCTGCTCGAGGTGGTCTCGTGCACGGGCTACGCGACCCCGGGCATCGACATCCTCCTCGCCCGCGACCTCGGGATGAGCGACTCGGTCCAGCGCCTTCATGTCGGACACATGGGCTGCTACGCCGCGGTCCCGGGCCTGGCCACCGTGGCCGACGCCGCCAGCGCGCGCGGCAAGGTGGCCGTGATGCTCTGCCTGGAGCTCACGAGCCTGCACATCCAGCCCCCGTCCGAGGACCTCGAGCAGCTCGTGGCCCACGCCCTCTTCTCCGACGCCGCGGTCGCCACCGCCGTCGTGCCCGACGGCCCGGGCTTCGAGGTGGTGGACGTCGTGGCGCGCACCGACTCCCCCGAGAGCCACATGATGACCTGGGACGTGACCGACATGGGCTTCCGGATGGGGCTCTCGCCGCAGGTCCCCGACGTGCTCGAGCGCCACGTCGAGAGTGTGGTCGACGAGCTCCTCGCCCCCCAGGGCCTTCGCCCCGACGACGTCGCCGGATGGGCCGTGCACCCGGGCGGGCCGCGCATCCTCCACGTCGTGGCCGAGCAGCTCGGGCTCGAGGACGGCGCGCTGGCCGAGTCACATGCGGTGCTCAGCGAGCACGGGAACTGCTCGTCGGCGACCGTCCTGCTCGTGCTCGACCGTATTCGTCGCGAGCGCGATCTCGGCCAGGGCGACCCGGTCCTGTTCATGTCCTTCGGGCCGGGACTGACGCTGTACGCCGCGCTGCTGCGGGTGCGCTGAGGACGGCTGCGGCGCGCCGCAGCCGCACGGACGGGAAGGAGGCGTCCGGTCAGCCCCCGTGGCCGAACGGGATGAGCGTGACCGCCGCGACGGCGAACGCCAGGTACCACGCGGCGAGCAACCCCGCGCTCGCCATGCGCGAGCGCAGCGAACCGCCCCGGAGCGTTCGAGCGTCCGGGCGTCCGCACTCCTCGCGAGCAGAGGCGAGAGACCCCCGCCGAAGTCCGGCGGCCGCCATTAGGCCGGCGCCGCCCGCGGTCTCGAGGGCGAGGTGGAGCCCCACGGCGAGCGTGAAGACGGCGAGGCCCTCGGCGAGCACCTCTGGGTCCACCACCAGCACCGTGGCCAGCGAGGTGGCCAGCCAGAACAGCCCGACCATGCCGGCGCGATACGCGCGCGAGTGCACGATCCGGTTGACGAAGGCGAGGCGCCCGTGGAAGTGCTCGTGGTGGCAGAGCAGGAGCATGCAGCCGACGCCGAGCCCTCCGACGGCCTCGATGCCGGCGTGCGCGGCGACCTTGAATACGAGCGTTTCCATGGCTAGAACTTTAGTCCGGGTACCCCTCGATCCGCCGCCGGAACCCTCCGGCGGGTACGACCTCGGCCCCCGCCGCCTCCACCCGTTCGGCCAGCGCGCGGTCGGAGGTGACCACGCGGAGGAGCCCCGGGTCGCGATCACGCTCCACCCGGGCGGCGATCTCGCGGTCGGCGGCGTCGGGGCGCGAGCCCACCACGTTCATGCCGTCGACCAGCCAGCGCGGGGAACCGGTCACGCGCGCCGGCGCCTCACATCTCGAGCCGGTCGAGCGCCTTGAACATCCCCTCGGCGAAGGTGGGGAACTGGCGCACGGTGTCGAGCAGCACCTCCACCGGCACCTCGGCGCGGATGGACACCACCGCCTCGTGGATGAACTCGCTGGCGAGCGGGGACACCGCCCAGGCGCCGA
>JBPCQB010000157.1:0-7839 GCA_050998555.1 Thermoleophilaceae bacterium
GATCGAGCAGGATGCGCGTGCGGCGCGTGTGCTCGCAGGCCACCACGTCGGCCTCGCGCAGCGCCGAGAGCGTGCGCAGGGTGATGTCCTCGAGGTTGCCGATCGGAGTCGGACAGACCACGAGCCGTCCGGGCGCCGCGCCGGGGGAGCCGCTCACCGCGGGTCCCTCTCCAGCGCGAGCAGCGCAGCTCCGAGCATGCCCGCCTCCGGCCCGAAGTGCGCCGGCACCACCCGTACCTGGTCGCGATTCGGCCTCAGGCCCCGCTCGGCCAGGATCGCGCGCGCGGGGTCGAGCAGCAGATCACCCGCGGCCACCGCGCCGCCCCCGATCACCACGACCTCGGGGTTGAAGACGTTCACCAGGTTCACGAGCCCCGCCCCCAGCCGCTCCCCCACCCGCTCGAGCACCTCACGGGCGGCGGAGTCGCCGTCGTGAGCCAGGTCGGTGACCAGGGCACCGGTCACCTCCTCGCCGTCGGCCGCCGCGCGCCCGAGGGCCGAGTCGGTCCTCCGGCGCGCGATCTCGGTCCCGACCTCGCCGATGGCCCGACCGGAGGCCACCGTCTCGAGGCACCCACGGTTCGGACATCCGCTGCGGCACGGCGGGCCGTCGAGGTCCACGGTCATGTGCCCGAGCTCCGCGCCCGCACCGGTGCTGCCGCGGTAGAGCTCACCGCCCAGCACGAGACCGCCCCCTATGCCCGTCCCGAGGGTCAGCATCGCCACGTGCGAGGCGCCGCGCGCCGCTCCGTGGCGCTGCTCGGCGAGGGTGGCTCCGTTCGCGTCGTTGTCCACGACGACGGGCAGGCCGAGCCGCTCGCTCATCAGGTCGCGGAAGGGCACCCCGTCGAGGGGAAGGTGCGGCGACATCACCGAGACGCCGGAGCGCTGGTCGACGAGCGAGGGGATCCCGAAGCCGACGGCCTCGACGTCGGGCGCGGCCTCTCGGGCCTCGGTCACCACGTCGACCATGATGTCGAGCAGCCGGCGCGGGCCCTCTCCGAGCCACAGCCGGTGAACTCGATGCTCGACGGTCAGCCGGTCGTCCACGACTCCCCCGAGGAGCTTCGTGCCTCCGGCGTCGATGCCGATCACGCGCCGTCGCGGCATCCGCGCACGGTATACACCTGCGGATGAGCCGGCCCGAGTACAACGTCTACCGCTCGCGGCCCGGCTTCCTCTCGCGCCTGCGTCCGGGGCGCCGTGACGCCGAGCCCGGAGGCCTGCGCCCGTCCGGCGGAGGACGTCGGGGACTGCGCCGCGCCCTGAGCCCGGGGCGTATCGTGAAGTACGTCCTGGCCGTCCTCGTGGCCTGGCTCGTGCTGACCGCCGTGGTGTTCTTCCTCAGCGCCGCGCTCCAGCCGGGCGTGTCCTCCCGCACGCAGAGCGCGCTGCGCACCGGGCCCGCGCAGAGCCTCCTCACCGGCAGCACGATCCTCGTGCTCGGTTCCGACGCCCGCTCCGAGGACACCAAGGAGCCCGGCGCCGAGGGACCGCCGCGCGCGGACTCCATCCTCCTCCTGCACGCCGGCCTCGGGCGCGTGCGGCGCCTGTCGATCCTGCGCGACTCGGCCGCGGACATACCCGGCCACGGCACGCAGAAGATCAACGCCGCCTACGCCCTCGGGGGACCGGCCCTGACCGTCCGGACCGTGGAGGGCTTCCTCGGCAACCAGGTCGAGGTGGCCCACGTGATCGAGGTCTCCTTCGACGACTTCCCGAAGCTCATCGACGCCATGGGGGGGATCGACGTGACGCTCAGGCGCTGCGTCCGCTCCGCGCCGTTCGGAGGCCGCAAGTTCTCGCTGAAGCGCGGGGAGCGTCACCTCAACGGTCGTCAGGCCCTGGCCTTCGCGCGCGTGCGCAAGAACCAGTGCGCCCCGAACGAGGACGACCGCGCGCGGGCCGCCCGTCAGCAGCAGGTCCTCTCCGCGATGCGATCGCGACTGCTGTCTCCGCTGGCCTTCCCACGCCTTCCCTTCGTCGCGTGGCAGGCGCCGCGGACCCTGGGCTCGGACATGCAGGGACTCGGGCTCTCGCTGCTGTTCCTCGACGTCGCCACCGCGGGCGGCGGCGAGACCGATGTGCTCGAGCCGATCGGCGACGGGCCGGACGGCACCCTCCAGATCTCCGATCAGGAGAAGCAGGAGGCCGTCTCGCGCCTTCTCGGGGACTGAGGCCGAGGAGGGGGCCCCGGGCGACTAGTCCGCGGCGGCACCCGTGGACGCCGTGGAGCTCTTCTTCTTCGCGTCCTTGGTCCCGGAGTCCGACTTCTTCCCGTCGCCCCCGGCCCCCTCGCCACTCGACGAGGAGCCCTCGCCGGAGCCCTTTTCACCCGAGGCCTCGCCCGAGTCCTTGTCCGCCGCGCCCGACTTCCCGTAGTCGGTCGAATAGAAGCCCGAGCCCTTGAAGTGGACCGCGGGGGCGTGGAAGATCCGCTGCACGGGGGCCTCACAGGTGATGCAGCTGGTGACGGGGTCGTCGGCCATGCGCTGCTTGACGTCGAAGGAATGACCTTGCTCGCAGCGGTACTCGTAGAACGGCATAGCACTCGGACTATAGGAGTGCCGAGGGCCGCCACGGGAGCGCGGACAAGCGCGCCCGAGGCCGGGGATAGGGTTCTGGAGGTGAGCCCCGAGGCGCTCGACGAGCCGGTCACGATGGAGAAGATCGTCTCGCTGTGCAAGCGGCGGGGCTTCGTCTTCCAGTCGTCGGAGATCTACGGGGGCCTGGCCTCCACCTACGACTACGGTCACTACGGCGTCCTGCTGAAGAGCAACGTGAAGGCAGAGTGGTGGCGCGCGGTGGTCCAGGAGCGCGACGACGTGGTGGCCCTCGACGCCGCCATCCTCATGCACCCGCGCACGTGGGAGGCCTCGGGCCATCTCGAGGGCTTCAGCGATCCGCTCGTCCAGTGCCTCGGGAAGTGCAAGCGCCGCTGGCGCGAGGACCACCTGCGCGAGGACGCCGTGGCCCACGACCTCCCCCCCGACGCCGAGCTGCGCTGCCCGGTGTGCGGCGGCGAGCTGTCCGCGCCGCGGCAGTTCAACCTCATGTTCGAGACCCACATGGGCCCGGTCCAGGACGAGGGCTCGCGCATCTTCCTGCGCCCGGAGACCGCCCAGGGCATCTTCGTCAACTTCAAGAACGTGCTCCAGTTCTCGCGCAAACGACCGCCGTTCGGCATCGCCCAGGTGGGGAAGTCCTTCCGCAACGAGATCACGCCGGGGAACTTCGTCTTCCGCACGCGCGAGTTCGAGCAGATGGAGATCGAGTTCTTCGTCCCTCCCACCGAGGCTCCGGACTGGCACGAGCACTGGCTCGAGCAGCGCATGCGCTGGTACGTCGAGCTCGGGCTGCGCCCCGACCACCTCCAGCTCCGCGAGCACGGCCCGGCGGAGCTCTCCCACTACCCGAGCGCCACCTCGGACATCGAGTACCGGTTCCCGATGGGGTGGTCGGAGCTCGAGGGGATCGCGAACCGCGGTGACTTTGACCTGTCCCAGCACGCCAGGTACTCGAACGATAAGCTCGAGTACGTCGACTCGGCCACCGGCGACCGCTACGTGCCGCACGTGATCGAGCCCTCCGCCGGCGCCGACCGCGGCTCGCTGGCCTTTCTGGTCGACGCCTACGACGAGGAGGAGGTCGAGGGCCGCGAGCGCGTGGTGCTACGGCTCCACCCCCGCCTCGCACCGGTCAAGGCCGCCGTGCTGCCGCTGGTGAACAAGGACGGCCAGCCGGAGCTGGCCCGCCGGGTCTACGAGGAGCTGCGACGCCGTCTGCCCGCCGAGTTCGACACCGGCGGGTCGATCGGCAAGCGCTACCGCCGTCAGGACGAGATCGGGACGCCGTACGGCGTGACCGTGGACCACCAGTCGCTGGAGGACGAGACCGTCACCTTGCGTGATCGGGACTCGCTGACGCAGGAGCGGCTGCCGATCGCCGGGCTGGCGGACGAGCTGGTGCGGCGGTTGGCCGCGGAGTGGCGGAGCCCGAAGCTGGGGTAGGGCGACCGCGCTCGAACGAGCGTCGAGAGAGGTCGTCTACGGTCTCGCGACGCTGCCCGCGGCGGTAGCACGCCGCCCGCAAGCGACCTCCGGGGAGGGGTGAGCGATGGCGTCGGCTGGGAGCTCGGACGGAGGGCCCGACCCGGGCGGCTCACACGCCCGGAGGGTCGGCGTGGCGGCGTTCGTCGGCACCGCTCTCGAGTGGTACGACTTCTTCCTCTACGGGACGGCGGCGGCGTTCGTCATCGAGGAGCTCTACTTCCCGAGCGTCTCCCCCGCCGCCGCGACGCTGTTCACCTTCTCCACGTTCGCGGCGGGGTTCTTCGCGAGATCGCCGGCGGGGAGCCGGGGGCGGCCACGAGCTGACCGCGCGGGCGACGCGGCGGGCTCCGTCCGCGCCCTACTCGCCGAGGTCGGCCTTGCGGACCTTGCCCATGTCGTTGCGGGGCAGCTCGTCCAGGAAGCGCACCGTGCGCGGTCGCTTGTGCGGGGCCAGCAGTCCGGCGACGTGCTCCTCGAGCTCCCGCTCGGAGGGCGAGGAGCCGCCCTCGGGCACGATCCACGCCACCACGCGCTCGCCGAGGTCCGGATCGTCCTCACCGGTCACCGCCGCCTCGGCCACGGCGGGGTGCTCGAGCAGCACGCTCTCGATCTCGCCGGCGCCGATCTTGTAGCCGCCGCTCTTGATCAGGTCCGTGGCTCGCCGGCCGACGATGCGCACGTACCCGTCCGGGGCCACGGTGGCGACATCGCCGGTGTGGAACCAGCCGTCGCGCATTGATTCGGCGGTGGCGTCCGCGCGGTTCAGGTACTCGAGCATGAGGTTCGGCCCGCGCACCACCACCTCGCCGATGGTCTCGTCGTCGCGCTCCTCGACCGTGGCGCCCTCCTCGTCGACGAGCCGCACCTCGACACCGTCGAGCGCCGGACCCACGTAGCCGGCGCGGCGCTCGCCGTCGGAGCGCACCGCCGTGTTCATCAGGGTCTCGGTCATCCCGTAGCGCTCAGCGATCCGCTGGCCGGTGGCCCGCTCGAAGGCCTCGTACTCGCTGGCCGGCAGCGGCGCCGAGCCGGACACCAGCAGCCGCGCCCGCCCGAGCGCCTCGGCCAGGGCGGGGTCCTCGTCGGCCTCCCGTCGTACGCGGCCGTACATCGTCGGCACCCCGAAGAGCATGGTGCCGCCGCCGGCCAGGGCGGCGCCGGCGGCACCCGGCGAGAAGCGCCCGAGGTGATGGAGCCGGCTGCCGACCCGCACCGGACCGAGCGTGCCGAGCACGAGCCCGTGCACGTGGAAGAGGGGAAGGCCGTGCACGAGCACGTCGTCGGCGCTCCAGGCCCAGGCGTCGGCCAGCGCGTCGAGGTTGGAGGCCACCGCCCGGCGCGGCAGCACCGCGCCCTTCGGCGGGCCGGTGGTGCCGGAGGTGTAGACCACGAGCGCCGGGGCCTCGGGCGGCGCCTCGGAGGGAAGCTCGCCCGCGCCGGCACGGTCGCCGAGGTCCACCTCCAGGCGCTCGAGGCCGTCGAGGGCCTTGGGCAGAATGGCTCCGGGGGCGCAGAGGCAGACGCCCGGGGCGCTGTCGGAGAGCACGTGGCCGAGCTCGCGCTCTCCCGACTGCGGGTTGAGCGGCACCACCGCCGCTCCGGCGACGAGCACGCCGAGGGCGGCCACCGCCGTCTCGAGCCGCGACTCGGCCCACACGGCCACCCGCTCGGCGCCCCCGACCCGCGAGCCGACCCGGGCCGACGCCTCACGGAGCTCCTCCCACGACAGCGTGCGGTCGCCGAAGCGCAGCGCCTCGCCGTCGGGGGGGTCGGCGAACCGCGGGAAGAGCCGTGGGTGGGTCACCGGCCGTTCACGGCGGCGATCGTGGCACGTCGGGCGAGCGGGCGGTGAGGTGGGTGAGACCGGGCGGGGGGTTGCGTATCGGCGGTGGCTCCCAGGGGGGGGAATAGACGCGAGTTTCGCCCTATGACCGGTAGTGGGCTCTCGTGAGCGAACGGTCGAGCAGGAGCTGGCCCAGATCGCCGGCAGAAGCCATGGGGTGGTCACCCGCGCGGAGCTACCGCGTCGGCCACCGTGCCCCGAGCGTGCGCTACCTCGCGGCCGTACGGGCATGCGGACGCGACGCCCTGTTGAGCGGCGTGGCGGCCGGGCACCTCCTGGGCCTCGTCTCGGGCGCGCCCCCGGCTCCGCAGGTCACCGCGCCGACGCGGCGCCGGATCGACGGGGTGCGCACGGTCCGCTCACGTCACGTCGATCGCCGGGACGCCATGACCTGGCACGGAATTCCGCTCACCACGGTTGCGCGGACGGTCGTCGATCTGGCCGCCGCGTTCGACCTCGATCGCCTCGCTCGTGTCTGCCACGAGGCCGGCGTGCGCCACCGGACGACGCCTGCCGAGGTCGAGGCAGTGCTGGCCCGCCGGCCGACGAGCCCGGGGGCGGGTAAGGTGCGCCGCGTCATACGTGGAGAGGTGCGCGTGACCCTCAGCGCGCTCGAGGAGAGGTTCCTCGAGCGCCTGGGCGAGGCCGGCCTTCCGCTTCCCGAGACCAACCGTCCCGCGGGCGGGCGGCGGGTGGACTGTCGCTGGCCGGGGCACCGCCTGACGGTGGAGCTCGACAGCTACCGCTTCCACCACTCGCGCCACGCCTGGGAGCAGGACCGCCGCCGGGAGCGCGAGGCCCGTGCCCGCGGCGACGAGTTCCGCCGCTACACCTGGGGTGACGTGTTCGAGCGGCCCGCGCTCATGCTCGCGGAGCTGACGGGGCTGCTCGCCGCTTGAAGTGTGCCGCTCTAGTGGTCCAGGAGACCACCCAGGTGACCCGCTTTCGATGACTGGTGCGCCCGAGTTGGCGGTAGAAGGGTCGGGCCGGCCGGGCGTCGACCAGAAAACGCGGCTCGACCCTCCGTTCCCGACGCCGCCCTACCCGAGTGCGGCCAGAGCCGCGAGTTCGGCCCGGACGCCGCGGTCGTCCTCGGCGGCCTTCTCCTGTCGCCAGCGCCAGGCCGGAGGAGCCAGCATCTCCGTGCGTCCGTCGGCGAGGTGGTCCTGCACCTGCTCCACCCGGAGCTCGAGCGCCGCCAGGGGACCGACCTCCATCGGCTCGCGGAGCACCTCCGCGTGCCCGTGAGCCGTGAAGGCCACTCCCTCGGCCATGAGGCAGAGCGCCGCCCGCGGGTCCTCTCGCAGCCTCGTCAGGGTGGCTCGGCGGCCACCGAGCGCGAACACGAGCCGCTGCTCGCCCGCGCGTAGCGCGGTGGACAGGGGTATGGCGTGAGGACCCGCCACGCAGAGCACCGCGGCCGAGCCCTCGGGCCAGTGAGGAAGCGCGGCGCTCACCTCGGGGGGTATACCCGAAGCCGCCGCCGGCGCAGACGACGAGAGGCGCCCCGCGGGGCGCCTCTCGTACGACTCTCCCGCCGGCTCCGAGGCCGGCGTGGGGCCCGGCGCTAGACCGTCGGCTGAGGCGGCGGGGGCGGCGGCGCCGTCTGGGGCGTGGTCGTAGCGGTGTACTCGAACTCCTCCTCCGCCCCGAACACGAGGTCGAGCGCCTTCTTGCGCAGGTCCTCGGACGCGAACAGGGCGGCCACCGCGCCGCCGACGAGCAGGACAAACAGCTTCCCGCCCCGGCGCTTCTTCTTCTTGGTCTTCCCGCGGAGCCCGTCGGCGGCCTCCCGCAGGTTCGTGGCCGCGTTCTGGAGCTCCTTCTGGGTCTTCTTGTCGTCGAACAGCGCCTTGGCCGGGCCTTTGCCGTTGATCCGGCCGTACGCCTTGCGCGCCGACTCGTAGGCGTCGCGCAAGTTGTCGCGCAGCGCGGCATCCTCGA
>JBPCQB010000160.1:0-6495 GCA_050998555.1 Thermoleophilaceae bacterium
GGTGTTCAGCACCAGCGCTATGACCACGGCGCCGGTGGCCCCCCACACGAAGGCGCCGAGGAGCATCCCGACCGGCTCCGGCTCGTAGCGGTCGATGCGCAGGCCGAGCGCGAGGTAGAGCGGAGCGGGCAGGACGGCCGCGAACAGGCCGATCGCGAGCGCGATGGGTCCGGCCTCACCGAGGATGAAGACGAGCATCGCGAGGATCGCGACCACGGCTCCGATCGCGCCGCCCACGACGAGCGCGACCTTCTCCGCGCGCACCGTGCCGGCCGTGGCGCGGTGGAAGGCGATATCGGGCGTAGGGTGTCCTGCCGGTGCTTCCGCACCGCCCGGCGGCTGCGGCGCACCGGACGCCGGATGGGCCGGAGGGCCCGTCACACGGTCCGTCCGAAGAAGTCGGCCAGCGCGTCGTGGGTCTCACGCGGACGCTCGAGCTGGGGCACGTGCCCGCAGTCGAGCTCGAGGTGCCGCGCGTCGGGGAGGGCCTCGGCCACGTGACGGGCGAAGCCGATCGGCACCACGCGGTCGCCCCGTCCCCACACGAACAGCGGGTCGGGCTCGAGATCGCGGAGTCGCGGCCAGAAGCCCTCGCCGCCCTCGGGCTCGTCCAGGTAGATGTTGCGGGCGGTGGCGTAGAACGCCGCCCTGCCCCGTGGCGTGAGGTAGGCGCGCATGAACTCGTCGACGCCCGCGGCGGTCCATCCGCCGCTCGCCCCCGGCACGGCGCGCTCCACCACGGCCTCGATCACGCGCCGGGGCGCCGGTTGAAGGGCGCCGAGCTCCGGGCGCACGAAGCGCAGCAGCGGCGCCCAGGGGCGCGAACGCCGCCAGGCGAGTGCCGGGGCGAGCAACCCGAGGCGCCCGACGCGGTCGGGATGGCGCAGCCCGACCTCGAGCGCGATCCGCCCGCCGAGCGAGTTGCCGACCAGGTGCGGTCGGTCGAGCTCGAGCGCGTCCAGCAGCTCGACCGCCGCCGACGCAAAGAACCGCGCGTCGTAGGACGCCCCGAACGGCTTGTGCGAGTCGCCGAACCCCGGAAGGTCGACGGCGACGACCCGGAAGCGCTCCGCGAGCGCCGCCGCGGTGGGCAGGAACGACGCCTTGGTGCCTCCGAGGCCGTGCAGCGCCACCACGGGCGGTCCGGTACCGGCCTCGAGGATCGACAGCACTCCGCCGGCGGTCTCGACCGCCCTGAACCGAAGACGCCCCTCGTCGGCCTCGGCGCTCGTGGCGGCGAGAAAGCCCACGCCGAGGTGCAGGTTGCGCCGAACCGTCAATCGCCCGGCGCGGAACGCGTCCATCCCCGCGCTCACGTCGTCGGCCACGGCGCCCCACGTCCGCTCGTCGGCGCTCAGCACCGAGTCGGCGGCCCGCTCGGCGGCGGGCTCGAGCCGCGCCCCGGCGTCTCCGGCGACGGCGTCCCACGACCCGCCGCCGGTCACCGTCAGCCGAACGCGCGCACTCCGACCGCCGGGGTCGAGCAGGTCGGGCTCGTAGCGCTCGACGAGGGCCCGCAGCGGGGCCGGCGCCGAGGCCGACCCCTCCGCGCGGCCTACGCCGTCGCGGCCTGCGACCCCGTCTCCTCGTGTGCGCTCGAGCCGTTGGCCGACGACCCGTTGCTCGACGGGCCGGCATCGTGCGACCCGCTCTCGGCGCCCGCGGGCTCCTGGCTCTCGTCGGGCTGCTCGGCGATCATCGGCCCGTCGCCGGAGGGGTCGACGATGCCCTCCTCGAGGAACTTGTAGCGACCCTCCAGCACGCCGAGGGCGACCGCGTAGTTCTCCTCGTCGTCGTTGCTCCACAGCGCGGTGAACAGGTCGTCCACGCGGCGACGGGCCTGGCGGCAGAAGAGGTCGGCCAGCTCCTGCGCCTCGTCGGCCCGTTCGGGCTGCTCCTGCCTGATCGTGTTCGCGTACACCACCGCTGAGGAGATGGCGAACAGCTCGGCGCCGATGTCCACGATCCGGCCGAGGCGAGCCTGCTTCTTCTCGAGCTTGGCCTGCCAGCGGCCCATCAGGAAGAAGATCGACCGGGCCACCTTGCGCGAGTTGCGCTCCGCGAAGCGCAGGTGCTTGGCCAGCTCGCCGAACTCGTGGAAGGTGCCCTTGGTCTGGCCCTTGCCGACCACCAGCTGCGGCAGCCACTTCGAGTAGAACGCCGCGGCCTGGACGCCGGCCTTGCCCTTGCCCTTCAGGTCGACGTTCGGGTCGAGGATGTCGCCGGCGACCTCGAGGTGCTTGTCCAGCGCCTCGCGGGCGATCAGCAGGTGCATGATCTCCGAGGAGCCCTCGAAGATGCGGTTGATCCGCATGTCACGGAGCACCTGCTCGGCCGGCACCGCCTTCTCGCCGCGCGCCTTGAGCGACTTGGCGGTCTCGTATCCGCGCCCGCCGCGGATCTGAACCAGCTCGTCGGCGATCTGCCAGCCGAGCTCCGAGGCGTAGAGCTTCGCGATCGACGCCTCGATGCGGATGTCGTTCTTGTGGTTGTCGGCCAGGCGGCTGGCCACGTCGAGCATGGCCTCGAGCCCGAACGCGCTGCCGGCGATGAACGCGATCTTCTGCGCCACGGCCTCGTGCTTGCCCACCGCCTGTCCCCACTGGACCCGCTCGGAGGCGAACTCGCGCGCTCCCTTGGTCGCCCACTTGGCCACGCCCACGCAGATGGCGGGCAGGGCGAGACGCCCGGTGTTCAGCGTCGAGAGGGCGATCTTCAGCCCCTGACCCTCCTCGCCGATCAGGGCCTCGTTGGGCACGAACACGTCGTCGAGCAGGGTCTGGGAGTTCTCGATGCCCTTGAGGCCCATGAACTCGTTGCGGTGCTCGACCACCACGCGCTCGTCGTGGTAGGGGAGGACGAAGCAGCTGATACCGCCCTTATGACCGTCGCCCTTCGGCACCTGGGCCATGACCACGACCACGTCGGCGATCGCGCCGTTGGTGGCCCACAGCTTGCGGCCCTTGATGAGGTAGCCGGTGCCGTCCTCGGTGGGCGTCGCGGTGGTCGCCACGCGGGCGGGGTCGGAGCCCACGTCGGGCTCGGTGAGCAGGAAGGCGGAGACGTGGTCCTTGGCCACCTTCGGCAGCCACTCGCGCTTCTGCTCCTCGGAGCCGGCGAGGCGCAGCGGCTCCGCCACGCCGATCGACTGGTGGGCGGAGAGGAAGGTGGAGAGCGAGGAGTGCCACGTACCGACGAGGAGGAGGGCCTGGTTGTAGGTGACCTGCGAGAGGCCGAGGCCGCCGTACTCCTCGGGCACCTTCATGCCGAGCGCGCCCAGGTCCTTGAACCCCTGGATCACCTCGTCGGAGATCTTGTCCTCCTCCTCGAGGCGCATGGGGTCGACGTCGTCGACGAGGAAGGTGCGCATCTTCTCGAGGAACTCGGCGCCGCGCTTCTCGGCCTCCTCGTCGAGCCGGGGCTGCGGGTGGATCAGGTCGAGGCGCAGGGTGCCGAGGTACATCTCCTTGCAGAAGCTCGGGAGCTTCCATTCGGTCTCACGTGCCTCCTCGGCTACCTCTCGTGCTTCCTGCTCGCTGACCTCTGTGGACAAAGCATCACCCCTGTTCTCGGACGTAGTTCCCCGCCTATGCCTTGCATTGTTTCGGTAATACGAACCGGCGAGGGTACTGGACGACGTGCGCGATACCGACGTCCGGCCGGTGGTGTCCGGCCTCAGGCCGTCCGAGTCGCGCCCGGAGGCGGCCCGAGCGCCCGCGCGGCGCGGCCCGTCGGCTCCCCCCGCCCGAGGCGCCCGGCGATCCACCACGCGACCTCGACGAGGGGCTCGATCTCCACCCCGGTCCGGACGCCGAGGCCGTCGAGCATGTAGACGAGGTCCTCGGTGGCCAGGTTGCCGGTGGCGCTGCCCGCGAAGGGGCAGCCGCCCAGTCCTCCCACCGAGGCGTCCACGATCGTGATCCCGCGCTCGAGGGCGGTGAGGACGTTGGCCAAGGCCTGCCCGTAGGTGTCGTGGAAGTGGACCGCGAGGGCGTCCCGGGGGATCCCACCGCCGTCCAGGGCGTCGAGCACCCGCCGTACGTGAGCGGGCGTCGCCACGCCGATCGTGTCGCCGAGCGAGAGCTCGTCGACGCCGAGCGCGTGCATGCGGCGCGCGACCTCCACCACCCGCTCGACCGCGACCACTCCCTGCCACGGGTCCCCGAAGACCATCGACAGGTACCCGCGCACGCGTAGGCCCTCCGCGTGGGCGTCGTCCACGACCGGGGCGAACGCGTCGAGCGACTCGCCGACGCTTCGGTTGAGGTTGCGGCGGGCGAAGCTCTCGGTGACCGAGCCGAAGACGGCGATCTCGTCCGCTCCGGCCTCGAGCGCACGCCGCAGGCCGGCCTCGTTGGGGACGAGCACGGGATAGCGTACGCCCTGCTCCCGGGTCAGGGCGGCCATCACCTCGGAGGCGTCGGCGAGCTGGGGCACCCACTCCGGGCGCACGAAGCTGGTGGCCTCGACGGCGGGCAGCCCGGCGCCGGCCAAGCGCTCGATCAGCTCGACCTTGACTGCGGTGGAGAGGCGCTCGGCCTCGTTCTGGAGGCCGTCGCGGGCGCCGACCTCGTAGACCGTCACCTCGGCCGGCGGCACGCCGGCGACGATACCGGCGGCGGGAGGAGTCAGCCCTCGCTCGCCGCGACGGTGACGGGCTCTTCCGCAGGTGCCGGCGCGCCGGCGGGCTCGATCCCCATCGCGTGGAAGCCGCCGTCCACGTGCAGGATCTCGCCGGTCACCGCGCGGGCGAGGTCGGAGAGCAGGAAGCAGATCGCTGCGCCCACCGGTGAGGCGTCGCCGGTGTCCCAGCCGAGCGGGGCGCGGCCGCTCCACGCCCCCGCGAGCTGCCCGAAGCCGGGGATCCCGCCGGCGGCCGGGGTGTCGAGCGGTCCTGCGGAGACGAGGTTCACGCGCACGCCCCTCGGACCGAGGTCGCGCGCCATGTAGCGAGAGACGGCCTCGAGCGCGGCCTTCGACACGCCCATCCAGTCGTAGGCCGGCCACGCCACCGAGGCGTCGAAGTCGAGGCCGACGAGGCTCCCTCCCGCGGTCTCGCCGGCCTCGAGCAGCGGGAGCAGCGCCCGGCCCAGGGACTTGAACGAGAACGCGCTGGTCTCGAACGCCGCCGCGGCGCTGGCCGGCGGGGTGTCGAGGAAGCGGCCGCCGATCGCGTCCTCCGGCGCGAAGGCGATGGCGTGGAGGGCGCCGTCGAGGCCGCCCCAGCGTTCCTCGAGATCCGCCGTCAGCCGCTCGAAGTCGTCGGGGTCCCGGACGTCGAGCTCGAGCACGTCGGGCGTCTCCGGCAGGCGCCGGGCGGCGCGCTCGGTCATCCGCCGCATGCGGCCGAAGCTGGTGAGCACGACCTCGGCGCCCGCCGCTTGAGCCTGCTCGGCCGCCGCGTAGGCGATCGAGTGGCGCGTGGCCACGCCGGTGATGAGGATGCGCTTGCCCTCGAGGATCACAGCGGGAGGAGGAACGCCGCCTCGGGCACCGAGTCCGACTCCTCGGCGGCCACGACGGCCGGTGCGACCGCCTCGCCGCGGCGCCACAGCACCTCGACGGCCACCCGGGCGACCATCTCGTCGCGCTGGTTCAGGACCCGCCAGCGCCACGCCGCGAGGCCGGCCTCGTCTCCCACCTCGCGTACGGACTCGAGCGCTCCCTCGACGTGGATCGTGTCCCCGAGCCGGACCGGGCGCTTCAGAACCGCGTCGCTCACCCGGCGCAGGGCCAGCACCCGCTCGGGGTCGAGGGGCACGAGGCCCGCGGCCGCGGAGAGCACGAGCATGCCGTGGGCGATGCGCTCACCGAACTGGCTCCTCCGTGCCCACTCGGCGTCGAGGTGCTGGGGATGGAAGGCGCCGGTGAGCCCGGCGAAGGAGACGACGTCGGTCTCGGTGAGCGTGCGCCCCGGGGTCACAAAGCTCATGCCGGGCTCGAGAGCGTCGAAGTCGAGTGCGAGTAGTGGCGTGGTGGTCATGGCCCTCCGTCGGGTTGGTGGTCGGGTGCGCGGGCGTCCCCGGCAAGCTCGGCCACGGCCTCGGTGAACGCGCTCGCCGCGCGCTCGTTGCCCTCGCGCGAGGGATGGACGCCGTCGGCCGCGTAGTTCCCGCGGTCGCCGGCGTGCGGATGACCGGCGAAGTCGAGGCATACGGCGTCGTGGGCGGCGGCCACCTCCCGCGTCACCTCGTTCAGCGCGGCCAGGCCCTCGGCCACCCGACGCCGCGAGCGCGGACCCATCGGAAGCCACGGCGAGAAGTCGGCGCACGTGGCGGTCAGGACGCGGGCCTCGGGTGCGTCGGCGCCCAGGCGCACGAGGATGGCCCCGAAGGTCTCGCGGTAGCCGTCGATGTCGGGACGCACCGAGAGCAGCACGTCGTTGGCGCCGCATAGGACGGTCACCAGGTCGGGCTCGAGGGTCGCGGCTCGGTCAAGCTGACCGGCGGCAACCTCCGGGCTGGTGGCACCGGCCACCCCGAGGTTCACGTACTC
>JBPCQB010000068.1:0-8865 GCA_050998555.1 Thermoleophilaceae bacterium
TGTGGGGACGGGGGGGGGGGGGCGGGCGTTTGGCCTCGGCCCGGCCGGCCGCACCCCCCTCGCGCACCTTGGTCGCGCGGCGGTGCATGGGCCGCCCCGTGCCGGCGGCGCCGTGTAGGCAGTGGAGCACCCAGTGCCCGATCTCGTGGGCGATCGTGAAGCGCCGTCGCCCGGGCGCGCGGGCGGCCTCGCCGGCGTCCACCCAGATCTCCCTGCGGTCGGGGAGGAGGAGGCCGCTGACCGTGCCACCGGGTCCCCCGTCCCCTCCGGAGAGCGCCGCGAGCGCGGCCAGGTCGGTGCCCTCGTCGACGAGGAGGCCGAAGTGGCTGTCGGCGATCGCCTCGACCGGCACGGGTGCGTCGACGCCGTCCCACAGCCAATCGGGCACGCGTGCCAGCTCGCGCTCGGCGGCCGCCTCGACGCTCACCACGCCGAGGGATCGCCCCGACCGCCGCGGAACAGGCGGTCGACCTCGTCCCAGTCCTCGTCGGCCGCCTGGGCGCGAGCCGCCCGATCGGCCGGGGCCGCGGCGAGCGCAGGCGGCTCCCCGGCCGCGTCGGACGCCTCGATCGATCGCATGAACGCCGGCGCCGGCCCGGTCCCACCTCCTAGCCCGGGAACGTCGGCCGCCCGCTCGATCTCCTCGACTCGCGCGCCGAGGACGTAGGCCAGCGCCTCGAACACCCGGCGCGAGACGCCGCCCGCCTCCAGGGTCCCGCTCTCGAGCTGATGGAGATAGCGGGCCATCTTCGGCTCGGTCCCGGGCACGCGCAGTGTCGCGGCGAGGCGCTCGACCACCTCGTCGCGTCGCAGCCGCGCCCGTTCGCGCAGGCGAGGCAGGAGAGAGGGGAGGAGACCGGATCGCCCGCGCGCGGACTCGACGCTGGCGAGCACCGCGGGCTCGCGCATGAGCTCGGCCATCGTCTCCTCCGAGTAACGCGGCGAGGGCGCGACCGCGAGGAAGGCCTCGATCAGCTCGGCGAGCTCGTCGCCTCGCTCGGGCGGTGCCCGGTCCACGAAGTCCTCCAGCCGGGGGCGCTCGCCGGCGTTCCAGGCGTCGGCGAACTCGCCGAGGAGGCGGTCGAGCTCAGCCATCGGCGCCACGGCCGTCATTCAGCCTGCGGAGCCCGCGCGAGTGGAGCTGGTCGACGTTCGCCGGCGAAAGCCCGAGCTTCCCGGCGATCTCCTTCGAGCAGTAGCCCTCCGCTCGGAGGCGCAGTACCTCGCGCATGTTCTCGTTGGGCAGCGCGGCGATGGCCGCGGCGACCTCGTCGAGGTCCTCGCCCGCCTCGGTCTTGGCCCGGTGGCGGCCTTCGGCCAGGTCGCCCAGTTCACGGTCGAAGCGCCCGATGTCCTGGCCCTCCTCGGCGGTGCGGACATCGTCGATCGAGCCGCCGATCCCCTGCTCGCGGCGCATCTGCGCTCGGCAGAAATCCTGGCAGGCGAAGTGGGTGGCCGTTCGCATCGCGGCGCGCAGCTCGCCGACGCTCCTGCCGCGGAACGAGGTGAGCAGCGCGCGCAGGCAGCGCTCGAGGGCCTCGTGGGTGGCGGAATCGATCTCGTCGGTATCGATGCGCACCTCAGGGTGACCCGGGAACCGGAACGCGGCCACGAGGCCGCGGACGCGCTCGTAGTCACGGGCCACGAGCACGTGCCAGGCGTCCACCGCGCGGTCCCAGTCCTGTCGATCACCTGACTCACGGCCTCTCACGAACAGCCGCACGAGCTCGGAGTCGCTCCGCCGGGCTGCCTCGGGTATGCGGGGAGGGTCGGGCGAGGGCTCTCTCATCTGACCGGGGCGGCCGACCCTATTGGCTGTGGCGCTTGGCTATCGCAGCCCGCCTTCGCCGAACCCTCTTGGAGGGTCGAGCTCGCCGGCGAGCGCGTCATAGCCGAGGCAGGAATCTCGGCGCCGCTCTGGTAAGACCCCAGCGTGGCGGGCGGGGAAGATCACGTGGACGAGTGCTGCCTCGAGCGGACGGAGGGATGCCTCCTCGGACTCGCGGTCGGGGACGCCCTCGGGGCCCCTCTCGAGGCCGCGCCCGCCGGCGAGGCGCGCGTGGCCGTCGAGCACGGCCTCGAGATGGCCGGCGGCGGGGGGTGGGCGCCGGGCGAGTGGACCGACGACACCGCGATGGCGCTCGCGTTGGCCGAGAGCGTGGCCCAGCACGGGCTCCTCGACGAGGAGGACGTGGCCGCCCGCTACATCGCGTGGGCGAACGGCGATGCGAAGGGCATCGGCTCGACCACGCGGAGCGCCCTCACCGCCGCGAGCGGGGCGTCCGACGCCCGTTCGCGCGCCCGCGCCACACACGAGCTGAGCGGCATGACCGCCGGGAACGGGACCGTGATGCGCGCCGCGCCGATCGCTCTCGCCGGCTCTCCCTGGGCGGAGACGGCGCGGGCCGCCCGCCAGGACGCCGCACTCACCCACGCCGATCCGGTGGCCGCCGCGGCCAGCGCCGCCCTCTGCGCGGCGATACACGCCATCGTCGCGGGCGACGACCCCCTCGACGCGGCCCAGGCGGAGGGCGGGGGCCACCCCGAGATCGCGCAGGCCCTCCACGCCGTGCGCAACCACAACGAGGCCGCCTTGGCGGCTCTCGCCGCGAGCCCCGAGGGCGGAACCTGCTGGACGACGCTCGCGGTCGGTCTCTTCGCTCTCGAGGCCACCGACTCCTACGAGCGCGGCGTGCTCTGGGCCGTCGGGCTCGGAGGCGACACCGACACGAACGGGGCCGTGGCCGGAGCGCTTCTCGGCTGCCGTTACCGGCGCGAGTCGATACCCGAGGCGTGGCTCGAGCCGCTCTGGGAGAAGGAGCGGATCGAGCGTGCGGCGCGGGGGCTGGTCGTCCGGCAGCGGTAGCGACTGAGGCCGCGCCGGTCAGCCGGGCGGGAGACGCTCGGACGCCGGGTTGGGCGCCGGGTCAATCAACCGGCGGCAGGAGCTCGGACGCCGGTCGCACCGCCATCCCGCGTCGCTCGGCGAGCAGCTCGAGCATGTGCGCGGTGTCCGCGAAGGCGACGCCAGTGAGATGCTCGGTCCGCTGCTCGAAGTCGGCGAGGACGGCGCGAAGGGCGGCCGCGTAGGCGTCGTCGTCCTGATCGGCCAGCGCGGCGATCGTCTCGGCCGCGCGGGCGAACGCCTCGCCCCCGTCGTGCATCGCCGCCGCGGCGCGCCGAGCGAGGTCGTCGTCGCCATCGACGAGCCCCGCTATGCCCAGCGCGTACCACGAGGACGCCGAGTCGCCCTCCTCGCCGATCGTGCGCCGGACGTGCTCGGCCTCCTCGATCCCGTCCCCGGCGATCACCGCCGCCTTCAGCATCCCCACCCCGCGGCCGTGGGCCCGCTGCGGCGCCCGTGCCCAGGAGTCCCGGTAGCGGTCGGCGGCCTCGCCCATCGCCCGGCGGCCGGCGCTCGTCTCGCCGGCCAGCAGCCTTCGCTGCCCGTCCGCCTCGAGCTCCAAGGCCTCGAGCATGAGCGCGCGGTGGTCCTTGGGCTCGTCGGGTCCGGTCACGCCCGGGTTCTTAGCGCAGAGGGGGGGGGTGCAGAGTCTCCCCGGCGGGAGTGCTGGCACACATGATGCGCTCAGGTGCGCCGAGATGCGTTAGCTTGGGATGGCGAATGAGCTCGCTGCCGAAGACCACCGAGGACGGACGCGACCTACCGGACGCGGATCCCGCGGCGGGTCGCCGTCAACGAGCCCGCCGGAGGGACGGAACTCGGACCACGTTGCGAGTGCCGACCGCTCTGGCGCTCACCGCCCGGCGCTACGCCGACGACCTGGGTACCACCCTCAACGACGCCCTGATCCGGCTCGCCGAGCGGGGGGCTGCGATCTACGAGGGCGAACGGGAGGTCGAGATGCTCGCCGCGGAGCGGCAGGCAGCTGTCTTCGCGGGCGACGCCTTCGACCCGAACGCGGAGCTCTCCTCGCCCGAGTGGGTCGAGTGGGCGATCATGTCGGCGCGAGAGGAGTGAGGGCTGCCGGCCGCGTCGGACACCTCGGTCGCTTCGAGGCTTCACCCCGGCGGCCGGTACTCGTCTCTTCTGACGGCACCGGCACGGGGTGGGTCGCCGGTGGTAGTGACCGCCCCGACGGTCCTCGAGACCATCTACGGCCTGGCCCGACAGCTCTCGGTCCAGTCGACCGCGAAAGCAGACCTCGCCTGGTACCGAAGGCTGTTCTCCAGTCCGCTCGTAAGGGTGCTGCCCCTCGATGAACCGGCGTCGGTGCTCGCCGGAGAGCTCCGCGCCCGGCACTCCTTGCCTCCGACGGGAGCTCGCCGCGACGAGCGCCCGAAGGCCGAGCGACGGGTGGCCTGGATCCTCGACATCCAGATCGCGGCTACGGCGTGGACGGCGGGCTACGGGGTGGCCACCCGGAACCGTCGCGACTTCGAGCTGCTCCGCGACCTGATCGCGGAGCTCTACCCGCAAACGACGCCGCTCGAGGTGCTCGGCCCACCCGAGGCTGAGCAGCCTCATCGCTAGACGCTCAGGGGCCCCTCACGACTACTCCCCGCGGTTGATGCCCCGCAGCCGACGGCGCAGCTCCCGCTCCGCGGCGTTCAGCTCTTCGGTCACGCGCTCGAGCTTGCGCTGCTGCCTACGTTCCTCCCGCTGCTGCTGTCGCGCCTCGCGCTCGATCCCTCGCTCCTGAGCCTCGATCGCGCCGTAGGTCCTCACCACGAGCAACCCGACGATGAGCAGCGCGAGTACCGCGACCATCGCCGGCGTGAACCTCCCCATTCGGTCTCCCTCGGCCTTCGGTCGGTCGGTTCGAGGCTACCCGCAGCGCTTCACGGAGCTACCGGATCGGCCGCCCCGAGATCGCCCGGGCGATCACCAGCCGCTGGATCTCCGAGGTGCCCTCGAAGATCGTGTAGATCTTGGCGTCGCGGTGCATCCGTTCTACCGGGAACTCGCGCGTGTAGCCGTTGCCGCCCAGGATCTGGATCGCGCGCTCGGTCGCCCAGGTGGCCACCTCGCCGGCCTTCAGCTTCGACATCGAGCCCTCGGCCGCCTCGAAGGGCTTGCCGGTCCGGCCCATCCACGAGGCGCGCCACACCAGCATCCGCGCGGCGTCGATCTCCATCCTCATGTCGGCCAGCGTGAACGCGATCGCCTGGTTCTCGATGATCGGCCGTCCGAACTGCTCGCGCTCCTTGGCGTAGTCGAGCGCGTACTCGTAGGCGGCGCGGGCGATTCCCAACGCCTGCGCTCCGACCGTCGGCCGTGACACCTCGAACGTCGACATCGCCGCCTGCGAGCGCCCCGACCGACCCTCACGCGCGCGGGCCATGCGTTCGTCGAGCTTCTCCTTGCCACCGAGCAGGCACGAGCCGGGCACGCGGCAGTCGTCGAGGAACACGTCGGCGGTGTGCGACGCGCGGATGCCGTGCTTCTTCACCTTGGTGCCCATCTCGAGCCCGGGAGTCGCCGGCGGGATCACGAAGGCGGCCTGGCCGCGTGAGCCGAGCTCACGGTCGACCGAGGCCACGATCACGTGCACGTTGGCGATGCCGCCGTTGGTGGCCCACGCCTTCTGGCCGTTCAGCACCCACTCGTCCTTGGCCTCGTCGTAGCGGGCCAGGGTGCGCAGGGAGGAGACGTCGGACCCCGCTCCCGGCTCGGACACGCAGAAGGAGCCGACCTGCGGCTCCTCTGGAGTGCCGTAGCACTGGGGCACCCACTCGCCGAGCTGCTCGAGCGTGCCGGCGGAGTAGATGCCGGCCACCGCGAGCGTCGTCCCCATGATCGACATGCCGATGCCGGCGTCGCCCCAGAACAGCTCCTCGTTGACGATCGGCAGCATGATCCCCGACTCGTCGGCCCAAAACTGGGCGAGCGCCTCGAAGCCGTAGAGGCCGATCTGGGCGGCCTCCTGGATCACTGGCCACGGCGTCTCCTCGCGCTCGTCCCACTCGGAGGCGGCAGGGCGGACCGTCCTCTCCGCGAACCCGTGCACCCACTCGCGTATGTCGCGCTGGTCCTGGGTGAGCTCCATCGAGAAGGGGGCCTCCTCGGGCGGCGGGGCGGCGTCGGCGGCGGCGACGGCCTCGGCGGCCCCTGCGACGGTGGCTTCCACTGGGAACGGACTCCTTTGCGTGCGGGGAGGGTCGGAGGTCTCTACGAAAGGCCGAGCAGGCGCTCGCGCAGGGCCTCGGGATCGATCTCGCTGGGCTCGGTGGACTCGACGAAGCCGCCCAGCACGCGCGCGAACCGCAGCGGCTCGTCGAGCTGGGGGAAGTGGCCGGCGTCGTCGAAGACCTCGAGGCGGCTGCCGGGAATGGCGCGGTGGGCCTCTCCGGCGTGCTCCACGGGGATCATCGGATCGCGACGACCCCAGACGATCAGCGTGGGCATGTCGGCGGCCAGGTAGAGCTTGTCGGTGGCGGTCACGCGCTGGCCGCGATGGTCGACCACCGAGCGGAGGGTGTCGAGGAAGGCACGCCTTGTCTCGGGATCGGCCAGTGAGTCGTGGCCGGTGGCCATCTCCGCGAGGTCCGATCCCGCGCGAAAGCCGAGGCGTCCGAGGAGCCCGGCGCCGGCGAGGCCGACGGATCGGACATGGCGGTTGGAGATGAAGGGGAGCACGAGCTCGGACCCCGGCAGCGTGGCCGCCCGCAGCAGCGGGTTCACCTCGCGGCCGAGGCCGCCGCTCGACACCAGCACCAGGCGCTCGGTCCGCTCGGGGAACTGGTAGGACATCTGCATGGCGATGCCCCCGCCGAGCGAGTGACCGAGGACGGTCGCGGTCGGGTGGCCGAGGGCCACCATGAGATCGCGCATACCGGTGGCGTGAGAGCCGAGCGAGTAGTCGCCGCGGGGCTTGTCCGACTTCCCGTGGCCCATCAGGTCGGGAGCGATGACCGTGAAGCGATCGGCCAGCAGGGGGATCACGTCGCGCCACTGCTCGGACGATCCGGTGATGCCGTGGATGAGGACGATGGCCGGACCCTCGCCCGCGATCCGGTAGCTCATCGAGCGGCCGTGGAGGGTCAGCTCCTCGCGGCGGACGGGCGGGTCGTCCTCCGGCGCGCGCGTCGAGACCGGCGGTGTCTTCACATTGGACACGGCTCCATGTTACACCGAACGAAGTAACATCGTCTACAGTGGCTTCGTCACACCCGCCCGAGGATCCTTAGTCAATGGCCCAGCAGACCACCTCCGCCGAGATCGTTCCCGTAGAGCCCGAGGGCGCCGATCAGCTCACCATCGACGAGCTGGCGCGGGAGACCGGCATGACCGTGCGCAACATCCGCGCCCACCAGTCGCGCGACCTCCTCCCGCCGCCCGAGGTACGCGCCCGCACGGGCTACTACGGGCCCGAGCACGCGGCCCGGCTGCGGCTGATCCAGGAGATGCAGGCCGAGGGCTTCAACCTCCGCGCCGTCAAGCGGCTGATCGAGGGATCGCAGGGCGCCAGTCAGGAGGCCCTGTGGTTCAAGCGCTCGGCCCTCGAGCCCTTCGGCGACGAGACGCCCGAGGTGATCGACGCGGCCGAGCTCGAATCGCGACTCGGAGGGCCGTTCGCTCCCAAGACCCTCCAGCGCCTCGAGCGGCTCGAGCTCGTCCGGCCGCTCGGCGAGGGGCGCTACGAGGTGCCGAGCCCGACCCTGCTGCGCGCGGGTGAGGACCTGGTCTCGCTCGGGGTGCCGGTCAAGAACGTGGTGGCGGTGGCCGAGGAGATCTTCCGCGCCCAGCGGGCCACCGCCGAGGCCTTCGTCAAGCTCTTCGTGCGCAGCGTGGCCGACGCCGGCAAGGATGGCGACGCCCGCTCACCCGAGCGCTGGGCGGCCATGCGCGAGACCGTCGAGCGCATGCGCCCGCTGGCCACCCAGGCTGTGCTCGCCGGCTTCCAGCAGACCATGACCCGCGCCGTGGAGCGGGAGTTCGGGAAGTCGCTGGGGAAGTAGGGCGGCGCGCCTCCGGCGCTCGCTACCCCACCAGCCGCCGCTCCACCGCCCAGGCGCTCAGCTCGTGGCGGTTCGAGAGCTGGAGCTTGCGCAGCACCGCGGAGACGTGCGCCTCGACCGTCTTGGCCGAGATCCCGAGACGGACGCCGATCTCCTTGTACAGGTAGCCGCGGGCGATGTGCTGGAGGACCTCGCGCTCGCGGGCGGTGAGCTGGTCGAGCTCGGGGTCCACATCCGCCACGGGGATGGACCCGGCGAAGGCGTCGAGCACGAAGCCCGCTAGGCGAGGCGAGAACACCGCGTCCCCGCCGGCCACCCGGCGTACGGCGTCGGCCAGCTCGGGTCCGGAGATGGTCTTCGTCACGTAGCCGCGGGCGCCCGCGCGGATCACCGCGATCACGTCCTCGGCGGCGTCGCTAACCGAGAGGGCGAGAAAGCGCACGCCGGGATGGGTGCGCGCCACCTGGCGGATGACCTCGGCACCGCCCCCTCCCGGCATGTGGACGTCGAGGAGGACGACATCGGGCTCGAGCCGGCGCGCGCACTGCACCGCCTGCTCGACGGTGCTCGCCTCGCCGAGCACGTCGACCACGCCCTCGAGCTCGGCCCGTACACCGGCGCGGAACAGGCCGTGGTCGTCGACGATGACGACCCGCGGGAGAGTTGCCGGCCCCGCGTTCACCGGCCGTTCCTGCGCTCGAAGAGAAGCTCGAACTCGGTGCCGGTGGCGTCGATCTCTCCGGCGTGGATCACCGCGCGCCCGCCCCGGCGCTCCATCCGGCCGACGATGGAGTCGCGCACCCCGCGACGGTCGACCGGCACGGCCGAGAGGTCGAATCCCGGTCCACGGTCGCGGACGAACACCTGCATCCGCTCGTCACCGAGCTCGGCGTACAGGGAGACCGGTGCATCCTGACCGGCGAACTTCGCGGCGTTCACGAG
>JBPCQB010000088.1:0-3823 GCA_050998555.1 Thermoleophilaceae bacterium
GTGGCCACCCGCCCCGAGCCCAAGCCCACGATCGCGCCCATCGTCGGCCCCGACGACCCGCGCCACTTCACCGACTCGGGCATCGAGATCGGCCGCCTCTACGGCGAGGACGACGTGGCCGCCGACCTTCCCGAGCGCCTCGGCGACCCCGGCGAGTACCCCTTCACACGCGGGATCCACCCTGACATGTACCGCTCGCGCCAGTGGACCATGCGCCAGTACGCAGGCTACGCCACGGCCAAGGAGACCAACGAGCGCTTCCGCTACCTGATCGACCACGGCTCCACCGGCCTGTCGATGGCCTTCGACCTCCCCACCCAGCTCGGCCGCGACTCCGACGATCCCCTCTGCCTCGGCGAGGTGGGCCGCACCGGGGTGGCCATCGACTCGATCGACGACATGCGCCGGGTGTTCGACGGCATCCCGCTCGACCAGGTCACGACCTCGATGACCATCAACGCGCCGGCCGCGGTGCTGCTCCTGCTCTACGAGCTGGTGGGCGAGGAGCAGGGCGTGGACGCCGAGCAGCTCGGGGGCACTACCCAGAACGACGTGCTCAAGGAGTACATCGCGCGCGGGAACTTCATCTACCCACCCGAGCCCGCGATGCGCCTGACCACCGACCTGTTCGCCTACTGCCGTGAGCGCATACCGCGCTGGAACACGATCTCGATCTCCGGCTACCACATGCGCGAGAAGGGCTGCTCGGCGGTGCAGGAGGTGGCCTTCACGCTCGCCAACGGGATCGCCTACGTGCAGGCCGCCCTCGACGCCGGCATGGCCGTCGACGACTTCGCCCCGCGCCTGGCGTTCTTCTTCAACGGTCACAACAACGTCTTCCAGGAGGTGGCGAAGTTCCGTGCCGCCCGCCGCATGTGGGCGCGGATCATGCGCGAGCGCTTCGGCGCGGAGAAGCCGCGGTCGCAGACGTTGCGCTTCCACACCCAGACCGGCGGCGTGACCCTGGCCGCCCAGCAGGCGGAGAACAACATCGTGCGCGTGGCCCTCCAGGGGTTCGCCGCGGTGTGCGGGGGCACGCAGTCGCTGCACACCAACGGCTTCGACGAGGCGCTGGCCCTCCCCACCGAGCGTGCCGCGCGCATCGCCCTGCGCACCCAGCAGATCCTCCACCACGAGTCCGGCGCGGCCGACACCGTGGACCCCTTCGCGGGCTCCTACTTCGTGGAGTCGCTCACCGACGAGGTCGAGGCCCGCGCCGGCGAGCTGATGGACAAGGTGGAGGAGCTCGGCGGCTCGGTCGAGGCCATCGACTACATCCGCGCCGAGGTCGAGGAGTCGGCCTTCGGCTACCACGAGCGCTACCGCACGGTCCAGGACGTGGTGGTCGGCGTGAACCGCTACGTGACCGAGGACGTGGAGATGCCGGACATCCTCAAGGTCGACCCCGAGTCCGAGCGCGAGCAGGTGGAGCGGCTCAAGGCGTTCAAGGGGGACCGCGACCACGAGGCGCTGGGGAAGCGCCTCGAGGAGCTGCGGGACGCCTCACGCGGCGACGGGAACCTGCTCCACCCGATCCGCGCCGCGCTGGGCGAGCGGGCCACCATCGGCGAGGTCAGCGGCGTGATGCGCGAGGAGTACGGGGAGTACCGGGAGGCCTAGCGGGCGGCGAGGCCGCGGGCGCTCAGCTCGACTGCGGCTTGATCTCCCAACGGATGTTGCCCTCGTCGTTGCGCTGGACGACCTCGACCGGAGCCTCGGCGCCCGGGGTACTCGCCGTGCAGGTGAACCTGCCCCCGGCCTCTTTCTCGATGTCGTCCGGGCACTCGACCTGGATGGTGCCGGGCCCGGTCTGCTTCTCGATGCCCTCTTTGATCTCCCGCTCGACCCGGCTCGAGTCGAGTGTCTCGGTGCCACATCCGCTCGTGAGCGCGCCGGCGAGCGCGGCCGTCGCCGCCAGGGCGATCCGCCCTCGGGTCCTCGCGCGTCTCACGCCCTCACGGTGAGCGTGCCGACGATCTTGTCGTGGAGCGCCTGCCCGCGGTCGTCCCACAGCGGCCAGAGGTAGTTCAGGAGCGTGACGATTCCGAGCGTGGCGAAGAGCGCGACGAACTCGAAGAGCATCGCCTTGACCAGGAACTCGCGGACGAACGCCCTCCCGCCCGAGATCCTCGAGCCGTCCAGGCGCACGACGCGTATGCCGGTCACCCGGTTGCCCACGGTCTGACCGTCACGCGGCAGCATCACCGGCGCGTAGGCGTAGAGGATGAGGATGCCGAGCGTGTACGAGATCACGAGCGTGACCAAGCCGACGTCCTCGCTCGCGAGGAAGCCCAGGGCGCCGAGGGCGATGACCGGGAGCACGACGGCCATCTTCACGAGGTAGTCGAGCGCGGCCGAGCCCACTCTCAGCCCCCAGTCCGCGGTCACCGGGCCGTGGCCCGGGGCGGCCACCGGCGGGGGCGGTCCGGGCAGCGGGAACACGGTCGGCGGCGCATGGTGCGGGGGGGCGCTCGACTCGCCCCCGATACCCCCGCCGGGGCGGCCGTACGGAGGGTTGGGAGCGCCGCCGGCCATGGCGCGGGCACGCTAGCGAACGTCCGGCCCGTGCGCCTCGGGCCGGCGTTATCGTCCCGCGCGTGGAAGCCCGCGCCGCCGCCTCGTCCGAGCTGCGGCCGTTGGGCATCGGCGAGACGCTCGACGTCTCGATCAAGGTCTACCTCCGCCACGCCGGGTCTCTCTTCCGCATCGTCGCGACGATCGTGGTGCCGCTTGCGGTGCTCGGAGCGCTGGTGAACATGTCGCTGCTGGAGGACGCGCGCCTGCTGCGGCCCACGCTCTCGCCGGCCCAGCCCGCCCCCGGCGATCTCTTCCCCGGCGGAGCCGGTTGGCTTGCTGCCACGATGGTCCTGGGGATCGTGCAGGCGTTCGCCTACCTGCTCGCCCTCGCCGCCTGCTTCAAGGCGGTGGGAGAGGGATACCTCGGGGGGCGCCCCGAGTGGATCGACTCCCTGCGCTTCGCCGGCCGGCGGCTCGGCTCCCTCCTCCTGGCGGCCCTCATGGTCCTCGCCGCGCTGTTCATCGACCTGTTCGTGATCGGCATCCTCGGCGTCACCCTGGCGATTCCCTTCACCCTGGCCGGACCGGCCGGGGCGGTGGCAGCGGTCGTCGTCTTCGTCCTGCTCGCCGTGCCCGGGGTGGGGTGGCTCGCCACCTACTGGAGCGTGTTCATCCCTGCTCTCCTGGCGGAGGACGCGGGCAGCGCCGGGTCGCTCGGGCGCTCGTGGTCGTTGGTCAAGGGTCGGTTCTGGGCCACCTTCGCCACGCTGCTTGTGGGTCTCCTGCTGGCCACCCTCGTGCAGGTGCTCGTAGGCGGCGCCCTCATCGCGCTGCTGTTCACCAACGCGGGGGAGAGCGTCATCCTCGCCGCCACCCTCAACGCCCTGGCCACCGCGGTGGGGAGCGTCGTGACGATCCCCCTCATCGCGTCGCTCATCGCGATCATCTACTTCGACCTGCGCGTGCGCAAGGAAGGGCTCGACCTGCGGCTCGTCGCGCGCGGCATGACCGCCCCCGGTCCCCAGGGCCCCTCCGGGCCGACACCTACCCCTACACCTGCCCCGGCCCCGGCGGGCGACCCCTACGGCGGCCCCGCGCGCGCCGGCGGGTCCACGCCTCCCCCACCCCCGCGCCCGACTCGACCTTGAGCCGCACGGCGGGCGTACTGGTCGCGGCGGTGGTCGCGACCGTCCTCGTGAGCGCGCTCGCACCGGCCGAGGCGCTCGCGAGCGCCGTCCGCGCCGCAGAGGTCCGCGAGTTCGCCGGGGATGCGCGCTGGAGCCCCCGGGGCCTCGCCGAGCTCAAG
>JBPCQB010000123.1:0-3267 GCA_050998555.1 Thermoleophilaceae bacterium
CGCCCTCGTCGAGCGGGGCACGGCGGCTGTAGGGGTCCTCCGGGCCGACCATCTCCACGGACGACATGCGCCCCGGCGGGAGCCCCGCGTAGGGGTCCTCGCCCGAGGCGGTGCGCGCGCCGGCTACCAGCGCGGCGAGCGCGGCCTCGGCGGCGCCCGGGGCGAAGCGCACGAGGGCCTCGGCGTTCGGGTCGAGCGAACCGGGGCGGCTCGAGGCCACCACCACCTTCGTGCCGAAGCGCCGGGCGGCCTTGCGCACGCGCAGGTCGAGGATCGGCGACTCCTCCACGAGGTCGGTGTCGAGCACCAGCAGCGCGCCGGCGTGCTCGATGTCGGAGACCGTGGCCGTGAGGTCGGGGCGCGCGAGCGTCCGCGCGTGCAGGCCCGTGAGCCCGCCGCCCGCGCGGGAGTCCACGTGGGGGGAGCCGAGCACGTCGCGCATCAGGTGCTGGACGAGGTAGCCCTCCTCGTTGGTGGCCTGACCGCCCACGATCGCGGCGGCGCTCGCGCCGGCCTTCTTCAGCCCGGCGGCCGCGTCGGCGATCGCGCGCTCCCAGGAGACCGTGCGCAGCTGGCCGCCCTCGCGGGTCATGGGCTCGAGGAGGCGCTCGCCGGAGTGGATGGCCTGGTAGGCGAAGCGCCCCTTGTCGCACAGCCAGCCGTCGTCCACCTCGTGGTTGTCGCGCGGGCGCACGCGAAGCACCTTCTCGTCGTCGCGCACCGTGAACTTGACGTTGCACTGGCTCGGGCACAGCGTGCACACCGAGCCGCCCTCCTCGACGAAGTCCCACGGCCGGGCGCGGAAGCGGTAGGCGGTGGAGGTGAGCGCGCCCACCGGGCACAGGTCGACGATGTTCCCCGAGAAGGGCGCCACGTAGGGCCGTCCGTCGTGGGTGCCCACGTAGGTTTGGTCCGCGCGCTCCACGAACACGAGCTGGTAGTCCTCGGAGACCTCCTGCGAGAAGCGCACGCAGCGGAAGCAGAGGATGCAGCGCTCGCGGTCGATGGCCACCATCGGCGAGAGCTCGAGCGGCTTGCGGAAGTGGCGCTTGGGCTCGATGAAGCGCGAGCGCCCGGCCCCCCAGCCGAAGGAGATGTCCTGGAGCGGGCACTCGCCGCCCTTGTCGCACACCGGACAGTCGAGCGGGTGGTTCACCAGCAGGAACTCGACGATCGCGTTCTGCGCCTCCTTGACCCGGGCGGAGGTGGTGATCACCACCATGCCGTCCTTGACCGGGGTCGAGCAGGCGGTCTGGAGCTTGGGCATGCCCTCGATCTCCACGAGGCACATCCGGCAGGCGCCCACCGGCGCGCCGAGCTTCGGCTCGTAGCAGAACACCGGGATCTCGACGTCGCCGTTCTTCGCGCCGTCCACGAGCATCGCGCCCTCGGCGGCGCGGATCTCGAGGCCGTCGATCTCGAAGTTGACGTAGTTGGGCTCGGGGCGGGGCATGGGCGGTCTCTCGGCGGTCTGGGGTCGGTGGTCGGTGGAAGCGGGCGGGCGGCTGAGCGGGGCGTTAGACCGGGCCGGCCTCGGCCACGTTGGCGAGGTCAGCCGCTCCGACCTCGACCACGGAGGCGTCGTTGCGGGCGCGGGCGGCCTCGATGTGGGCCTCGAAGTCGGGGCGGAACTTCTCGAGCATGGAGCCGATGGGCATGGCCATCGAGTCCCCCAGCACGCACAGGCAGTTGCCGATGATGTTGGTCTGGACCTGGGCCAGGATCTCGAGGTCCATGGGCGTGGCCTCCCCCCTGTCGATGCGCTCGAGCATCTTCACGGTCCAGTTCGTGCCCTCGCGGCAGGGCGTGCACTTGCCGCAGGACTCGTGGCGGTAGAACTCGGCGGTCGACATCGCGAGTGGCACGAGCGAGCGCGAGTCGTCCACCACGATGATCGAGCCCGAGCCGAGCATCGAGCCCGCCTCGGCCATCGACTCGAAGGAGTACGGGAGGTCGAGGTCCTTCTCCTCGAGCAGCGGAGCGGAGGAGCCGCCCGGCCACCAGCACTTCACGCGCCGTCCCGGCCGCGGCCCGCCGGCCAGGCCGTAGACGATCTCCCGCGCCGGGATCCCGAGCGGAACCTCGTAGTTGCCGGGGCGCTGGACGTCGCCCGACACCGACACCACCTTCGTGCCCGGCGACTGCTCGGTGCCGAGGCGCTTGTACTCATCGGCGCCCATCTCGAGCACCAGCGGCACGTTGCACAGCGTCTCCACGTTGTTGATCAGCGTCGGCCCCTGGAACAGCCCGCGGTTCGCCGGGAAGGGGGGCTTCAGCCGCGGGTTGCCGCGCTTGCCCTCGAGCGAGTCGAGCAGGGCGGACTCCTCGCCGCAGATGTAGGCCCCGGCGCCGCGGTGCACGACCAGCTCGGTCGAGTGCTCGGAGCCCATGATCCCCTCGCCGATGTAGCCCTTGGCGTAGGCGTCGGCCACCGCCTGCTCGAGGATGTCGGCCTGGAGCGAGTACTCGCCGCGCACGTAGATGAAGGTCTTGTTCGCCCCCGCGGCGATCGAGGCGATGAGGATGCCCTCGATCAGCCGGTGTGGGTTCTTCTGCATCAGCAGGCGGTCCTTGAACGCGCCCGGCTCGGACTCGTCGGCGTTGCAGCAGATGTACTTGTCCATCGTCCCCTTGGGGATGAAGGAGGCCTTCTTGCCCATCGAGAACCCGGCCCCGCCCCGGCCGCGCAGCCCCGACGCCTCGAGGACCTCGAGCACGCCGTCGGGACCCATCTCCTCGAGCGCCTTGCGCAGGGACCGGTACCCCCCGCGGCGCTCGTAGACCTCGATCTTGGCGAGCCCCGACTCGTCGATGTCCTTCAAGAGGCGCAGGTCGCCGTTCCCGTCGCGGCCGTCGCGGTCGTGGCTCACTTCCCGCGCCTCCTTCGGTTGCGTCCCTCGGTGGCCTTGGCCTCCGGGGTCTCGTCGGGGTAGTGGGAGGGGCCGAGCCCGCGGTCGGTGGGCCCGACCTCGCGCTCGGGGGTGCCGGCGGGCGCGGCCTCGGCGACCTCGTAGGGAAGACGGAAGTCCTCGTCCTCGAGGCCGCGGCCGGGGAGGGGACGGCGGCCCTCCCGGATCGAGGCCACGATCTCGGGGGCGTCGGTCACGTCGAGCGGTCCCACGTAGCGGCCGTCGATCGATGCCATGGGCTGCATGTCGCACGCCCCGAGGCACGCGAACTCGCGGATCTCGGTGTCCTCGAGCCCCGTACGCTCGGCCTCGTCGAGGATCGCGCCGTAGACCTTCTTCGCGTCGCTCAGCGAGCACG
>JBPCQB010000115.1:0-19323 GCA_050998555.1 Thermoleophilaceae bacterium
AGATGCCCGGCATGTCGTTCGGGCACGCGGGCACGATCGTCGAGGGCCGGGCCGACACCGCGACCGAGAAGATCGCCCGGCTCGAGGAGGCCGGCATCCGCGTGGCCCAGGAGATCGCCGAGATCCCGAACCTTGTGCGAGAGCGCCTCGAGGGCCGGGCGAGCGCCGGGACGGCGAGCTGATGGCCGGTCTGTTCATCGACGTCGAGGTCGACGACTCGATCCGCGACGACGCGGAGATGGCCACGCGGCTCGAGGAGGCCTGCCCGGTGGACATCTACGCCGCACGCGAGGGACGCATCGAGATAGTCGACGAGAACCTCGACGAATGCGTACTCTGCGCGCTATGCGTGCACGCCGCGCCCGCCGGCACGGTCCGGGTGCTGAGGCTCTACGACCCGGAGGCTCCTCCGCTCGAGGCCTGAGGCGTGCGGGCGGCCCTCGAGCGGCGCGCACGCGCAACCCACACGGCTGACCGGATTCGGCCCTGCGGCGCGTATAGCTTCACGAGGTGCCTGAGCTACCCGAGGTCGAACGTGCCCGAGCGGCGATAGAGGACGCCGCGCTGCGCCGGCGCATCGCGGCGGTCGACGATGCCGACTCCTACGTCTGCCGTCCCCACTCCCCAGGGGAGATCGCCGCCGCGCTCGAGGGACGACAGCTGACCGTCGCCCAACGTCGCGGCAAGACGATGTGGGTGGAGACCGACGACGGCGGTCCGGACCTCGGCCTGCATCTCGGCATGGCCGGGCGGATCGTCATCGACCAGGATCCCGCCCCGAACCACTGGGACCGCTTCGCGCTCGAGTTCGAGGACGGCGGACGGATGGCGCTGCGCGACAAGCGCAGGCTCAGCCGGGCGCGCCTCGATCCCGATCTCGCCGATCTCGGCCCCGACGCCGCCGAGGTCTCACGGGCGTACTTCCGCCGGCGCGTCGGGCGCGGGTCGGCTCCGATCAAGGCGCGGCTACTAGATCAGGCGGTCCTCGCCGGCGTGGGCAACCTCCTGGCCGACGAGACGCTCTGGCGGGCCGGCCTCGACCCCCGCCGCGCCTCGGGCGAGCTCGACCTCGAGGAGCTCGACGGCCTGCGGCGGACGCTGCGGGCAGCCACCCGGGACGCGATCCGCCACGGGGGCGTCCACACCGGCCGGCTGGTGCGCGAGCGCGGACGCGGAGGCCGGTGCCCCGCCTGCGGGATCGCCCTCGAGCGCGCCACCGTAGGCGGGCGCACGACGTTCTGGTGCCCGCGCCATCAGCCGCCCGGTTGAGCCGGAGGCTCCCAGGCCGCAGCACCGTGTCCACCATCGATTTAGTACGCTCCCTTGACCGTGAGCAAGGAAGCCCACACGGTCGACGGCGAGGCTGGGACCGACCGAACCGAAGAGATCGAGGCGCTGGAGGAGGACTCCCGCGGCGAGGCCTCCCGTGGCGTGGTGGGCAAGGCCGCGACCGGACCGGCCACGAAGCTGGCCGCGGCGGCGGGAGTCGCCGCGATGGTGGCGGGTGGAGCGGTGGTGGCCGGGAACGAGCTACTCGGAGAGGCGGAGGACCCGGCCCCCGGTCAGCCGAGAGACCAGGCGGCGGAGCTGCTGATCGCCGCCGTGCCCCCGCTCGAGGCCCTGGAGGACCTCCTCCCCGACCTTCCGCCAGCCGAGTCCGACACCGCCGACTCCACCGCGGGGGACACCGGCGGTCTGCGCTTCGAGGTCGTCGAGTCGCCGCTCGTCGCGGCGGCGGTGGGCGGGGGCACCGCCCCCCTGCGCCCCCGGGGCGTCGGCGCCGTCGCCGTCGAATCCGACGGGAGCAGCTCCGCGCGCGGCCGGACCGAGGGCCGAAGCCCCCGGCGCAGGCCGAGACGCGTGGAGGACTCGCCGGAGGATTCCTCGCGGGAGCGGCCGCGCGGTTCGGGCCCGAGGTCGGGGGTCCTCGGTGCGCCGGAGACGAGCGGTGGTCCGGAGACGCCGACGCCGGGCGACCCGGCGCCCGACGTGGCGAGCGGGGCGGATGAGAGCCCCGACCCGACCGGGGCTCCGGAGGCGAACGCACCGGAGCCCGAGACGAGCGCCACTCCGGACAGCCAGGCGCCCGGCGCGACACCCGAGACCTCGGGCCCGGAAGCCACCGACCCCCCCGCGGGCGAGGCGCCCGAGTCATCGGGTACGGCCCCGGAGTCCGGCGCTACGACGCCGTAGGCCGCGCTCAGGTACCGGGCCAGGCGGCCCCGGCCGGTACCGAAGCTCAAGCGCCCTCAGGCCGCTTCGCGCCCCACGGCGGGCTGCCCCGGCCCGACCTCCATCGCCCGCTGGCGCTCGGGTGAGATGATCACGACCTTGCGCGCGAGGCCCAGTCGCCTCATGCCGCGGATGACCCAGCCGGAGAGGTCGAACTCGTACCAGCGCAGGCCCTGGACGGCGGCCTGGGGGAAGGCGTGGTGGTTGTGGTGCCACGCCTCGCCGAGAGATGGCAGCGCGAGCCAGACGTTGTTGCGGGAATGGTCGTCGGTCTCGAACCGGCGTTCGCCGAAGAAGTGGCACACCGAGTTGATGCTCCACGTGACGTGGTGCAGCAGGAAGATGCGTACGAACCCGCCCCAGAGCAGGGCGCTGAGCGCGCCGCCGAGCGTGCCCGACACCGCGTAGCCGAGGCCGAACGGGATCGCGAGCGAGGCCAGCGCGAGCAGCGGGAACGCGCGGTGGATGATCCGCATGCCCGGGTCCTTAAGCAGATCGCGGGCGTAGCGATCACGGTCGGCCTGTCCTTGGGTCTCCCACAGCCATCCGACCTGGGCCCAGAAGAGCCCGCGCAACGTTCCGATGACGCCCCCGCCGAAGCCGTGCGGGCTGTGCGGATCGCCCTCGTCGTCGGCGTTCGCGTGGTGCTTGCGGTGGTCGGACACCCAGTCGATGACCGGCCCCTCGACGGCCATCGACCCGAGCACGGCCAGCGTGTAGCGCACCGGCCGCGGCGACTCGAACGCGCGGTGGGTGAGCAGGCGGTGGAAGCCGATCGTGATGCCGAAGCCGGTGAGCAGGTAGAGGACGCCCATGATCACGAGGTCAGCCGGCCCGACGAAGCTGTTCCACAGGAGCACGAGGGCGGCGGCGAAGGCGAGGAAGGGCACGATGACGAACACCAGGTTGGTGGCCTTCTCGACCGCGGTCATCGAGAACTGCCTCTCGCCCTCGATCTGCGGAGGGCTCTGGGGGGCTGCGGTCTGAGGTGCTTCGGCGATCGATTGAGTCATCGGTTGAGCGTAGGGTGAGGTATGCCCCAGCGAAAGCGTCTCTGACACAATCCTCGGCCGACCGACTATGCCGAACGCACAAAACGACGCCCTTGACGTGTCGCCCCGGCCCTGGGAGGGCCTTCCTCCCGAGACGGCAGCCGTGCTGCGGCCCGCGCTGGCAAAGGCCGGGCCGGAGATCATCGCCGCCATCGGGGTCGAGGTGCCCGCCTACGCGCGGCCGCTCGAAGGTGGATTCGGGGAGGCCGTCCGGCGGGGTGTGGCGCAGGCGCTCGGGCAGTTCGCCGAGATGGTGGAGCGCCCCGGAGCCGAGCCCGCCGCGGGCCGAAGCCTGTACCGCGACCTCGGGCGCGGGGAGGCGAGGGAGGGACGTAGCCTCGACGCCCTGCTCGCCGCGTACCGCATCGGGGCGCGGCTGGCATGGCGGCGCTGCGCCGCGGCGGCCCAGCGAGCGGAGCTCGATCCGGACATCCTGACGCTGCCCGCCGAGGCCATCTTCGCGTACATCGACGAGCTCTCGGCGGAGTCCGCCGAGGGGCACGCCGAGGAGCAGTCGGCCGCCGCCGGGGAGGCCGAGCGCCGTCGACGGGCCCTGGTCGCGCTGCTCCTCGGGCGTCCCGCCCCCGACGCCGCCGTTCTTCGCTCCGCGGCCCGCGAGGCCGGCTGGGAGGTGCCCGAGCGCCTGGCCGCCCTGGCCTGGCGCGGCGAAGGGCCCGAACGGGTGAGCTCGCGACTGCCGGCGGGCACGATCGTCGCCCCGGCCGAGGAGCTGCGCCTCGCGCTGGTGCCGGACGCGGAGGCGCCCGGACGCCGTGCCGAGCTCGAGCGAGCGGTGGGGGCGCGGCCCTCGGCGCTCGGGCCGCTCGTGGAGTTGACCGACGCGGCCCGCAGCGCGGACCGGGCCGTGGCGGCCTGCCGCCTCGCGGTCAGGGGACGGATCGGAGGGAGCGGCCTCGTGGCCACCGACGAGCACCTCGCCGACCTGATCGTGCACGGCGACGAGACGCTCCTCGACGAGCTCGCCCTACGTCGGCTCGGACCGCTCGACGCCCTCCCCGGTCGCGTCCGTGAGCGCCTGTCGGAGACCCTGCTCGCCTGGCTCGAGCACCACGGCCGGCTGCGGGAGGTGGCCGATGCCCTGTACGTCCATCCTCAGACGGTCCGCTACCGGGTGGGGCAGCTCCGCGATGCCCTCGGCGACGACCTCGACGACCCGCGCGCCCGCTTTGAGCTCGAGCTGGCCCTGCGCGGCCGCCGGAGCGGTGTACCTCCTCGCGCGACCGCCGAGCCGACCGAGCGCGTAGGGCCGAGCCCGTCCCCGGAGCCGGACGACGCGCCGAGCGACGGGCTCAGCGGGAGCGGGTCCGCTGGCGCTGACGCTCGATGACGCTGCCCACCAGGCGCACGACCCCCGAGTCGCCCGAGACCTTGATCTGGCCGCGCTCGTAGGCGCGCACCCAGTCCTCCAGCCGGCCCTCTCGAGCCAGCTCGTTGAAGGCCGGACGGGCCACGGACACATCGACGCGGGCGTCTCGGGCGGGATCCTTCGAGACGCTCGGACCCGGCAGCTCGACCCTCCACGTCGGCACCTCGCCGCGCGCAAGGAGCTCGAGGCGCATGACCAGCTTCAGCCGACCGAGCGCGGGCACCTCTTCCTCGAAGCGGCGGACCGCCTGCTCGATCTGCGTCTTGGTATCGCTCGCGGACAAGGGCTCGAGCCTAACCCACCTGCCGACGGGCGTAGCCGGGAGCGCCCGCGCGGTAGATTGCCTGACTTGGGGGTCGGCGGGAGCGCCGAGGACCAGCCGCCTATGTCCCGTTCTCGCAACCTAGCCCGGATGACGGTCCGCTCCGCGGAGCGTCTGGGCGGAGCGCTTCGCCGTAACGGCGTGGGCGGCACGGCCCGCTTGGCCGGCGGCCGCACGCGGAGGGCGGTCTATCTCCAGGAGACCCACATCTGGTACGCGCTCGAGATCGGCACCGAGCTGCCGCGTGAGCTGCCGCCGGGCTATGAGCTCGTCTCCGATCCCAGCGGCGAAGCCGCCGCCGGACCTCTGGATGGGCCCCGGCCGGAGACCGAGAGCCGCCTGAGCGCCGGGGCCGAGCGCTGGCTTGTTCTCGACGGCGGTGAGACGGCCTTCAGATGCTGGATCTTCCCCACCCGCGTCCCGATGATCGCCGCGGCGGGCGGGTGGCTCGCGTTGCCCCCCGGGATTGTGTGCCTCGAGGACTCGGCCACCGCGCCGAACCACCGCGGGCGCGGGATCGCACCGGCGGCGTGGTCGGCCATCGCCGGCCGTCTCGCAGGGCGGCCGCAGGTGCACGCCATGATCACCAAGGTGGAGGATGAGAACGTCGCCTCCCGCAAGGCCGTCGAGAAGAGCGGGTTTCGCGAGGTGGCGGTGATGAAGCTGACCCGAGCCGGCCTGTGGACCCGAGTCCGCATCGCCGCGTTTCCCGGCGAGCCGGTGGCCGCGGCGCTCGCCGAGCGGCTCGAGCGCTAGACGCGCTGACGCGCACCGTCGCCGGGCGCCCCCGCGAAGGGCCTCAGACCTTGTGCCGCTGCAGCAGCTTCTTGCCGATCACCATCCGCTGGATCTCCGACGTCCCCTCGCCGATGAGCAGCAGCGGCGCGTCGCGGTAGAGGCGCTCGATCTCGTACTCCTTCGAGTAGCCGTAGCCGCCGTGGATGCGGAAGGAGTCCTCGACGACCTCCTTGGCCGACTCCGAGGCGTAGAGCTTGGCCATGCCGGCCTCGAGGTCGGAGCGCTCGCCGGCGTCCTTGAGGCGCGCGGCCTTCATGGTGAGCAGCCGGGCGGCGTCGACCTTCGTGGCCATGTCCGCCAGCTTGAACTGGATGGCCTGGTGCTCCGCGATCTGGCGGCCGAAGGTCTTGCGCTCCTGCGAATAGCGCAGACCGAGCTCGAGCGCGCGCTGCGCGATCCCGACGCCCCGGGCCGCGACGTTGACCCGGCCGACCTCGAGCGCGTCCATCATCTGCCCGAAGCCCTTGTTGAGCCCGGCGTCCTCACCGCCGAGCACGTTGTCGGCGGGACAGCGGTAGTCCTCGTAGACCAGCTCGGTGGACTCGACGCCCTTGTAGCCCATCTTCTTGATCTTGGGCGGGACGGTCAGACCGGCGTAGGGACCCTCGTTCTGCTCGACGCCCGGCTCCTTCTCGGTAACGAAGCAGGTCATCCCCCGATACGGCGGGGAGGCCTCGGGATCGGTCTTGGCCAGCAGGAAGACGAGGCCCGACCGCAGCCCGTTGGTGACCCACATCTTCTGGCCGTTGACCACCCAGTCGTCGCCGTCCTTGCGGGCGCGCGTGGAGATGGCTTGGACGTCGGACCCGAGACCCGGCTCGGACAGCGAGAACGCAGCGCGGATCTCCCCGGTGGCCATGCGCGGCAACCACCGTCGGCGCTGCTCCTCGGTGCCGAACTTCATGAGCAGGTAGGACCCGATGAAGTGCGTGTTGACGATGCCCGACACGGAGATCCACCCGCGCGAGAGCTCCTCGACGATCATCGCGTAGGTCGTGAGGTCGAGCCCCATCCCGTCGTACTCCTCGGGAATGGTCACGCCGAAGAGCCCGAGCTCCTTCATCTGCTCGACCACCTCGTCGGGGAAGGAGTCCTCGTGGTCGTGCTTCTCGGCGACGGGAAGCACCTGCTCGTCGACGAACTGCCGCACCATCTCGGTGATGGCGCGCTGCTCGTCGGTCTTGTCGGCGTACGGGGCGGTGGCGACGGCCACGATGGAGCTCCTTGCGTGGGGTTCGGCGGCTCAGAGCGAGAGGACGGCCCATTCTACCGGCGCCCCGCGGGCCCTCCGGGGAGGGAACCGCGGACCCGACGGGTCTTCCACGACCGTGTGCTGTACAGCAACGGGGTTGTCCCCCACGACACATTTTGTGCCGGACCGGCACATCGTGTGCCGTAACTCCCACGCTCGGGCGGGGAGAAGCTCCGCGACCCGCGGGGTCTCCGGCGGCGCCCAGTCGTGGCGGCCGGCGGTCGCCGGCGCGCGCGGGGTTCGGGGCTAGAGCCCGGCGGGATGCCGGGCGACGAACCCGGCGGTGGGACGGGCGTAGCCCCAGCGCGGACCCTTGCCCGGCGTGGTGCCGGAGAGTGCTGACTCGCGTCCGCGGAAGCCGGTGTCGAAGCGAAGGCCGGCGATCACGACGAAGGCGTGCCCGCCGTGGGCGTAGACCGTGATCCAGCGGCCCGCCCCCGGCTCGCCCCACTGCATGAAGGGTCCCGAGGCCAGCGGCGCTGGAAGCAGGCCGGCCTTGATCAGCGCGTAGGAGATGGCTCCGGAGCAGTCGTAGGCGGTGTCCTCGACCTTGCCGTGGCCGCCGCCGTAGCGGTAGGGAAGGTGGGCGATCTTGTTGGCCGCGGCGATGGCGGTCTTGACGGCGGCCGGCGCGTTTGCCGGGGCGACGGCCTGCCCGCCGACGATGCGGGCCTTGCCGGCCGGGCGACCGGCGGAGGCGGGCGCGTCCGAGTCGGCGTCCGAGCGCCTCTCGGAGTCGACCTCCTCGGCGTCCTCGACCGCGGCTTCGCGGTCACGGGTCCGGGGCTGCGGAGAACGCCGCTCGTCGCCTGCGCTCGGGGATGCTCCGCCGCTCTGGGCAGTGGCGACGCCCGGCAGCAGCGCGGCGAAGGCCACGAGCGCGCAGGCGATCAGCGCAGGAAGAAGTGAGCGGAGGCGATTCATAGTCTCTTTCGTACGCCTGCGGGGTTAGCTGACGGGCTCGCGCTGAAAGAGCTTGCGCGCCTTCCCTGAGGAAGGTTCGCCCCGAGAACTTGGGTCCCCCGCTCCGCGTTTGCGGATTCGGCGTTGGGGAAAGGTAGCCTCGATACGGCAGGCGTCAACCCCTTCCTTTGTGAGTTCACTCACACGGGCAAGATTCCGTGCGCCACTTCGAGCCGTGCAGACGACTGTGCCGTCCGTAGGATCGCGCCCGATGAACTTCGCCCGCGACGTCGTCGACGCCGCCCCGTCCGACGGACGTGCGCTAGTCGCGATCGATCGCGCCGGGGTGCGGTGTGAGCTCTCCTTCGGCGAGGTCGCGGAGCGCTCGGCCCGCCTCGCGGGTACGCTGACCGCGCACGGCGTACTCCGCGGCGACGTGGTGATGACGCTCGTCGGCAACCGGCCGGAGTGGGCGCTCACCCTCGTCGCCTGCTGGAGGATCGGCGCGGTCGCCCTCCCGTGCGCCGAGATGCTCCGCCCCGGGGATCTGCGCGCGCGCATGGACGCCGTCGAGCCCCGCCTCGTGGTGGCCGACGCGCGCAACGTGGAGACCGTCCTCGAGACCGGGTACGACGGCCCGCTCCTCCGCGTGCCCGACGCCCGGCTCTTCGAGGCCGACCCCGCCCCGGCCGCGGAGCTCGACCCGCTCGAGCCGGCGCTCGTGGTCTTCACGTCCGGCACGGCGGGCGAGCCCAAGCCGGTGCGTCACGGCCACCGGTACCTGGCCGGCCAGGCGGTCCAGGCCGAGCACTGGCTCGGCGCCCGGCCCGGCGAGCTCTGCTGGTGCACCGCGGCGTCGGGCTGGTCGAAGTCCGCCCGCAACGCGTTCGTGGCCCCGTGGCTGCGGGGCGCCGCCGCCCTGCTCGAGGACCGGCGCTTCGACCCCGCCGAGCGACTGGCCACGATCGAACGGGAGCGCGTGTCCGTGCTCTGCATGGCGCCGACCGAGTACCGCACGGTCGCGAAGGCCGTGCCCCTGCGCCCGCTTCCAGGCCTACGCCACGCCGTGGCCGCCGGCGAGCCGCTCAACCCCGAGATGGTGCGTCTGTGGCAGCAGGAGTGCGGGGTCGCGATCCGCGACGGCTACGGCCAGACCGAGACCGGGGCCCTCACCGGGATGCCGCTCGACGAGGACGTGCGACCGGGCTCGATGGGTCGGCCGCTGCCCGGCTTCCGTATCTGGGTCGAGGACGGCGAGCTCTGCCTCGATCCGGGCACGGTCCCGACCTTCCAGCTCGACGGAGGCGAGGGGACCTGGCGCACCGGCGACCGCGTCCGCGAGGACGCCGAGGGCTTCCTCTGGTTCGAGGGCCGGACCGACGACGTGATCATCTCCTCGGGCTACCGGATCGGGCCGTTCGAGGTGGAGTCGGCGCTGGTCTCCCACCCGGCGGTGGCCGAGGCCGCCGCCGTCGCCCACGCCGACCCCGAGCGCGGTGCGGTGGTGCGGGCGGTGGTGGTCCTGCGAGCCGGATGCCGGCCGAGCGACGGCCTGGCCCTGGAGCTCCAGGAGCACGTCAAGGGGCGGACCGCGCCCTACAAGTACCCACGGATCCTCGAGTTCGCCGACTCGCTGCCGAAGACCTCGAGCGGGAAGATCCGGCGCGCGGAGCTCCGGCGCGCCGCGGCGCCCGCCGCTTAGAGGCAACGGCCCGGGGTAGACCGGACGAATGGCCAACCGCCTCACCCACGAGACATCTCCGTACCTGCTCCAGCACAAGGACAACCCGGTCGACTGGCACGCCTGGGGGCCCGAGGCCCTCGACCGCGCTCGCACCGAGGACCGCCCGCTGCTGGTCTCCATCGGGTACTCCGCCTGCCACTGGTGCCACGTCATGGAGCGCGAGTCCTTCGAGGACCCCAAGACCGCGGCGCTGATGAACGAACGCTTCGTGTGCGTGAAGGTCGACCGCGAGGAGCGACCCGACGTGGACGCCATCTACATGGAGGCCTGCCAGGCCATGACCGGCCACGGGGGGTGGCCGCTCAACGCGTTCCTCACTCCCGAGCAGGTGCCGTTCTACGTGGGCACCTACTTCCCACCCGGCCCACGCCAGGGGATGCCCTCCTGGCGCCAGGTGCTCGAGGCGGTGGCCGCGGCATGGGAGGAGCGCCGCGAGGAGATCCGCAGCGGCAGCCAGCGGATCGTGGAGCGGCTGAGCGGTGGGGCGCTGCTCGAGCCCTCGGGCGGCGAGCTCGACCCCGAGACCCTCGACGGCGCCGCGCGGGCGCTCGTCGCCTCCCATGACGACGTCCGCGGCGGCTTCGGCGGGGCTCCGAAGTTCCCGATGTCCTCGGCGATCGAGCTGCTGCTGCGCCGCGGCGAGGCCGACACCGCCGCCACGACCCTGCGCGCGATGGCCGCGGGCGGCATCTACGACCAGGTGGGCGGCGGCTTCGCGCGGTACTCGGTGGACGCGGTCTGGCTCGTCCCCCACTTCGAGAAGATGCTCTACGACAACGCGCTGCTCGCTCGCGCCTACCTGCACGGGTGGCTCGTGACCGGCGAGGAGCTGTTCCGCACGGTGTGCGAGGAGACGCTCGACTGGGCCCTGCGCGAGATGCAGGCCCCGGAGGGCGGCTTCTACTCCGCGCTCGACGCCGACTCCGAGGGCGAGGAGGGGCGCTTCTACGTGTGGAGCGTCGACGAGCTGCGCGAGGTCCTCGGAGCCGGTGCCGAGGGGGCCCTCGCCCGGTTCTGGGCCACCACGGCCGGCAACTTCGAGGGACGGAACATCCTCACCCGCGGTGACGGGCCAGCGCCGCCCGGGCTGCCCGACTGGCGCCAGCGGCTCTACGACGCCCGCGCCGCCCGCGTGTGGCCCGGCCTCGACGACAAGCGCCTGACCGCGTGGAACGCGTTGATGGTCTCCGCGCTGGCCGAGGCGGGGGCCGTGCTCGGACGCGAGGACTACCTGGACGCGGCCCGGCGCTGCGCCGACTTCCTGCTCACCAAGCTCCGCGACGCCGACGGTCGGCTTCTGCGCACCTACAAGGACGGCGACGCCCGTCTGCTCGCCTACCTCGAGGACCACGGCTTCCTGCTCGAGGCCCTGATCTCCCTCTACGAGGCCTCCTTCGAGCCGCGATTCTTCCGTGCCGCCCGCGAGCTGGCCGACGCCACCATCGCCCGCTTCGCCGACGAGGAGCGCGGGGGGTTCTTCGAGACCGCCCACGACCACGAGTCGCTCGTGGCCCGCCGCAAGGACCTCGAGGACACGCCGATCCCGGCCGGCAACTCGAGCGTGGCCTACGGGCTCTTGCGCCTGGCCGCGCTGACCGGCGAGGCAGCGTACGAGGAGCGGGCGGTCGGCGTGCTCGGCCTCCTCCACGAGATCGCCGGTCGCCATCCGCTGGCCTTCGGGCACCTGCTCCAGGCGCTCGACTTTCACTTGGCCGTCGTGCGGGAGATAGCGCTCGTCGGCCCCGATCGCGCACCGCTCGAGCGCATCGTCCGCCAGGCCTTCCGCCCCCACGTCGTGCTCGCCGGCGGCGAGGCCGATGGCGTTCCCCTCCTCGAGGGCCGCGGGCCGGTCGGCGGACGCGCCGCGGCCTACGTGTGCGAGCGCTTCGCCTGCCGGGCTCCGGTGACCGAGCCCGAGGAGCTGTCCGCCCTACTGGGGTAGGTTGCTCCTCGATGGCCGCGGAGGGAAGCGGGGCGGGCGCCGCCCCAGAGAGCGAGCACACGAGCCGTCGGAGACCGAGACCCCGCTGCGGCGGGCCATCGGCACGCGGCTGCTGTTCCTCTTCGTCCTGGGCGACATGCTCGGTGGCGGCATCTACACCCTGGTGGGCAAGGTGGGAGCAGAGACCGGCGGCGCAATCTGGGTGGCCTTCCTCGCGGCCTTCGTGCTCGCCGGGCTGACCGCCTTCGCCTACGTCGAGCTCGTTACGAAGTACCCGCAGGCGGCCGGCACCGCGCTGTACGCGGACCGCGCTTTCGGGATCCCGTTCCTGACCTTCATGGTGGGCTTCGCGGTCATGGCCTCCGGAGTCACCTCGGCGGGCACGCTGGCGCGCGGCTTCGGGGGCGACTACCTGAGCGCGTTCGTGGACCTCCCGATCGCACTGGTGGCCCTCGTGTTCATCGTCCTGATCGCGCTGATCAACCTCCGGGGCATCCTCGAGTCGGTGGCCGCCAACGCGGCCTTCACGCTGATCGAGGTCGCCGGCCTGCTCCTCATCGTGGTCATCGGCGCCCTCGCGCTGGGCGCCGGGGAGGCCGAGCCGGCGCGGGTGCTCGAGTTCAAGCCCGGCACCAGCCCGGTGGTGGCCGTGCTGGCCGGAACGGGCCTCGCCTTCTACGCGTTGATCGGCTTCGAGGACTCCGTGAACGTGGCCGAGGAGACGAGGAACCCGAGGCGGGCGTTCCCTCGGGCGCTGTTCGGCGGCCTGGTCGTGGCCGGCGTGATCTACGTGCTGGTGGCGCTGACCGCGTCGATGGTCGTGGACACCGCCCGGCTCGCCGGCTCCGACGGCCCGCTGCTCGAGGTGGTGCGCGTCGGTGCCCCCGCGGTCCCGCCGACGCTGTTCGCGGGCATTGCCCTCTTCGCCGTGGCCAACAGCGCGCTGATCAACATGGTCATGGCCTCGCGGCTCGTCTACGGCATGGCCGACCGTGGGCTCGTGCCGCGCGTGTTCGCGCGCCTGCTCCCCGGGCGGCGGACCCCTTGGGCGGCGATTGCGTTCACGACCCTCCTCGCGGCGATCCTGATCGTCACCGGGGACCTCGAGGACCTGGCCGACACCACCGTGATGCTGCTGCTCGTGGTCTTCGTGGTCGTGAACGTCTCCGTGCTCGTGCTACGGCGCGACCGCGTCGAGCACGAACACTTCCGCGCCCCCGCCGTGCTCCCCGTGCTCGGGGCGATCGCCGCCGCGGTCCTGATCGTCCAGAACGACGGCGCCGTCTTCCTGAGGGCGGGGATCATTCTTCTGGTCGGTGTCGCCCTGTGGGCGATCAACCGCCTGGTGGGCGGGCGCGGCGGCGGTGAGCTCGGCGCCGAGCGCCTGGGCGGCTCCTCCTCCGGTTAGAAGATCGGCGAGGCGGCCGCGAGCCAGACCGCCTCGGGCGCCTCACCGTCGTGCAGCAGCGCGGCGGGCGTGCGGTCGTCGAGCTCCGGGCTCGGCTCGAGCAGCCATTCGTGCGCGCTCCCCGGCCCGTCCTGCGCGGCGAGGAAGGCGGTGACCGCGTAGAGGTTGCGCAGGCGGCGTTCGAGACCGGCGTCCGGAGCCACACCGTGGGCCACCCGGTCGACCTGTTCGGGAGTGTCCGCCCCGGCGGCAAAGGCGGTGAGCCGCGGGCCGAGCGTGACCATCAGCCACTCGGCCAGATGGTCGACCGTCGCCACGGCGAAGTCCCGTTGACCGGCGTACGACTGGGAGATGGCGGTTGCTGGCACCGGCACGGCGCCTCCTTGCCCGACGATGAAGTGAACGTAGCGACACGGTCGGACCCATAATGGAGTCCCTCACCGTGTGTCCACCCTGTTAACCCCACCATCGGCCGAAACGATCGGTGTCATGAGGGCGACTCGCGACACCTCGACGGCGGGTGACCCTCGGCGGCGAGCCCCCGATCAGAGGATCGACATGTACCGGTCGAGCTCCCAGGGGGTGACCTGCACGCGATAGTCGTCCCATTCCTGGCGCTTGATCTCCACGAAGCGGTTGAACATGTGCTCGCCGAGCGTTCGCAGGGCGAGCTCGGACTCCGCGGTCAGCTCGATGGCCTCTCCTAGCGTCTCCGGAAGCTGCTCGATCCCCAGCCGGTGGCGCTCCTCGGGAGTGAGGTGGTAGAGGTTCTTGTCCATCGGCTCCGGCAGCTCGTAGCCCTTCTCTATCCCCTCGAGTCCGGCCTGGAGGAGCACCGCGAACGTGAGGTAGGGGTTGCACGCCGGGTCGGGGCAGCGCAGCTCCATGCGGGTGGCCTTCTCCTTGCCGGGGTGGTAGAGCGGCACCCGCACGAGTGCGGAGCGGTTGCGCCGCGACCACGCCACGTACACCGGCGCCTCGTAACCGGGCACGAGCCGCTTGTAAGAGTTCACCCACTGGGCGAAGATCGAGGAGATCTCGCGGGCGTGCTTGAGCTGGCCGGCGATGAACGCCTTGCCGGTCTCCGAGAGGAAGTACTGGTCGTCGGCGTCGTAGAAGGCGTTACGGCCCCCCTTGAACAGCGACTGGTGGGTGTGCATCCCGGAGCCGTTCTTGCCGAACAGGGGCTTCGGCATGAACGTCGCGTGCCACCCGTACTTCATCGCGTACTCCTTGACCGTGATGCGGTAGGTCATGGTGTCGTCGGCCATCTTCAGGGCGGGCGCGTAGCGCATGTCGATCTCGTGCTGGGACGGTCCCACCTCGTGGTGGGTGTACTCCACGTGGATGCCGAGCTGCTCGAGGGCGAGCACGGTCTCCCGGCGCACGTCCGAGCCGGCGTCGAGGGTCGTCAGGTCGAAGTAGCCGCCCTCGTCGAGCACCTCGGGGATCCCGTCCGCCGGACGGGCGCTCTTGAAGTAGAAGTACTCGAGCTCGGGGCCGACGTTGAAGGCGTCGAAGCCCATCGCCTCGGCGCGCTCGGGCGCGCGGCGGAGGACGAACCGGGGGTCGCCCTCGTAGGGCTCGCCGGAGGGGGTGAGCACGTCGCAGAACATGCGCGCCACGCCCTGGGACTCCGGCCGCCAGGGCAGCACTGCGAAGGTGGCGGCGTCCGGCATGGCGATCATGTCCGACTCCTCGATGGCGTTGAAGCCGGTGATCGAGGAGCCGTCGAAGCCCATCCCGCCCTCGAAGGCGTCGTCGAGCTCGTCCTTGTTGATCGAGAACGACTTGAGCTGACCGACGACGTCCGTGAACCAGAAGCGGATGAAGCGGATGTCGCGCTCCTCGACGATCGCCTTGACGTCGTCCGGAGTCTGAGGGCGCTCGAGCACCTAGGCGAGCCAGGCGTGCGCCCAGGACTTGAGCGCACGGACCGCGGGCTCGAGCGCACGTCCCTTGCGAGTGAGGCCGTACTCGACGCGAGCCGGCGCTCCCTCCAGGATGCGGCGCTCGATGATGCCCTCGCTCTCCAGCTCCTTGAGGCGCTGGGAGAGCAGGCGGTCAGACAGGTCGGGCACGAGCTGGCGGACCTCGGTGAAGCGAAGCGGCCCGTCCATGAGCACGAGAAGGATGGCTCCCGTCCATCGCTTGCCCACAAGCTCCACCGAGCGGTGATAGAGCGCACAGCACGCCCGCTCCTCGGGTACCGCACGAGGTCTCTCGCGTACTGCGGTTATCACGATCGACATGGCGGGCGATGGCCTTCTCGGCGGCGCTCAGGCCGCTCGGAGCATCCGGCCGTCCTCGACCGAGCCGTCGCGCGGCACGTCGCCGGCGCGGGTGACCACGCCCGTGAACGAGGCGAGGGCCACGTGCGCGATCGCCTCGAGCACCTGCTCGTCGGACCAGTCCGCCTCGCGCGCCTCCTCGTGGAGGTGCACCGGCGGGGCGCCGTCGGACTCGAGCAGCGCCTTGACGTAGCGCAGGAGCACCGCCTCGCGCTCGTCCCGCGAGTCGAACTCGCGGGCCAGGGCGATCTCGTCGAGCCCGATCCCCGCCTCCCGGGCGGTGCGCTGAAGCGTGGCGATCCAGTACTCGCTGCCCTGGTGCTGAGCGACGGCCAGGGCGATCCGCTGCTGCGTCCTGGGCGGGAGGGAGCCGTTGCGAAGCTCGGACCGGAAGCGCGCGTAGGCACGGAGCACCGCGGGGGAGCCGGCCATGACGCCGATGAAGTTCGAGAGCTGGCCGCCGCCGGCGAGCGCTCCCTTCAGCACCGGGACGCTTCGTTCGGGGGCCGTCAGCTCGTCGTGGACCTGGAACCTGCTCTCCTGTGTCTTCATCGCCGCGTCACTTTCTCCCGCACGCTTACCTGCGGTAAGCATAGATGGGACCGAGTCTTTTCGCTCATTGCTTGTACGCACCCGCGGACCGTTCCGGATGCGCGGGCCGAGAGCCGTCAGGGGACCGTGAGAAACGTCACCGCGCCCGGATGCCCGAGGCACGGCCGGCCGAGTCCCTGAGCCGGCCCGGTGGACCGTCGGCCGGGCCTCAGCGCTGCGCGACGGCGCCGACCGCAGCGGTCGGCGCGGGGACGTCCGCCTGCGCGGTGGCCGCGGCCATGAACGCCAGCACGAGGCCCAGTCCGACCGCCCAGAGGGCCAGGCGATCGGGCCGCTCGACGGTCCGCTCCGTTCCCGCCGCACCGCGGCGGCGCTCCGCCGTCCCGAGGTCTCGTGACGCCCGGGCGCCGGCGCGTGACTGACCGGTGACGACGATCGTCCGCGGCGCGCCGGCCGCTGCGACCCGGGCCGCGTTCTCGGCAAGTACGCGCGCGCCGGCCGGGTCCTCGGAGTGAAGACGCGACCGCGGATGGGGGCGGCCCGGTGCCGGGGCCGGGGTCATGCGCTCCGAACGCCTGAGAGCTTCTTTGCGATCGAGAGCGGCGTCACCGTCGCGCACCACCCGCAGCGAGCGCGGCGGTGTGGACTCGTCGTCGTCGTGGCGGAGGCGGCGGGCGCTGGCTTCGGGCATGTCGCGCTCTTTCCTCGTTGGCCGGCGGGACATCCATCAGGGCATGGACACTTGGCCCGGTCAGCTCGAGGCAAGGCCCTGCGCACCGCGCCACCGTGATCTGCGCCCTCTGCCCCACTCCCACGTGAGGCATCCGGACTGTCCTTTTGGACGAGGCGGTACGGTATCAGCGGTCACGGACGGAATCGCGGTGCGTGCCGCGGAGCGCGCTCCTTCGCCCGCTATTTGCGGGAATGGCCTGGGTGGCGCTCCGGGCGGCCGGACCGCCGCGCCCCGGTGCTGCTGCGACGCGGGTTCCTAGCGCCCGGCCACGGCCGAGACGTAGGCTGAGACGGCCTCCGCCTGCTGTCCCTCGAGGAGACCCGCGGGCATGCGCAGGTCGCCGGTACCGCCGTTGTTGATGGCGTTCAGCACCCTCTCCTCCGAGAGGCGCCCGAGCTGATCGAGGTCGGGCCCGGTGGCCCCGCGGGCGTTGGAGGCCGACAGGGAGTGACACGAGGCGCAGTTCTGTCCGAAGAGGACCTTTCCCTCACGGAGCTGCAGGCTGAGATCCTGGTCGGCCAGCTGGCTGCTGCGCCCGAGCCCGGCGCTCCGCGATGCGATCACCGCGGCGGGAACGGCCAATCCGAGCCCGAGGGCGACGACCGTGACGCCGACCTTCAGCGCGGTCCCCGTGCCAGACGAACTGGCCCGCCGACGGCGGCGGCTACGCCGGCGCGTCCCACCGGAGAACGCGAAGACGATGGTGAGCACCCCTACGACGACGAAGGGGGCGAGGAAGATCAGCCAGCTCATGGGTGCGGGAATCTAGTCCACACGGGGGTCGCCGAGGCTGCCGCAGGCGTGCCGGCTTCGGGCCGGTACCTCAGGCGGGCAGGGCTTGGAGCTCGCGCTCCTCGGCCAGAGTCCGCAGCGCGCGACGCTCCAGCTTCCGCACGCCCTCGGCGGAGAGGCCGGTGTGCTTGGCGACCTCGCGGAGCGGAAGGGGCTCACCCCCGCGGAGGCCGAAGCGGAGCTCGATGACCTGCCGGGCGCTCGAGTCGAGGCGGCGCAGCGCACGGTGGACGGACTGCTCCTCGAGCTCCACCTCGACCTGCTCGACGGGACCGGGCCCGTCGTGGGGCAGGAGGGAGCCGAGCTCGGCGTCGCCCTCGGCACCGACCGGGGTCTCGAGCGAGACCGGGACCCGCTCAGCCGAGCGGAGCTCCTCGAGCTGCTCGAGGTCGACGCCCAAGCGACCGGCGATCTCCTCCGGCGTGGGCTCCCGTCCGAGCTCCGAGGCCAGCGAGCGCTCGACCGAGCGCAGCTTGGTGAGCTCCTGGCCGATGTGGACGGGAAGGCGGATCGTGCGCGAGTGGTGCTGGAGCCCACGCTGCATGGACTGGCGGATCCACCACGTCGCGTACGTCGAGAACTTGAACCCGCGGCGGTAGTCGAACTTCTCGACCGCGCGGATCAGTCCGAGGATGCCCTCCTGGATCAGGTCGAGGAACGGCAGCCCGAGGCCGCGGTAGCGCTTGGCGTTCGAGACCACGAGCCGGAGGTTCGACTCGATCATGCGGTTCTTGGCCTCCTGGTCCCCGCGCTCGATGCGCTTGGCCAGGGTGACCTCCTCCGCAGCGGTGAGCAGCGGGCGCTGGGCGATGTCGCGCAGGAAGAGCTGGAGCGAGTCGCTCGTGGCCTCCGAGACCTCGCCGTGCGTGACCGTCGGCGTCGGCTTCTCCCGCGCGCCACCGTGCTCGGTCAGCTCGATCCCGCGGCGCTCGGCCTCGGCGTGGATGGCCTCGATGCCGCCCTCGTCGAGCTCGAGCTCCTCCACCGCCGCGGCGATCGCCGAGTACTCGAGCCACCCCTGCTCCTCTCCGCGGCGGAGCAGAGGCTCGACGGCGGTGGGTGCGGTGTTCTCGAGGGGTGCGGTCATGGAAGAGGGGCAGGGTAGCGTCGCCGGAGGCGGCCCCGCGAGAAACGGTCGACCGCCGAGCCGCTGTCGCCGCACGTAGCGCAAGAACCCGGGGGACGGCACGCGCAGAGTGCCTCCCCCGACTCTAGGGCCTACGCGTCGCCTCCGGTCCCGAACCCCCCGTGGAGCCGCTCGGCACCGGAGTAGACGTTGAACCTCCCGGCCCGCACGAACCCGCACAGGAGCATCCCGCGCTCCCGCGCGAGGTCGACGGCGAGCGAGGACGGCGCGCCCACGGCCACCACGCCGGCCAGGCCGGCGATGCTGGCCTTCTGCACGAGCTCGAACGACGCGCGCCCGCTCAGGCAGGCGATCACACCCGGTAGCGGGAAGCGGCCGGCGAGGAGCATCGCGCCGAGGGCCTTGTCCATCGCGTTGTGGCGGCCGACGTCCTCGCGGACCGCGATGAGCTCCCCGAAGGGCTCGAGGAGAGCGGTGGCGTGGAGTCCGCCCGTCCGGTCGAACGCGGGCTGGCTCGCCCGCGCCACGCCGGGCGCGGCCAGAACCATCTCCGGCGACACCCCGGGGCCCGGCTCGGACGGGGGTGCCTCCTGGCGTACGAACTCGAGCGCCGCCTTCCCGCATACCCCGCACGAGGAAGTGAGGTGGAACCGGCGCTCCGCCGACGGGTCTCGGCGCAGGCCGTGACGGGTTCGGACCTCGACCACGCCGCCCGCGAGGTCGTCGGTAGGGCCCACGGAGGACACGTCCTCGGGCCCACCGATCAGCCCCTCCCCCGCGAGGAACCCCACGGCCAGCTCCCCGTCCTCGCCGGGCGTGCGCATGGTG
>JBPCQB010000044.1:0-4009 GCA_050998555.1 Thermoleophilaceae bacterium
AACCAGGTCAGATCCGGGAGGAAGCAGCCTTAAGCGAAGCCGTCCATGCGCCGTGGGGAAGCCTGGCCGGAGCCGGACGGCGGCGGGAACGCCCGATACCCACCTCGACGCCGGGTGCACGGTCCACTTCTCTCCCGTGGCCACCACCACCTCGTCGCGCAGTCCCAGCCGCCCGGCCACCGTCAGGGCGGCCGTGCCCGCAGCGTTCAGGGGGTTCGTGGAGCACGACCTCCTCACCTCGGCGAGCGCCATCGCCTTCCGGGTCCTGTTCGCGGCCGTCCCGGTGGTGCTGTTCCTGCTCGCACTCAGCGGCTTCCTCGAGCTCGGAGACGTGTGGTCCGTAGACATCGCCCCGGCGATCGCGCCCTACCTGCCGCCCTCGGGGTTCGCGTTTCTCAACGAGTCGGTAGAGCCGCTCCTGCGCACGCGCCAGGGGCTGTGGCTGACGGTCGGCGCGGCGCTCGCCCTCTGGGAGGTCTCGAGCGCGATGCGGGCGGTGATGGACGCGCTGAACCGGGTCTACCGCTCGGAGCGCGCACGACCCTTGTCGAGGAGCGTGGGCGTCTCCGTGCTGCTCGCGCTCGGATCGGGCACGTGCTACACGCTGGCGGCGCTCGTGATCGGACACGGACCCTTCGAGGCGATCGGCCTGAGCGAGGGTCTCGTGCTCGGAGCCCTCGACTTCTTCATCCGGTGGGGGCTCGGACTCGCGCTGCTGTTCGTCGGGATCGCGATCGTCGTCCGCTTCGCCCCCGCGACGCCTCAGCCGATCTCCTGGGTCAGCCTCGGCTCCGTTCTCACCGTGGCCATGTGGATCGTCACCTCGCTGGCGTTCGGGTGGTACCTGACCGCGATCGCTCCGTACACGACGATCTTCGGCAGCCTCGCCGTCGTCATCGTGCTCATGACCTACCTCGACCTGTCGGTCATCGTCTTCCTGTTCGGCGTGGCGCTGGACGCGGCCATCCGCGAGCAGGTCGAGGGGACCGCGCACCCGAAGTAGGGCGCGGCCTGGACGTGCCGGTGGAGGGCCATCCGGCGCCGCTTCGGTCAGGCCGCCGCGGGGGGCGGCATGGGTCCGGGCGGCGGGACCCCCATCGGTCCCGGCGGAGGCGGGTACATCGGCCCGGGCGGAGGCGGTTGCATCGGGCCGGCGGCGGGCGGCGCCGTGAGTCGCAGGTAGGCCAGGGTCCAGAACGCGTGGTTGAAGGTGCCGAGGGCGCCGATCGCCGCGAGGAACGGCACGAGTAGGAGGAGCCCGGCCACGACCGCCGCGACGATCGCGGCCGTGTAGTACCCGGACAGCCCCAGCGCGATGGCGGGAATGAAGAGGACGAGCCCTACGACCAGGGCCGTCAGGAAGACCGCGAGCGCGGCGGCGATGCCGATCCCCGCCTGGATGAGGCCGAGGAGGAGGCTGGTGCCGATGCGGGCCCGGAACAACCGCCACCCCGTGCGCAGCGCGTCCACGACGCCCTCCCTTCCCACGATCAGAGCGCGAAGGGCGAGCTGGGAGATGATCCCGAGGGGAAAGAACACGGCGATCAGCGCCACGATGGCGAGCAGCACGACGATGACGACGAGCGCGATGCCCCCGGCGGAAGGGTCGCCGCCCGCCAGCGCGGCGTAGATCAGCAGCCCCACGGGGACGCCGATGGCGAGGAGGCACCCGATCGCGACGACGGCGATGAGGAGCACCTCCCCGAGCACGCGCCAGAAGGTGGCGAGGCCCGCCCTCCAAGCCGAGCCGAAGCTGCGCCGCTCGCCGCGATCGATGGCCGCGACGCTGTCGGCCAGAGCGCCCTGTGAGAGCACGGAGAGGGCTACGAGCACGAGTACCGCGAGCAGGACGACGATGCCGAGGACGATGAGCAAGGCCACGAACTCCGACGAGGAGGCCTGCGAGGAGAAGTCGTCACCGCTCCCGCCGTCCGACGAGAAGTTGCCGCTCGGCGCGTTGCAGGAACCGGAGGTCCCCGCGAAGATCCCGAAGAACCACAGGTAGCGGTGGTGCCGGGCGATCGAGAACGACTGCTTGATCAGCTCGCCGTAGTTCATCCGGCGGCGGAGTCTGCCCGATCGGTCGGTCGAACGCGTGCCCCGCCGGCCCCGCCACAGGACTCGAGCAGCACCCAGGAGCGGCTGCGCGCGACCGGGCAGCGGTAGCCGCGGGGCACCGGCGCGGCCGGGGTGGCGTCGCGGGGATCGAGCAGGGCCAGGCGGATGGCCTCGGAGTCGGTGGCGGCCAGGAACAGGCCCCGCCCCGGCGCCGGCTGCTCGGCGGCGGAGCGCACCCGCCCCGGCCTCAGCCCCGACCAGTAGGCCACCCCGGGGGTCACCCGGTGCGTGGGGAGGTAGACCACACCGGCACGCCGGATCGCCGTGCGCGCACGCGGGGAGGTGACGAGCTCGCGCAGGTCGGCGGCCACCGCGTCGCGTCGCGCGATGTCGGCGCGCAGCTCCGCGAGGCGCACGGCCTGGAAGGGCGAGAGCACCACGAGCACCACCAGCACCACCAGCCCGGCCACGCGTGCGCGGGCCCGGGCCGGATGCCCGGCCGCCAGCGTGGTCCACCCGAGCGCCGCCACTGCCGCCCATACGGCGATCATCGCCGCCGCCACGAACATGTAGCGCCCGAGCAGGGGGAGGCCGGCCACCGCGTACACCACGATGGCCACGCCGTTCAGGCCGGCCACGACGACGAGCAGGAGCGTTCCCCGCCGCCGGCACAGGGCGAGCGCGCCCGCGAAGCCGACCACTCCGGCCACGAGCTCGGGCAGGCGGAGGATCTCGCCGAGGCGAAACGGCACGACGCCGGTAAGCGCGGTGAGCCCGGTGGGCCGTTCGAGCAGCTCGGCGTTGCGGCTCGTACCGGTCAGGGACCAGAGCGGGTCGCCGGTCACCAGGCCGTCGCCGAGGAGCCAGAGGGCGGGAGCGGCGCCGGCCGCCAGCGCGAGCCACGCGCGCTGCGACCAGCTTCGCCCCGGGAGGAGCCACAGCCAGTAGGCCGCCGAGGCCAGCCACACCTCGGGCCGCAGCAGCCCGGCCAGCGCCAGCAGCAGGAGGACGGGCATGCCGCGTCGAGGCCGGCGGGCCTCGAGCACCGCCGCCCATACGACCAGTGCGGCGGCCGGCAGGTCCACGTACCCGCGCACCGCGTAGGAGAGGTACGGCACCCGGGTCAGCACGATCAGCGCGGCGAGCGCGCCCACCGGCCACGCGTACACGGTCTGGCCGAGCCGGAAGAGGCCGACGGCAAGGGCGCCGAGCCCGAGCAGCCCGGCCGCGATCAGGACCTCCTCGGCGGCGTCACCCAGGGGGGAGAGGAGCGCGCCCGCCGCTACGGCCAGCGGATGGGGCGTCGGGGCGTACCCCACCCCGTACTCCGGGCGCTGCCCCTCGACCAGCTCGGCGCCCCATACGAGTGCGTAGAAGGTGTCGTAGTTGAGGAACGCGTGCCCAAAGGCGAGGCCCACGACCGCCGCGACGGCAACGGTCAGGAGCACGTCGAGCAGTGCCCCGCGCGGCCATCGCATCGCGCCTCAGACTAGGCCCACGGGCGGTCCCGGCGGCGGCCCGGACGCGCTCCCTGGGGTCCTGTCACACGACTAGCATGGCTCGGCGATGCTCTCCCTCTACCGCCGTCACCGTCCGCGCACGTTCGACGAGGTCGTCGGCCAGGAGCACATCGTCCGCACACTGCGCAACGCGATCGAGCTGGGGAAGGTCCACCACGCGAACCTGTTCGTCGGCTCGCGCGGCACCGGCAAGACGTCGATGGCGAAGCTCCTCGCCTGCGCGCTGAACGCCGGCGACGGACCGCGCGTCGACTTCTCCCCCGACGACCCCGCCTGCCAGGCCATCCGCAGCGCCACCTCGCTCGACGTGGTGGAGATGGACGCGGCGTCGAACAACTCGTTCGACGACATCCGCGAGCTGCGCGAGAACGTGGCCCTGGCGCCGATGGGAAGCGCCCGGCGCGTCTACATCCTCGACGAGGCCCACATGC
>JBPCQB010000105.1:0-8760 GCA_050998555.1 Thermoleophilaceae bacterium
CTGGATGACCTCGGCGGTGAACGCGACGTCCGCCCGGGTGGCGTCCATGGGCGAGAACTCGACGTCGTCGGTGTAGCCGCGGGCGTGGGCCACCGCTGCGCGGGCCTGGCCCTTGACGTCCTCGTAGCTGGTCCGCAGCTGATGGCGGATGTGGATGTCGCTGGTCGAGATGAAGGTGTGGATGCGCGGACGCTCCGACTCGCGGATCGCGTTCCAGGCCGCGTCGATGTCCTGGGCGCTCGTGCGCGCCAGCCCGCAGATCACCGGACCCTCGACCTGACGGGCGATGGCCTGCACGGACTCGAAGTCGCCGGGCGAGGTGATCGGGAAGCCGGCCTCGATGACGTCGACGCCGAGGCGCGCGAGCTGCGTCGCGATCTCCACCTTCTCGGGTGTGGAGAGCGAGATGCCGGGCGACTGCTCGCCGTCGCGCAGCGTGGTGTCGAAGATCCTGACCCGGTCGGCGGGATCGGGACCCTCAGGGGTATTCGTGTGGTCCGTCATCGTGTCGTTCCCTTCCTCTTGCTTCGGCTCTTCTCTCCGTCGGATGCGGCTTCGCGGCCGCCACGCGCTATTCCCCCCGAGGGGGGAGGAGAAGGAGGAGAAGAAGGTCGAGGCGAGTCGACATGACCGGATCCCAGGCTACAACCCCGGGCACCGCCTATTCCGACACGGCGCCCTTGCTGATGCAGTCGACGTCCGCGGTGTTCGTGCGCACCCGGCCGGTCCGGTGGCCGAGCTCGACGAACACGAGCCCTGTGCAGCGGAGCTCCGGGTCGTCGTAGCGGAGCGAGCACCGCACCCGGTGGGAGGTCTTCCGCCGGCAGGTGACCGCGACGCCGGACTCGAGGTCCCTCTCCTTCTTCAGCGCCACCAGCGTCCGTGCCTTCGCGCGACTCAGGCTCAGGACGTTGGCCGAGGCCTCGGCGGCGAGGACCGCACCGAGGAGGGAGACGGCGAGCACGAGGATGACGACCCTCCGGACCAAGACCGAACCGATCATCCCGGGACCATACCGCTCTGGCGCCGCGAGCGCGTGAGCGCGTCAGCGCCTACAGCGACGCCGCGCGGCCGTAGTGGAAGCCCTCGAGCCCCGCGATCTCGCGGATGAGGGCCTCCGGCACGGGTCGGTCGGTGGTCACGGCCATGACCGCCTCCTCGCCCGCCTCGCGGGCGCCGACGGCCGCGGCGACGATGTTCACCCCGTGCTCGCCGAACACCGAGCCCACGCGACCGATCATCCCCGGCCGATCCTCGTAGCGGAAGAACGCGAAGTGGTCGGCCAGCTCGAGGTTGAAGGACTGCCCGAGCACCGAGACCAGGTGCGGGGTGTCGCGGGGACCGAAGCCCGTGCCGGCCACCTGGACCGGCCCTCCGCTCGACACGAGGGTGACGCGCACGAGCTCGTTGAAATCCTCTGAGCGCGGCTCGCGCTTCTCGGACACGACGATCCCGCGCTCCTCGGCCAGGGACGGGGCGTTGACCAGGTTCACCTGCTCCTCGGTGTGGCCCTCGAGCACGCCGTTCAGCACCGAGAGAGTGAGGAGACGGGTGTCGTGGGCGGCGAGGCGCCCCTCGTAGCAGACCTCGATGCGATCCACCGACGAGGATTCCCCGAGCGACATGGCCAGTCGGCCGAGGCTCCGCGCGAGCGGGATGAACGGCCCGAGCACCTCCATCTCCTCCGGGCGGATGGACGGCACGTTCACCGCGTTGGTGACCAGCTCTCCGGTGAGCGCGGCCACCACCTGCTCGGCCGTGATCTGCCCTGCGCGATCCTGGGCCTCCGCGGTGGAGGCGCCGAGGTGCGGGGTCACCACCACACCGGGCATCCCGAACAGCGGGTGCTCGGTCATGGGCTCCTCGGGGAAGACGTCGAGGGCCGCGCCGCCCACCCGGCCCGAGCGCAGGGCGTCCTCGAGCGCGTCGTGGTCGACCAGCTCGCCGCGCGCGCAGTTGATCACCAGGGCGCCCTCCTTCATCTGCGCGAAGGCCTCGGCGTCGAGCCATCCCGCGGTGTCGGGCGTCTTCGGAAGGTGGAGGGTGATGATGTCCGCCTCGGCGTACAGGTCGGTCGAGCTCTCGGCCTTCTCGACGCCGAGCTCCCGGTAGCGCTCGGCCGACACGTAGGGGTCGAAGCCGACGACGCGCATGCCGAACCCTCGCGCGCGCTCGGCCACGAGCTGGCCGATGCGACCGAAGCCGAGCACCCCGAGCGTCTTGCGGTAGACCTCGATCCCACCGAACTTCGAGCGCTCCCACTTCCCGGCGGTCAGCGACGCGTGGGCCTGCGGCACGTTGCGGCAGAGGGCGAGCATCAGGGCCATCGCGTGCTCGGCGGCGGCGATCGCGTTCGACTCCGGCGCGTTGGCCACGATCACCCCGCGCTTGGTGGCGGCCGGGATGTCGACGTTGTCGACGCCCGTGCCGGCGCGGCCGATGACCTTGAGACGGTCGGCGCGCTCGATGAGGTCGGCGGTGAGCTTGGTGGCCGAGCGCACCACGATCCCCTCGTAATCGCCGATGCGCTGCGCGAGCTCCCCGTCGGCCCAGTCGGTGCCCACCTCCACGTCGAAGTGGCTGCGCAGGAGCTCGAGGCCGGAGTCGGCGATCTTCTCCTTGACGAGGACGCGGGGCGTCGGGCTCACGGCGGCGGAGGCGATGGCGAGGAGAGGGCGGTCAGGCCGCGACGGCAGCGGCGGGGACGCCCGCCTCTTGGAAGACCCGCTGGGCGGCACCGACGCCGGCCCCGAGCTCGACCGGATGACCGAGGTCGCGCAGCGTCATCTCGAAGGCGGCGACCGTGGTCGTGATGTCGAAGGCCCCGAAGTAGCCGCAGTGGGCGATCCGGGCGATGCGGCCCTTGAGCTGGCCCTGGCCGCCGGCGATGGTTACCCCGTAGCGGTCGCGCATGATCTTCGGGACCTTCGCGCCGTCGATGGTCTCCGGCAGCGCGATGGCGGTCACCACGTTGGCTCCCTCGTCCTCGGGCCCGAAGAGGTCGAGCTCGAGGGCTCGGACGGCCTCCCGCGCGGCCCGGCCGAGCAGACGGTGACGGTCGAAGACGGCCTCGAGGCCCTCCTCCTCGATCATCCCGAGGGCGACGTCGAGGGCCATGAAGATCGAGACGGCCGGCGTGAACGGGGAGTCCGGCGGGTCCTTGCGCTGGCCCTTGGCGGTGGCGATCCAGTCGAAGTAGAAGCGGCGACCGGGCCTGGCGGCGGCGCGCTCCATCGCGCCGTCGGCCACGCTGGCGAAGCCCAGGCCGGGCGGGCACATCAGGGCCTTCTGCGATCCCGAGCAGACCACGTCGACGCCCCACTCGTCCTGTGGCATGGGCACGGCGCCGAGGCCCGACACGGCGTCGACCACGATCAGCGCGCTGTGGGCGTGGGCCACCTCGGTGAGCGCGCGGACGTCGTTGACCACGCCCGTGGAGGTCTCCGAGAGGGTGGTGAACACGACCTCGACGCCCGGGTTCTCCTCGAGCAGGCGGTCGAGGTCGGCGGGCTCCACCTTCGAGCCCCAGCCGGCGTCGTGGTGGACGGTGGCCGCGCCGTAGGCGTCGCAGAGCTCGGCGAAGCGCTCGCCGAACTTCCCGCACGAGGCCACGAGGACGGCGTCGCCCGGTCGGATCAGGTTGGCCACCGCCGACTCCATCGCACCGGTGCCCGACGAGGCGAAGCACAGCACGTCGTTCGACGTCTCGAGGGGCATCCGCAGGCGCTCGAGACAGCGCGCGTAGACCTCGATGAACGCCGGTGCCCGGTGGTAGAGGATGGGCTCGGCCATCACCTGGGAGACGGCGGGCGGAAGGGGCGTGGGGCCGGCCGTCATCAGGTAGCTCTTGAGGTAGGCGCCGGTCACGGGAGGCGCGAGGATAGCGACGTGGTCCTCTACTCCCACGACCGCTTCACCTTCCCACTGCCCCCGCGCCACCGCTTTCCGCTGGGCAAGTACGGGCTGCTCCGAGAGCGCGTGATCGCCCTCGGACTGGTGGCTGCGGACGAGGTCGTCGAGCCCGATCCGGTGGGCTGGGATGACCTCCTGCGCGTCCACTCGGCCGCCCTGGTCGAGCGGATGCGGGCGGGCGGGCTCACCCGCCGGGAGGAGCTGGCGCTCGGGCTGCCGTGGTCGCCGGAGCTCGTGGAACGGGCCCGGCGGGCGACCGGCGGCACCGTGGCGGCCGCCCGCGACGCCGTGGCCCACGGGATGGGGATGAACCTGGGCGGAGGGACCCACCACGCCGGCTACGACACCTCGCGCGGATACTGCCTGGTGAACGACGTGGTGGTGGCCGTGGCCGCCCTTCGCAACGAGGGCCGGACGCAGCGGATGCTGGTGGTGGACTGCGACGTCCACCAGGGCGACGGGACCGCGGAGCTCCTGGCCGGCGACGGCGAGGCGTTCTCGCTGTCGGTGCACTGCGCGGTGAACTACCCCTTCCGTCGGGCGCAGTCCGATCTCGACGTGGACCTGCCCCGCGGCGCCGGGGACGACGCCTATCTCACCGCCCTCTCGGACGCCCTCGACCCCGCCGTGCACGCCGCGCGCCCCGACCTAGCGTTCTTCCTGGCCGGGGCGGACCCGTGGGAGGGCGACGCCCTCGGCCGGCTGGCGCTGACCAAGGAGGGGCTGCGCGCCCGGGACGAGCTCGTGCTCGACCGCCTCGCGCTCGCGGGCGCCACGTGCTGCGTCGTGCTGGCCGGCGGGTACGCGCCCGACGTGCGCGACACGGTGGAGATCAACGCGGCGACGGTGGCCGCCGCGGTGAGGCGCGCGCCGGGCGGGACGAGGACGCTTACTCCCCCTGCAGCTGCTCCTGGAGCTCCTGCTGCTGCTGGAACTGCTGCTGAAACTGCGGGTCGCTGAAGACCGACCCGACGATGTAGATGGTGAAGACCAGGAGGACCAGCCCGAGGATCAGGCTCACGACCCCGGTGATGATCCCGCCGAGGGCGAGGCCACCGTGCTCGCGGCTGCGCCCGGAGGACACTTTGCGGCGGCCGAGTACGCCCAGGATGATCGCGGCGATCCCGAGCAGGATTCCGAGGACGCCGGCGGTGAAGAGGGCGGTGACGATGCCGACGATGCCGAGCACGAGGGCGACGATGGCCATGGCGTTGCCCTCTCCCCCCGCCGGCGCACCGGAGGCGGACGCCCCGGGGATGGCTCCCTGGTGGCCGTGTCCGCCGTGGCCCCCGTGTCCGTGATCGGGCTGGCCGTATCCCGGCTCCGCCGGGGGCTGACCTTGTCCGCGGCCGACGTTCGGGTCCGGGCTCTGGGGTGGCTGGCCGGTCATGGATCCTCCGTAGGGGTGGTGGTGACGATCAGAACTCCTGCTCGATCCAGGGCATCATCGAGCGCAGCTCGCGGCCCTCGCGCTCGATCTGGTGGCCCTTGCCCTCCTCGCGCATGCGCAGGAAGCTCTCCTGGCCGGCGTTGTTCTCGGCGATCCACTCGCGCGCGAAGTCGCCGGCCTGGATCTCCGAGAGGATGTCGCGCATGGCCTGGCGGGTGGGCTCGCCTATGACCCGGGTGCCGCGCGTGAGATCGCCGTACTCGGCGGTGTTCGAGACCGAGTAGCGCATGCCGGTGATGCCCTTCTCGTACATCAGGTCGACGATGAGCTTCAGCTCGTGGAGGCACTCGAAGTAGGCGAGACGAGGGTCGTAACCGGCCTCGACCAGCGTCTCGTAGCCGGCGCGCACGAGCTCGGAGACCCCTCCGCACAGCACGGCCTGCTCGCCGAAGAGGTCGGTCTCGCACTCGTCCTTGAAGGTGGTCTCGATGACCCCGGCGCGCGTGCATCCGAGCCCCTTGGCGTAGGCGAGCACGCGGTCGCGGGCGGTGCCGGTCTCGTCGCGGTGTATCGCGGCCAGCCCCGGGACGCCGGTCCCCTCGAGGTACTGACGGCGGACGAGGTGCCCGGGGCCCTTGGGGGCGACCATGCCGACATCGACCTCGGGGGGCGGATCGACCTGCCCGTAGGTGATAGAGAAGCCATGGGCGAACATGAGGAGGTTCCCCGGCGCGATGCCGTCGGCGATGTCCGACTCCCACACCGCGGCCTGGCGCTCGTCGGGGAGGAGGACCATGACCACGTCGCCGCGGCTGGCGGCGTCGGCGATGTCGAGGACCTCGAGTCCGTCGCCGCGGGCCTTCTCGACCGACCCGGAGTCCGGTCGCAGCCCGACCACCACGCTCACCCCCGAGTCGTGGAGGTTCAGCGCGTGGGCGTGGCCCTGCGAGCCGTAGCCGAGGACCGCGACGGTCAGTCCCTCGAGGAGAGAGAGGTCGGCGTCGTCGTCGTAGATCACGCGGCCGGACTCTATATCGGTCGGCGGTCCCTTTGCGGTCGCGGGAGTGGCGGGCTCGTCAGGCCTCGGGTCGCGGGGTCTCCGCGGTGAGCACGGCGATGTCGTCGAGGTCGACCGGGCGGCCGGCGGCACGCTTCATGGAGAGCAGGTGGTCGAGTCCGGCCACCGCGACGGCGTGGCCGCCGATCTCCACGAGGAGCGCGTGCCGGCGCAGCTCGGCGTACGGAGGCGCTCCTTTGGCCAGGTCGGACGGGAAGACATCGAGCCATCCGTGCTTGGTGACAAGGGTGAAGTTGCCGCCCCACTCGAGGTCGTCCGCGTCGGTCACGTCGATGCCGAGCAGGTCGGCGTCGACCCCACGGAGGACCGCCTCGAGCTCGGCGAGCGCAGCCGCCAGCCGGACGTAGTTCTCCCGACTCGGCTCCGGCACGAGGTCGAGGTCCTTGGTGGTCCGCAGATGGCCGTGGGTCTGGACGGCGAGGCCTCCGATGACGACGAAGTCCACGCCGTGGCGCACCAGCACCCGGAGGATCTCCGTCGATTCGACGGGGCGGTCGGGAAGCTCAGTCATCCCGGTCTGATCCGGAGGCGTCCTGCGCCCGCCGCGCGCGTGCCCCGGCGATGGCGAACTCGGAGGCCATGCGGTTCCAGGAGAGGGAGTGGGCGAGGCGCTCCGCCGGACTCCGCTCGCGCTCGAGCGCGAGGTCGTCGAGGTCGTATCGGTGCTCGAGGGGCTCGGTGCGCAGGACCGGCCGCTCGCCCATCACCAGCAGCAGGGCCTCGAAGCGCTCGAAGCTCGGTGACTCCTGGCCGCCCTCCACCCGGGCGATCGCGGCGGGGGAGGTGCCGGCCCGGCGGGCGAGCGAGCGGCGGCTGATGCCGCGGCGCTCGCGCACCTCTCGCACGATCTCTCCGAGCCGGGACATGGTGCCGATGACGGTACCGGATACGGTCCTAACTGAGTGACGAGGCCGCCAGCGCCGCGCGGCGGATCTTCCCCGACTCGGTGCGCGGGAGCGCCGTCACGGAGATCACCGACTTCGGCACCTTGAAGCCGGCGAGACGGCCGCGGCAGTGGTCGATCAGCTCGGCCTCGGGCACCGGCCGGTCGAGAGCCACGAACGCGGTCACCGCCCTCCCCCACTCCGGGTCCTCCCGTCCCACCACCGCGGCTTCGACCACGGCGGGGTGGGCGAGCAACGCATCCTCCACCTCGGCAGCGGCCACGTTCTCGCCCCCGGTCACGATCAGGTCATCCATGCGGCCATCGATCCACAGGAGGCCGTCGCCGTCCAGGCGCCCGCGGTCGCCGGTGTGCAGCCACCCGTCGGCGGCCAGCGCGCCGGCGGAGACCATCGGGCCTCGTACGAGGACCTCCCCGTCGTCGGTGGTCCGGAGCTCGACCTCGGCCAGCGGACGGCCGGCCGCGCCCCGGCGCTCTAGTGCCTCCTCTACGCGGGCGGTGGCCACCTGGGAGGCGGTCTCGGTCATCCCGTAGGTCTGGACGAGGGGGAGGCCGCGGACCGCACCCCACTCGAGGACCTCGCGCGGCACCGGCCCGCCGCCGATCAGCGCGGCGCGCAGCGCGGGCGCCTCGATCAGGCCCGCGGCGGCCAGGCGCCTGACCATCGTCGAGACGAGGGACACGAGCGTGGCCTCGCCCGACGCGAGCGACTCGGCCACGGCCGCGGCGTCGAAGGTCGGATGGAGCACCGCGGTCGTGCCGTAGATCGCCGAGCGCAGCAGGATGGCCAGGCCGCCGACGTGGTGGACCGGCAGGCAGCAGAGCCAGCGGTCGTCGGGCTCGACGCCCAGGTTGGCGGCCGAGGCCCGCGCGCTAGCCCGGTGGTTCTCCCCGGTGAGCAGCACCGGCTTCGGCTCGCCGGTGGTGCCCGAGGTGAAGAGCAGGGTGTCGGGCGGGCCCGAGTCCGGATCTCCGGACGGGGCGACGTCGGCCTCCTCGCCCTCGAGTGGGGCGTCGAGCACCGCCCGCGCGCCGGCGGTCTCGGCCAGCCGCGAGCGCTCGGCGGCTCCGAGGCGGGAGCTCAGGGGCACGAAGACCGCCCCGATGCGGGAGACGGCGTGGAGGAGCACCGCGAAGTCGAGGCCCGCGGGCATGGCCACGGCCACCCGGTCATCGGGCCCGACCCCGACGGCCGCGAGACGGCGCGCCGCGACCGCGGCCGCCGCGTCGAGCTCGGCGTAGGTCAGCGCCCGCCCGCCCTCCATCACGGCGACCCGCTCCCCTCGGGGGCTCGACGTGACGGACACGGCCGTCAGCGTAGGTAGCGACCGGGTCGTAGTCTTCGCGGCCGAGCAACGGAGAGGCGGCGCGTGGCAGTCGACTGGGCCCCCGCGGGCGAGTACAGCGACATCAGGTACGAGAAGCTCGAGGGGATCGCCAAGATCACGATCGCCCGTCCGGAGGTGCGCAACGCGT
>JBPCQB010000107.1:0-15616 GCA_050998555.1 Thermoleophilaceae bacterium
TCCTGGCCGAGCCGCTGCGCACCCACGGGGTGGCTCGGGAGCGCGTCGAGGAGCGCGTCCGGGAGCTCATCCGCCTCGTCGGCCTCGAGCACCAGCACCTCTCCCGCTACCCCCAGCACTTCTCCGGAGGCCAGCGCCAGCGCATCGCGATCGCCCGGGCGCTGGCCCTCGAGCCGAAGCTGATCGTGCTCGACGAGCCGGTCTCCGCCCTCGACGTCTCGATCCGCGCCGGCGTGGTCAACCTGCTCGAGGAGCTGCGCGATCGCCTCGGGCTCTCCTACCTGTTCGTGGCCCACGACCTGTCGGTGGTGCGCCACGTCTCGGACCGGGTCGCGGTGATGTACCTCGGCCGGATCGTCGAGGTCGGGGAGGTGGATCGCCTCTACGGCGGGCCGGCCCATCCCTACACGCAGGCGCTGCTCTCGGCCATCCCCGTGCCCGACCCGGGCAAGGAGCGCTCCCGCGAGCGGATTCTGCTGCCCGGCGACCTGCCGAGCCCGGCCGAGGTGCCGGGCGGCTGCCGCTTCCACACCCGGTGCCCGAAGTTCGCTGTGCTCTACGCCGAGCGCCGCCGGCGGTGCCTCGAGGAGGAGCCCGAGCTGCGCGCCGTGGGCCCCGGCCAGGAGGCCGCCTGCCACTACGCGGAGCGATTGGCGGTAGTTTGACCCGCGCGTACTTGTCGGTTGGCGAAGGGGAGGTCGGCGTTGAGGGGTCGGTGCGGGAGGGTCGCGGTGGCGGCCACGGTGGTCGTGGCGCTCCTCGCCGGTGGGTGCGCCGACTCGGGCGGCGGCGGCGGGGGCGTGGCGCTCAAGCCCGTCGACATCAACGCGATGCCGCGCGACCGCGTGCGCGACGGGGGGACGCTGCGCTGGCCGATCGAGGAGCTTCCGCCGCAGTGGAACGCGGCCCACGTGAACGGCGCCAGCGTGCCCGCGACCGCGGTGCTCGGCGGTCTCATGCCGGGCGGGATCACCACCGACGAGCGGGCCAACGTGACCGAGGATCGCAACTACGTGCTCTCCTCGCGGATCACCTCGACCAAGCCGCAGGTGGTCACCTACCGGCTGAACCCCAAGGCGCGGTGGTCGAACGGCAGGCAGATCGACTGGACCGACTACGAGGCCCAGTGGAAGGCTCTGCGGGGCACCGACGAGGCCTACCAGGTCGCCTCCAACAGCGGGTACGAGCGCGTGGGGAGCGTGAAACGCGGACGTGACGACCTCGAGGTGGTCGTCACCTACGCCCAGCCCTTCGGAGAGTGGCAGTCGGTGTTCGCCGGGCTCTATCCGAAGGAGGTCAACGGCGACCCCGAGAGGTTCAACAAGGACTACTTGAACAAGATCCCGATCACGGCGGGCCCGTTCAAGCTCGAGAAGATCGACGAGACGGCTCAGACCGTCACCGTCGTGCGCGACCCGAAGTGGTGGGGGCCGCCCGCGAAGCTCGACCGGATCGTCTACCGCGCGCTGGCGCCCGACGCGGCCATCAACGCTTTCGTCTCCGGGGAGATCGACCTGGTCGACGTCGGCCCGAACCCGAGCAACTACAAGCGGGTTCAGGGCGTGCGAGAGGGGGCCGTGCGCTCGGCGGCCGGACCCGACTATCGCCACTTCACGATGAACGGGACCAGCCCGGTGCTGAGCGACGTGAACGTCCGCCGCGCGATCGCGCTGGCCGTGAACCGCGACGCGATCACCCGGGCGGACCTCGTGGGCCTCGACTGGCCCACCCGGACGATGGGCAACCACTACTTCGTGAACACCCAGGAGGGCTACCGCGACAACGCCGGCGACGCCGGGCGCTTCGATCCCGGGCGTGCGCGGCAGATGCTCGATCGGGCGGGCTGGCGACCGGGCCCCGCCGGCGTTCGCGCCAAGGGGGGGCGCCGACTCGAGGTGCGATTCGTGATCCCCACCGGCGTGGCCACGAGCCGCCAGGAGGCCGAGCTGGCCCAGGCCATGCTGCGCGACATCGGGGTTGCACTCGACATCCAGGCGGTCCCCGAGGGCGACTTCTTCGAGAAGTACGTGATCGCCGGCAACTACGACATCGCCCCGTTCTCGTGGGTGGGCACGCCGTTCCCGGCCGCGTCGTCGAAGTCGCTCTACGCCATGCCCGTGAAGGACGCCAAGGGCGAGCTCCAAGTGCAGCAGAACTACGCGCGGGTGGGCTCGCCGCAGATCGACCGGCTGATGGAGGGCGCGCAGGGCGAGCTCGACAAGGGCCGCGCCCGCGAGATGCTGAACGAGGCCGACCGCCTGGTCTGGGACGAGGTGCACTCGCTGGTCCTCTACCAGCGGCCGGCGATCACCGCGACGAAGCGCGACCTCGCGAACTACGGCTCGTTCGGCTTCAGGTCGACGGTCTACCAGGACATCGGGTTCGCCCGATGATGCGGCGGGCGGCGGAAGTCCTCGCGGGTCTGGTGCTGCTACTCGCGGTGGCCGACGCGCCGACGCCGCGGCGAACGCGCTCGGGATGCGGGTGTCGGGGGTGCGCTCGGTCGGGCTCGATCCGGTGGGCTCGGACGCTCCCGCCGGCGTCCAGGGCGGCACACCCGACTCCGACGAGGGCCGTCGCCCACCCGTCGAGCCCGGCCAAGCCGAGGTGCGGGTCACCGTGGTCGTGGTCTTCGAGCTCGACTGAGCGGATCCGCTTGGGGGAGCGGCTTCCGGCACGGGCGTTGCCCGTGGTCGGGCGTGGTGGCACGCTGCCGGTCAGCGAAGTGACGCTGCCGGCGGTGGCCGAGCTGTAACACTCCGCCGGCCGCGTCGCGCCGACAGACGCAACTTTTCCCCGCATAGCGGGGTCTACTGTGATCTCGTCGGTGGGGCGGACCCTCGGTGTTACCCGCCGGCGACGAGCGTTACGGGATCCGCACCGGTCCGTAACCCGGTCGCGTCAGCCCCTGACCGGCGCGGCGGCCGGCACATCGCCCACGGCCGCCGAGTCCGGAGAGCTCGCCCGCCGGGTGGGGATGAGCAGAGCGGCGCTCAGCGCGAGCAGCCCGCCCACCGCCCCGACCACGAAGGCCGTGGTGTAGGCCCCCTCGGTCGGGAAGGGCGCGCCGCCGCTCACCTCGGAGGTGACGATCGCCGTGGCCACCGCCGAGCCGAACGCTCCGCCCACGGTCCGCGTGACCGTGTTGATGCCGGTCGCGATGCCCACCTCGGTCTGGCGCACGGCGTCGACGATGAGGTTGGCCATGGAGGCCAGCGCCAGCGAGATCCCGGCCCCGAGCAGGGCGCCGGCCACCGCGAGGTGCCACGCGCTCGAGTGCTCGAGCGCGAGCCACGCGAACGACGCCGTGACGCACGCGCCGCCGGTGGCGAGCACGGTGCGGAAGCCGAATCGCGTGCCGAAGCGGCCGGCCAGCGGCCCGGTGATGAGCTGCGCGAGCGCCGCGGGGGCGAGGATCAGTCCGGCGCCCGTCACCGACATGCCGAACCCGTAGCCCGTCGCCTCAGGAGCCTGGGCGAGTTGGGGGATGAGGAGGAAGCTCGAGAACATCGCGAAGCCCACGAGCAGCGCGCTCAGGTTGGTGGCTGCGACCGTGCGCCCGCGCAGCACGCGGAGGTCGATGAGCGGGTCCTCGCGTACGGACTCGACCCAGCCCCAGAGCACGAGCAGGGCGGCGCCGCCGAGCAGCAGCGCGAGCGTCGCCGCGGAGGTCCAGCCGAGGGCGTTGGCCTCGGTCACGCCGAGCAGCACGGAGGCCAGCGCCGCGGAGAGCAGGACCGCACCGAGCCAGTCGATGCGCGAGCGCTCGACCACCGGCGAGGCCGGTACCAGGCGGTGCGCGGCCAACGCGGCGGGCAGCCCGAGGAGGCCGAACCAGAAGACGAGCGACACGTCGAGGTGGTCGACGAAGACTCCTCCCAGTGGTAGTCCAATGCCGCCTCCGATCCCGAAGATCGCGCTCAGCAGACCAAGCCCGTTCGCCACCCGCTCGCGCGGGAACGTGTCGCGCACGATCCCGAACGACAGCGGGAAGACCCCGCCGGCGACGCCCTGTATGACGCGACCGGCAATGACCACGCCGATCGACTGGCCGAGGGCGCAGACCACGGAGCCGACCGAGAAGACGAGCAGCACGATGGTGAGGACGCGGCCCTTGCCGTAGAGGTCGCCGAGCTTGCCGACGATCGGGGTGGCCACCGACGCCGAGAGCAGGTACCCCGTGAGCAGCCAGGAGGACGCCGACGGGGTGACGCCGAACGCCTCGCTGAAGGCGGGCAGGGCGGGCACGACCATCGTCTGCGACAGGGCGAAAGACACCCCGGCGAGCAGCAGCACGACGAGGACCTTGCCCGGGCTCTTCGTGCGGCCGGTGGTCTGAATGTTCTCCGGCACGGGCCTCCGAGCCATCGGGGTCACCGATCACGCTAGCGCCGGCGTCCCGGCGTCCCGGCGTCCCGGCGTCCCGGCGTCCCGGCGTCCGCTCCGGGCGGCCGGGGCGGGCGCGCCCGCGCCCGCGGTCCGGCATCTACTCGCGCGGGGTCTGCGAGGGCGTCCCCGGGTCCGGCTCGATCGTGCCCTCGGCCAGCGCGCTGTCGAGCGGTCCGGTGAGGGGTCCCGGCTTCGGTCGCTTGTCCTTGCGGTGCTTGTCCTCGCGCCGCCGGCTGTCCTTGACGCCCTGGTCGTCGTGGATCAGCGGCTTGCCCTTCTTCTCGTCTTCGGCCATCGGCAGCCTCCTCGGCTCGTCGCACCCGTCGGACTCCGGGCACGTCTCTTCGGTGTCGCGGGGACTATGAAGCACCGGCCCGGGCGTCGTCCTCGCGGGCCGGGCCTCGACGTAGGGTCACCGGCCGTGCGGATCCCCCGTCTGGACGAGCTCGAGTCCTTCGTGACGCGCGACCGCTCCTCGATCCGTGAGCTGGCCGGGCCGACCTGGACGTCGGCTCGAAACCAGAGCCTGGCCGAGGCAACGGTCCCTCCCGGTCGGGGTTCGGACCGCACCGGCCGCCGAGCGGCTAGCGTGCCGTCCCGACCGCCTGACCGCGGTCGGATGCGACACCAAGCGCCCACCGGACGTGTAGAGCGCGCCACACGTCTGGCCCGAAACGACGTGCGTCGCGCTCTCCCGCGTCACCGTGAACAGCGCGACGCACGTCCCGACGGGCACACGTGCGGCGCGCTGCACATGCCGTCGGTACGCCTCAGGCGGCGTCCGCCTCGCGGGCGTGGGCCACGGCGTCGGCCATGCTGCCGCGCCAGGGGTCGCCGTGGCCCGGCAGGAACGTGTCCGCCTCCGCCGCGGCGATCACCTCGAGCGACGAGCGGCACAGCGGCGGATCGGCGTTGACCACGTCGTGGGGAAGCCGGGGACCGCTCGCGCCGGTGATGGGGTCGTAGTTGACGAGGGCGTCCCCGGAGATGAGCACGCCGCGCTCCGCGAGGTGCAGCGAGACGTGGGCCGGTGTGTGCCCGGGGGTGGCCAGCACCCTCGGGCGACCGGGGACGTCGAGCTCGTCGTCGGTGCCGAAGGTCTCGACGCTCTCGAGCCAGGTGGGGTTGAGGAAGCCCTGCGCGGTGGCCTGGAGGACGAACTTCGTGGCCGCGGGGCGCCATAGGTGGAGGGTGAGGCTCGGCACGAGCGCGAACGGCGAGGAGCCCTTCGCCTTCCCCTGCACGCGGCTCACCTCGTCGCGGTGGACGTGGACCGGTGCGCCCGTCGCCTTTCGGAGGTGGTCGGCGCCGCCGAGATGGTCGGGGTGGCCGTGGGTGAGGACGATGGCCTCGACGTCCGAGGTCGCGCGACCCAGCTGACCGAGCGCCTGCTCGATGCGAGGCCCGCTTCGCGGCCATCCGGTGTCGACCACCGTCAGCCGCCCGTTCTCCTCGAGCACGTAGAAGTTCACGAGCCCGTCGGCGACGCGGTGCACCCCGTCCGTCACCTGCTCCGTCCTGATCTCCACGAAAGGGCCTCCCTCGGCTCGTCTACGGTCGCGCGCTCGTCACCGGGTGGGCAGATCGCGTCGACCGGTCCTGCCCTGCGACCGGCGCGGCAAACCTGGGTCTCAGCCCACCTCGCCGGAGGTCCTCGCTGCGGACTCGGCCAGCTCCTCGACGATCCGCGGGAACTGCTCGACCTCCTCGTCGGTCTCGCCGTACCCCCCCTGTGCGTAGCGCGCGTAGACCCCCTCGAGGATGATCGCGAGCTTCCAGTACCCGAGCGCGACGTAGAAGTCGAGCCCCGAGAGGTCGAGTCCGGAGCGCTCGGCGTAGCGCTCGGTGAGCTGCGTGCGGTCGGGGAACCCGGGCGCCGTCGTGGGCGCCGAGCCGAGGGGGAGCACCTCGTCGCCGGGCTGGGACCAGTACACGTGCAGCAGCCCGACGTCGGCCAGCGGATCACCGAGCGTGCAGAGCTCCCAGTCCACGATGGCCGCGATCGCCCCCTCGGGCGAGAGGATCAGGTTGTCGAGGCGGTAGTCGCCGTGGGCGATGGTGGCGCGTTGCTGCTCGGGCACGTTCTCGGACAGCCGGCGGTGTACGTCGTCGATGGCCTCGATCTCCCTGGTCTTCGACTGCTCCCACTGCCCGTGCCAGCGCTTGAGCTGGCGCTCGACGTAGGCCCACTTCTTCCCGAGCTCGCCGAGGCCCACGTCGTCGGGCTCCACGGCGTGGAGGGTCACGAGAGCGTCGACGACCGACTCGCCGATCGCCCTGCGCTCGTCCTCCTCGAACTCGCGGCAGGCGGTCTCCTCGTCGCGCAGCACCGGGCCCTCGACGAAGTCCATGACGTAGAACGGCACCCCCGTCACGGACTCGTCCTCGCACAGCGCGACGGCGTCCGGCACCGGGACGTCGGTGGGAGTGAGCGCGGAGACCACCCGGTGCTCGCGCGCCATGTCGTGCGCGGAGGAGAGGGCTCCGGAGAGCGGGGGCCGGCGCAGCGCCCAGGTGCCGCCGTCCTCGTCGGTCACCCGGAAGGTGAGGTTCGAGCGGCCCCCGGTGATGCGCTCGTACCGAAACGGCGGGCTTGCGTCCGGGACGTTCTCGGCGAACCAGCGCTCGACGCCCTCGGAGTCGATGCCCTCGACGTCGGTGCTCGGCTCCTCGGCCACGTCGAGGAAGCTACCCCAGGAAGGCTCGCCGAGCGGCCGGGGCCTCGCCGGCGGCTCTGTCAGAGTCCGGACCTCGGGCCAGAAGGAGGAGGGTCGGTGGTACTAGTCTTCCGCCGGCAGCGCCCTCCGCCGTCGAGGCGGGTCGCTGTACGGCTGTGCCTGTAGCGACGGGGCGGAGTGGCCGACGCCGGCTCCACAGCGGATCCAGGTCGAACGTCCCCGTTCGCACCCAAAAGGAGAACCCGTGTCCGCCATCGGCGTCGCCCCGCCAACCTCCGCTGCCGCGAGGACCCATCCGGCCGCCGCCGGCCGCCACGCCGAGCGTCTGCTCTTCGACCGCTATCACCGTCTCGGCGACCACTCCGCGCGCGACGATCTCGCGAAGCGGTTCATGCCGCTCGCGCGCCAGCTCGCACGGCGTCATCAGAACGGTCGTGAACCGCTCGAGGATCTGGTCCAGGTGGCGTCGCTCGGCCTGGTCAAGGCCATCGACCGCTTCGACTCGAGCCGTGGGACCGCGTTCTCCTCGTACGCGGTGCCCACGATCTCGGGGGAGCTCAAGCGCTACTTCCGCGATTCGGCGTGGTCCGCCCACGTGCCCCGCGGTATGCAGGAGCGCGTTCTTGCGGTCAACGGGACCATCGCCCGGCTCTCGCGGGACCTCGGTCGCAGCCCGAGCGTCCACGAGGTGGCCGCGGCGATGAACTGTGGTTCGGAGGTGGTGCTCGAGGCCATGGAGGCGTCGATGGCCTACGACTCGGTCTCCCTGGACGGCCCGAGGCGCCCGGACGGCGAGGAGGAGGGCGCCTCCTACGCGGAGACCGTGGGCGAAGAGGACCCCGAGTACGAGCTCGTGGACTACCGCGACGCGACCGCCGTCGCGATGGCGACGCTCCCCAAGCGCGAGCAGACCGTCCTTCGCCTGCGCTTCGTCGAGGGGCTCACCCAGTCGGAGATCGGCGAGCGCATCGGCGTCTCCCAGATGCACGTCTCCCGCCTGAAGCGGCGGGCGCTGAAGCAGCTCCACGAGCAGACGTGATGTCGGCGCCGGTGGCCCCGGCGGTGGGTATCGTCACCTTCGATTCGATGCTCGAGGGCCTCCCACTGCCCAGGTCGTGACCCTCGAGGAAGGTCTTCTCTCGAGGCCGGATCGGGAGAGCGCGCCGCGCGGCAACCTCGGCCTGCTCATGCTCGAGGGACTCGTCTCCCGACGCGTCTCGGTCTCGGGCGTCGGCCAGATTCCAGAGCATCATGAGCAGCCGCGCGTCCACGCGACCCCTGGGAGGACGACGAGTTCGCGTCCGCCCGGTGGACGCGTTGATCTCCGTGATCTGCCCGACGCTTCGCGACGGCCACGGCGCGGTGGCCCACCTTCACCGCGGAGCTCATGAGCCGTTACCCCGCACCCGCCGGGCAGCCACTTCAACATGGACGACCGCACCACCTGCGAGGTGACCGGCGAGCGGTCGGTCCGCATCCGCCTCCCCGAGCCCGACGGCCTGGTCCTCGGCAAGCTGCGGGCCATGCACGTCATGAGCACACGCTTCTGGGAGGAGGTCGGGTTCGGGTACGCGCGGGACGGAGACGGCGAGGGACACTGGTGAGTGATCGACGCTCCGGGCCCGTGGGGCACCGGTCCGTTCATCCTCACTGAGGGGTATTCGTCGCTCGACACCGAGCAGGCGGTGATCACCGAGGAGCCGTTCGCCTGCACCTGGCTCCCCACAGAGGATCGCACCTCCCGGGTGCGCCTCGTGGCCAATCCGAACTACTGGAACGGCCGCCGGGGCCCTCGGCTCGAGGAGGTCCTCTTCCTCAACGACGTCTCCCCGGAGCGGGCGCTCGAGCTGGTCTGCGACACCGAGGGAGAGGTCGACATCCTCACCCAGGTCCCGCCCGCGCAGGCCGAGCGCGTCGAGCGCTCCGAGCACGCGAACCTGGTGGCCAAGGACGCGGTGCACCTCTACGCGGGGGGCATCGACCGCCACGCCGAAGGACTGCCGCTGGCGGACCGCCGGGCGCGGGAGGCCCTGAACCTGGCCGTCGACCGCGACGGCCTCGTGGCCGAGGTCATGTACGGACGGGCCCACCCGCTCGGCGGGCTCACCCCGCCGACCACGGTCACCCGCGCCCACCAGCTCCTATCCGGAGTCAAGCCGCACCCGCACGACCCGGCCCGCGCCGCCGCGCTGTGGCAGGAGGCCGGCGGCGCCGCGCCCGGCCGGCGGCTGCGTGTCGGTGCCCCGGAGCCCCTGGAGGAGCTGGCCCGGAAGGTGACCGCCGACCTCGACGCCGCGCTCCCGGTGACCGTCGAGCTCACCGTCTACCGCGGCGACGACGCGATCGAGGCCCAGCGGGCGCTGATCGAGAAGCAGACGCCCCACGACTGGGACGTCTGGCTCCAGCAGCAGGGCGCCCAGTCCGCGGACGCCCCGCCGCTCGAGTTCCACCGCGCGTTCGTGGGGCTGACCGGAGAGCACCGGGCCGGCCCGGTGAGCCCTGAGTTCGAGGCCCTGTTTGCCGAGCTCGGCCGTCAGGTCTCCCCGCCGAAGCTGGTGGCGGTCTCGGCGCGGATCGAGCGCTTCGTGCACGACCAGGCGCTGGCGCTCTTTCTCTGCGCGCCGCAGTCCCTCTACGCGGTCAACCGGCACGTGGACTTCACGGCCTACGGCACGTCCTTCGAGCTTCCGGAGTGCGAGGTGAGCCCCGAGCACTGGTCGCGGCGCTAGCGGAGCCGCAGGGCCCCGCGGGCCTCAGCGGTCGACGATCTCCTGGACCTTGCCCTTGATGGCGCCTTCACGATCCGCCCGGCGTGCTCGTCGCCGTGCAGCAGTGCGCTGGTCATGCTCTTCACCTGATCGAAGCGGATGTGGGGCGGCAGGGGTGGCACCTCGGGGTCGGTCACCGCCTCGTAGACCACCGGGCGGTCGGCGGCGAGCGCCTCGTCCCAGGCGGAGGCCACCCGGTCGGGGCTGTCGACCTTGATCCCTTTGAGGCCGAGCATCTCGGCGTAGGCGGCGTACTCGAAGTCGGGGATGTCCTGCGAGGCGGGGAGCTTCGGGTCCCCGGCCAGCACGCGCTGCTCCCAGGTCACCTGGTTCAGGTCCCGGTTCTTGAGCACGAGGACGACGAGCTGGTGGTTGGTCCACTCGCGCCAGTACGCGGCCACGTCGATGAGCGCCGCGTTCCCGAGCATCTGCATCGCCCCGTCGCCGATGCACGCGATCACCGGCCGGTCCGGGAACGCGAACTTCGCGCCGAGCGCGTAGGGGACGGCCGTGCACATCGTCGCGAGCGTGCCCGACAGGGCGGCCCGCATGCCCTCGCGGAGCTTCAAGTGCCGCGCCCACCAGTTCGTGGCCGAGCCCGAGTCGGCGGTCACCACGCAGCGATCGGGAAGCCTGGGACTGAGCTCGTGGAACACGAGCTGCGGGTTGAGCGGGTCGGCGCTCTGCTTCGCCTGATCGGCCACGATCTCCCACCAACGCGTGATCTCGTGCTCGAGGTGCTCGCGCCAGGAGCGGTCCTCCTTGCGCCGCAGAAGCGGAAGCAGCGCCCGCACGAGCGGATCCTTCCCGCGGCGGCGTGGCCGGTCCTCGCCGCCGCCCTGACCGAGCCTCGACGGCTGGAGCGGCTGACCGCCCTAACGGCGGGGGCGCCCTCTCGAGCCCCTCGAGCGCGAGCGGGGCCGCGGGGTCGGAGCCCCGACACCCGGCCCCCCGTCCCGGTCGAACTCACCGGACAGGCCGAGCTGCGCCGCGATCCGGCGCATGTCCGCGACCTGGTCGTCGACCACGAAGGAGACCCCGGCGCCCGCGCACCCGGCGCGGCCGGTGCGTCCGACCCGGTGCACGTAGGCGTCGCGATCCTCGGGGGCGTCGAAGTTGATCACGTGGGTCACGTTCGGCACGTCGATGCCGCGCGAGGCCACGTCGGTGGCCACGAGGATGTCCACGTCGCCGGCCTCGAAGCGCGCGAGGGCGCGGTCGCGCTGGGACTGCGACTTGTCGCCGTGCATGGCCGCCGCCTGGACCCCCTGGGCGCCGAGGCGCTTGACGAGGCGGTCGGCGCCGCGCTTGGTTCTGACGAACACGAGGGTGCGCCCACGGGACTCGTCACCGAGCTCGGTGACGAGGGCGTCGAGCTTGGCGTCGTGGACGAGGTGGACGAACCGGTGCTTGACCTCGACCGGGACCGGCTCGACCGTCGGACGGTGCACGTGGCGGCGGGCGTCGCGGGCGGTGTAGGCGGCGGCCACTCGGCCGGCCTCGCCCTCGAGCGTGGCCGAGAAGAAGAGCGTCTGGCGCTCGCGCGGCGTCTTCGCGACGATGCGGTCGACGGCCGGCTTGAAGCCCATGTCGAGCATGCGGTCGGCCTCGTCGAGCACGAGCATGTGCACGTGGGCGAGCGTCAGGTCGCCGCGCTCGAGCAGGTCCTCGAGGCGACCGGGCGTGGCGGCCACGATGTGCGCCTTGCGGGCGAGCTTGGCCTGGCGCTCGTAGCCGACCCCACCGTGGACCACGGCGGTGGACAGCGCCCGGGAGTGGGCCACGGTTCGGATCTCCTCGACGATCTGGCAGGCCAGCTCGCGGGTGGGGGCGAGGATCAGTCCGGCGGGGCGGCGGGCGTCGGCGGCGATGCGGTCGACCATCGGCACCCCGAAGGCGAGCGTCTTGCCCGAGCCGGTGGGGGACTGGGCGAGGACGTCATGGCCGGCGAGGACGTCGGCGATCACCAGCCGCTGGACGGCGAAGGGGGCATCGAAGCCGCGCTCGGCGAGCGCGCCCACGACAGGGTGGGATACGCCGAGATCGGCGAAGGACGGCGAGGACATATAGGTGCTCCTTGAGAAAGATGGGGTGAGATCCGGCGACCCCAACGCGCTCAACGGCACACAGAGAGACGGAACCTCTCGGGCGCCACGGCGGCTGCCCGACGCGCCCAACCTAGCATCATCGCCATGGCCGAACGCACGATCACGCCCGAGCCGCCGGCGACGCCGCCCGCCTCGGCGACCCCTCCCCTCGAGCAGCCGGAGGGGACGCCGCCCGCGCACACGGCCCGCCGCGAGGACCTCCGCAACGTCGCGATCGTGGCCCACGTGGACCACGGCAAGACGACGCTGGTGGACGCGATGCTGTGGCAGTCGGGAGCCTTTCGCGCCAACTCGGACACGCCGGACCGAGTGATGGACTCGACCGACCTCGAGCGCGAGAAGGGCATCACCATCCTCGCCAAGAACACCGCGTTTCGCTACCGGGACGTGAAGCTCAACATCGTCGACACCCCCGGCCACGCGGACTTCGGCGGGGAGGTGGAGCGGGGCCTGACCATGGTCGACGGCGTCCTCCTCCTGGTCGACGCCTCCGAGGGCCCTCTGCCCCAGACGCGGTTCGTGCTCCGCAAGGCGCTCGAGGCTCGGCTGCCGGTGATCCTCGTGGTCAACAAGGTGGACCGCCCGGACGCCCGGATCTCCGAGGTCGTGGACGAGGTCTACGAGCTGTTCCTCGACCTCGACGCCGACGAGGAGCAGATCGAGTTCCCGATCGCCTACACCAACGCCCGCGCCGGCCGGGCCACGCTCGAGGAGGGCGCGGAGGGCACCGACCTCGGGCCGCTGCTCGACCTCCTGCTCGAGCACATCCCCGCTCCGGTCTACGAGCCCGATCACCCCCTCCAGGCCCAGGTCACCAACCTCGACGCCTCGCCCTACGTGGGCCGCCTGGCCCTGTGCCGGGTGCGCCACGGCACGATCCGGGCCGGGACGCCGATCGCGTGGTGCCGCGCCGACGGGCGCATCGAGCGCGCGGCGGTGAGCCGCCTGTACGTGACCGACGCCCTCGACCGGGTGGAGACCGACGCGGCCGGCCCGGGGGAGATCATCGCCGTGGCCGGGATGCCGGAGATCACCATCGGCGAGACCCTGGCCGACCCCGACGATCCCCGGCCGCTGCCGGTGATCACCGTCGACGAGCCCTCGCTCTCGGTGGTGGTGGGGATCAACAACTCGCCCCTGTCCGGCCAGGACGGCACGAAGCTCACCGCCCGCCAGGTGCGCGCCCGGCTCGACCAGGAGCTGGTGGGCAACGTCTCGATCCGCGTCCGCGACACCGAGCGCCCCGACGCCTGGGAGGTGCAGGGCCGCGGCGAGCTCCAGCTCGCGGTGCTTGTCGAGCTCATGCGACGCGAGGGCTTCGAGATGACCGTCGGACAGCCCCGCGTGGTCACTCGCATGGTGGACGGGAAGGTCCACGAGCCCATCGAGCGCCTGGCCATCGACGTGCCCGACGACTACGTGGGCGTGGTCACCCAGCTCGTGGCCCTGCGCAAGGGACGCCTCGAGCAGATGGTGAACCACGGCACCGGATGGGTGCGGATGGACTACCTGGTGCCGGCGCGCGGGCTGATCGGCTTTCGCACCGAGTTCCTCACGGAGACGCGGGGCACCGGCCTCATCCACCACGTCTTCGACCGCTGGGAGCCGTGGGCAGGCGAGGTGCGCACCCGCCCGTCGGGTGCCCTGGTGGCCGACCGCCGCGGGCGCACCGCCTCGTTCGCCCTGTTCAGCCTCCAGGAGCGCGGCGCGCTGTTCGTCGGTCCCGGCGAGGAGGTCTACGAGGGCATGATCATCGGGGAGAACGCGCGGCCCCAGGACCTCGACGTGAACGCGATCAAGGAGAAGCAACAGACCAACGTGCGCGCCGCGAGCGCCGACGTGCTGGTGCGCCTCGTCCCTCCGCGGAAGCTGTCGCTCGACCAGGCGCTCGAGTTCCTGCGCGACGACGAGTGCGTGGAGGTGACGCCCCACGCCGTCCGCCTGCGGAAGGTGGAGCTGGACGGCGGGGCCCGGGTGAAGATCGCCCGCCGGCGGCGCGACTCCGGCTAGCGCCGCCGCCCGGCGCACCGGTCCCGGCACCGTCGGCGGCGGCTCGTCCGCCCTCGACATGACACGCGAGCGCATCCGGTGCGCGTGGCAGCCTTGCCGCGGTGGACGCCTCACACCGTGATCGCCTCGACCTGAGGACGACCCAGAGCCGCGACGACCGCGAGATCGAGTTCGGGCGCATCGTCGCGTTCAGCGACGGGGTGATGGCCATAGCCATCACGCTGCTCGTGCTCAACATCGAGACCCCCGACCTGCCGATCGGGCGGGAGGACGAGCTTCCGGGGGCGCTGTTCGCGCAATGGCCGGACCTCCTCTCCTACGCGTTCTCCTTCGCGGTGATCGGGCGCTTCTGGATCCAGCACCACCGCTTCTTCGGCGCCCTGGAGCGCTTCGATCCGCGTCTCGTGCTGCTCAACCTCGTATTCCTCGCCCTGACCGCGCTCGTGCCCTTCACCACCGACTTGCTCGACCGCTACGGGTCCGAGCCGGTCGCCCCCATGCTCTACGCGCTGATCCTCGCGTTGGCCGGCCTGGCCAACTGGGCGATGATCGCGCATGCGCTCCGCCACGGCCTGGTGCGCCCGGACGTCCAGGCGGCCACGCTCCCGTTCGCCGCGCGCCGGAGCCTCATCCCGACGGGGATCTTCCTCGCCTCCATCCCGATCGCCCTGATAAGCCCGACGGCCGCGGAGCTCTCCTGGCTCCTGATCTTCGTGGTGGTGGTCGTCCGCCGTGCCCGGGGGCGCCGCCGTTAGGGCGCGCGCAGATCCTCTACCGCGCACGGAAGGCCGGTCCGGTCGAGGATCTCCGGGTCACCGGTGAGCAGCGTCAGGTGATGGGGGACGCCGGGACGGGCTGGGGGGTCGCCTCCCCCGAACGGGGGGTATACGGCCCGCCGCGCGTCGCTCGGCGTGGCCGGCGGCGTACGTTCCCGACGTGTCCACGCTCGAGACGGCACACTTCCGAGGCGATGATGTCGACGTGCTCGTGGCCGCCTCGCTCGCCTGCCCGGGCTGCCTCTCCGGCGACGTCCGCTGGACGCTCGACGCGGAGTCGTTCGACCCGTCCGTCGAGGTCTCGTGCGAGCGCTGCGGCCACCGGCGGCGCGTGTTCCTCGAGCCGATGCAGGAGCTGCGCCTCGCGCTCCACGAGGAGCGCCCGCTGGGGCAGGACATGCGGACCGCGCCCTCGCCGGGCGTCGCGCTCTAAGAGGCCGGTCCGCGCCTTGCCGCGAGAGGCTCGCCCGTGAGCCTCTCGACCCCGGCGCGGGTCGAGGCCCTCGAGGTCTTCGTCGCACTCCTCTCGGAGGCCGACGCCCCCGAGGCCCCCGAGTCGTTCTTCAACCGGATCTGCGAGGCCGTCTGCCGGCTCACGACCATGGAGCGGGCGGTCGTCTTCCTCTACGACGACGCTCGTCGCGAGGTCCGGGCAGTGGGAGCACACGCGATCGAGCTGGCCGAGCTGGGCGACCTGAGGACGAGCCTGGGCGAGAACCCCTGGGCGCAGCAGGCCCTGGGCGAGGATCGCGTCGTGGTGATCGCCGAGCGCTTCGAGGAGGAGCTCCCGGCCGCCTACGAGCGGTTCCTGCCCATCACCAAGCTCACCGGCACCCCGATATCGGCGGCCGGGCGCTGGTTCGGCGTGATCCTGGCCGACCGCGCCG
>JBPCQB010000019.1:0-9619 GCA_050998555.1 Thermoleophilaceae bacterium
CCGAGCGTGGAGCGAGCGCCCGAGCCGGCCCCCGCCCCGCCGCGGAGCGCAGCTCCGGTGGTGGCCGAGCGCCGTTCCGAGCCCGCCCCCGCCGCGGCCGTACGGGCAGTGGGAGCGCCTCGGGCCGAGACCGCGACGGCCCGACACGCGGAGGCTGTCCCGGCGGCCCACGCGGCGGCCCCCCCGGGCGCGGCGCTCGATCTGGATCGCCTTCGCTCCCTGTGGAGCGCCGCGCTCGAGGAGGTGGCCACCCAGAACGCGATGGTCGCCGCCCTCCTCGGCGAGGCTCGGCCCACCGTGCTCGAATCGGGTCGCCTCACGATCACCTTCCCGCCCGACCACGCGTTCTCCCGCAAGAAGGCCGAGTCGAACCGCCCCCTGCTCCAGACCGCGCTGCACGGCCTCACCGGCCACAGCCTCCAGATCGCCTACGAGCTGGGTGACGCGGGGATCGCGGAGGATGCCCCCCGCCTCACCGAGGAGGAGCTCCTGGCGCGTCTCAAGGACGAGTTCGACGCGCGCGAGCTGCTGGACGACGACGAGCCCGAGGCGGGCGATCCCGCCGGACGCCCAGTTTCGCCCGAGTGATCACCGAGGAGAGGAGCCGATGCCCAAGCAGCCCGACATGCAGCAGATGATGAAGCAGGTCCAGGAGATGCAGGCCGAGATGGTGAAGGCGCAGGAGGAGCTGAAGGATCTCGAAGTCGAGGCCAGCGCCGGCGGCGGGATGGTCACCGTCAAGGTGACGGGGGACCTCGAGCTGCGGGAGGTCCGGATCGATCCTCAGGCCGTGGACCCCGAGGACGTCGAGATGCTTCAGGACATGGTGCTCGCGGCCACCAACGAGGCGCTGCGCTCGGCCCAGGAGCTCGCCGCGTCGAAGATGCAGGGCGCCACCGGAGGCCTCGGCGGAGCGGGTGGTCTGGGGGGCCTCGGGCTCCCGGGCTCCTAGCCGCGCCGCGCCGCGGGCGCGAGCGGGGCGTCGCGCCGGCGGGCGCCGTGGTGCCGTAGTAGGGTCGAACCCGTGTCGTCGTACCCCGGTCCCGGTCCGGACTCGGAGCATCCGGGTGACCCCGGAGGGGGCGCTTCGCCTGCGCCCGAACCATCGCCGTCCGGCTACGCCGAAGGGCAGGCGCCCCCGCCCCCCGGAGCATCGCCGCCTCCGCCGGGCGCTCCGCTGCCCGAAGCACCGCCTTTCGGCGCCCCCACTCAGCAGCCGCCGTACGGCCCGGCGCCGGGTCAGTTCGGCGGGCCCGCCCAGCAGGGCCCGTACGCCCAGCAGGCCCCCTACGGTCCGGCACCGGGCCAGTGGGGCGCACCGCCCTACTACGCCGCCGGACCACCAGGCCTACCGGTCGATCCGGCGAAGGCGCGCAACACCGCGATGCTCGCCCATCTCTCGGCGTTCATCGGCCTACTGGGGATCCCGTCGCCCGTCGGTCCGCTGATCGTGTGGCTCACCCAGCGCGAGCAGGACCCCTACATCGACGACCAGGGCCGCGAGGCGCTGAACTTCAACATCTCCGTGGCCATCTACTTCGTGGTGATGTTCATAGCCTCGTTCGTGACGTTCGGGCTCCTTCTGATCCTTACCATCCCCGCCTTCATCGCCCTCGGCATCGCGTGGGTCGTGCTCGTGATAATCGCCGCGGTGAAGGCCAACAACGGCGAGCCCTTCCGCTACCCAATGACCATCCGGCTCATCTCCTGACCGAGCCCGGGACGGGGGACGCCATACTGCCGGAGTGCGGATCTCGGCCAAGGTCGACTATCGGCTATGGCTCGGAACGCGGTTTGGCGAGGAGACCGCGCTCTACCGCGCGGCCGAGCGCAGGGAGCGGACCACGAAGGCGTCGAGGCGCGCCAGATCCCCGAGCCGGCCGAGGGAGACCGTCGGGTCGCCGTGCTGGAGCGCGCCGGTCACGGTCACCCGATGGCGCTCCGACAGCCGCGGCGTGGTGAGCTCCGCCACCGGGAAGTACTTGTCCCGTGGCGCGGTCACGAGCTCGACCGGAGCGTCGATCGGCCTGCGGGCGGAGGCGGGGGAGATGCTCTCCATGCCTTCCCGCGTGGAGGTGGGCAGGGCCTGCCAGAGCTCGTCGAAGCGGTGGGGATCGCGGTTGGCGAGCAGGGCGATGACGGCGTCGGCGTCGGCGCTCGAGGTCTGTCGATCGAGGCGGTCGAGCACGGCCAGCGGATCTGGGTCGGTGTCGGAGACCGCGCGCAGGGCGGTGCTCATGCGCTCGCGGTCGGGTCCGTCGGGCAGCAGTCGCGCGAGGGAGCGGGCGGCGACCAGGGCCAGGTAGCCCTCGGCCGGCTCGTGGGCCCGCACGTCCTCGCCCTCCCGGTAGGTGCCGGTGGTGGCGAGCTGGAAGACGTTGCGGATGTCGGTGTAGGGCGCTACCGCCGAGACGCCCGACACGCGGCCGTGCAGCGCGGGATCCTGCGCGGCCCGTAGCGCCAGCGAGCCCCCGGTGGACACCCCGACCAGGCCGACACGGCCGCCGCGCGCGCCGTCGGCCGCCGTACGGGCGACGGCGATGGTGGCCTCGAGGGACTCCGGCGCCACCTCGCCCACCCGCAGGCCGGGGAGCTCGGGCACGTAGACCACGAGTCCCGCACGCGCGAAGCCGCGCGCGATTCGGACCACCACCGGGTGGTGGCGCCCCTCGGGGGTGGCACCGTTGGCGAACACGATGGTCGGCCACGGTCCCTCGCCGGGCGGACGCGCCACCACGGAGGGCACGCCGGCGACGGGCCGGTCCTCGAGCACCGGCTCGCGGGTCGCCAGCCGCAGCGCTCCGGCGAGGACCGGCGGCTCGAGCATGCTCACGAGCACGCAAGCCGCTCGTGCCTGTGCGGCCACCCAGGAGGGGAACAACACCGCGCCGGCAAGCGCCGAGGCGGAGAGGATGAGGAGTCCGCGGCGGACGGCTCGCTTCATGGCCGGATCGTCCCAGGCGCGAGCGTGCGGCGTGGCGGGGCCGGGCGCCGCCGCCCCGGCTCCTAATCTCGCCCGCGGTGTACGCCCCTCCTGTCTCCCGCCTCATCGCCGAGCTCTCGCGACTGCCCGGGATCGGCCAGCGAAGCGCCCAGCGCCTCGCGTTCCACCTCCTGCGCGCCTCGAACGAGGAAGCGGCCGCCCTGGCCGATGCGATCCAGGAGGTCAAGCGCACGGTGGGCCTCTGCGAGCGCTGCTTCAACCTGGCGGTCGGGCCGCTGTGCCGGATCTGCGAGGACCCCCGCCGCGACGACGACACCCTCTGCGTGGTCGAGGAGCCGAGCGACGTCATCCCCATGGAGCGCACCAACGAGTTCCGCGGGCGCTACCACGTGCTGGGCGGCGCCCTCTCGCCGATCGACGGGGTGGATCCCGAGGATCTCCGCCTCGAGGAGCTCTTCCGTCGCGTCGAGGGCGGCGAAGTCCGTGAGGTCGTGGTGGCCACCAACCCCACGACCACCGGCGAGGCCACCGCGCTCTACATCGCCGACTCCCTGCACGAGCGGGCGCCGACGGCCATCGTCACGCGGCTCGCCAGCGGCCTGCCGGTCGGCGCCGACCTCGAGTACGCCGACGAGGTCACGCTCGGCAAGGCGCTCCGCGGTCGAAGCTCCCTCTGAGGAGCCGCGCCTCACCGCACCAGCCGCAGGCTCCCCTTCGCCCGCAACACCCGCATGAGCGCCTCGTCGAGGCGACGGCGTGAGACCTCCCCCTTGCGCACGGCGTTGAGCACCGCCACGTAGGCGCCCTCCTGGTCGCCGCGGTCGCCGGATATCCAGACCATGTCGGCCCCGGCGCGCAGGGCGTCGACGGCCGCGTCGGGGATGGAGGCGGCGCCCGTGAGGCCCGGCGAGGCGAGGTCGTCGGTGATGGCGACGCCGCCGAAGCGAAGCTCGCGGCGCAGGAGCCCGGTGGACATGCCGCGCGAGAGGGAGGCCGGCAGCACGTAGTCGTCCGCGGGATAGAGCCCGTGGCCCACCACGATGGCCGGCACCCGGGCGTCGACCGCGGCCGCGAACGGACGCAGATCGCGCTGGACGAGCTCGCGCACGGACAGGCCGACGGTGGCCGGGCCGGCCTCGGTCGGCTGGGTCGCGGCCCCGAGGCCCGGGAAGTGCTTGGGCGCCACGAGCAGTCCCTCTCGCCGGTAGGCCGTGACCGTGGCCGCGGCGAACTCGGCCACGGCGCCCGGGTCGTCGGAGTAGAGGCGGTTGCCGCCGGCTCCGCCCTCTGTGCCCACGTCGACCACCGGTGCGAGCACGCCGTTGATTCCGAGCAGCTTGAGCGACCGGGCCGCCGCCCCCGCGGCCCGGGCGGCGGCGCGGGGGGAGTCGAGCTCGCCGGGAGCGCGGGTCGGAGGGATGCCGCCGAGCTCCGAGTAGGCGCCCCCCTCCTGCGCCGTGAGCACGAACGGAGGAACGTGGCGCGTCTCGCGCGCGACGGTGAAGACGCCGGCGAGGAGGGTGGCGAGCTGGGTCGCGTCCGCGTAGTTGCGCGAGTCGACGACCACGCCGCCGAGGTCCCGCTCGCGCAGGTCGCCGAACACCGAGGAGGTCTCGTCCACTCCCCTGAACCCCACGAGCATGAGCTGGGCCACCTTGCGCTCGGTGGTCATCCCGCGGGCCAGCTCCTCGATGCTCCGGGGCGTGCGCGGAGCGCGGATCGGCTCCGAGGCCGGCGGCAGGAGGCGGGCGAGGAAGGATCGGCGGCCGGGCGGCTCGGCGCCCTCGGGCGCCGCGGGCGCCGCCTCCGGCACCCCGGGGGCGGCGACCGGCGCGGGCGGCAGCGCGGATGCGCCCACGTTGCCCGCGGCCCGGAAGAGGAGCCCCGCCGTCACCCCCAGCGTGATGCAGCCGACGCCCACGACGAGCGCGGTGATGAGCCTTCGCTCGGCGGCGGCCAGGAACCCGGTGAAGCCCGCCCGGCCGCCCTCGCCGGCCCGCCCGCCTCCTCGGTTCTCGCCCCCGCGGCGGCGTGTTCTCCAGGGCGGATCGGGCACCCGGTAAAGCTACTCTCCGGGTTCGATGGTCTCTGCCGAAGCGTCTCCGGCCCGCACCGTGGTCATGAAGTTCGGCGGCACCTCGGTGGCCGACGCCGAGCGCATCAAGCGGGCGGCCCGGCGCATCGTCGAGGCGCGCGAGGAGGGCTCTCGCGTGGTGGCCGTCCTCTCGGCCCGCGGCAAGACCACCGACGAGCTGACGGCCATGGCCCACGAGGTCTCGCCGCGGCCGGACCCGCGCGAGATGGACATGCTGCTCTCCACCGGCGAGCGCATCTCCTGCGCGCTGGCCGCCATGGTCATCAACGACCTCGGCCACGAGGCCATCTCGCTCACCGGCTCCCAGGCCGGGATCGTCACCGACACCTCGCACACGCGCGCACGGATCCTCGATGTCCGCGCCACGCGCATCGAGGCCGCGCTCGACGAGGGCCAGATCGTGCTCGTGGCGGGGTTCCAGGGCGTGTCCACCGCACGCGACGTCACCACCCTCGGCCGCGGGGGCTCGGACACCACCGCGGTGGCCCTCGCCGCCGCGCTGTCCGCCGACGTCTGCGAGATCTACACCGACGTCGCCGGCGTGTTCAGCGCGGACCCTCGGGTGGTGGCCGACGCCCGGAAGCTGGTCCAGGTCTCGTTCGAGGAGATGCTCGAGATGGCGGCGTCGGGCGCCAAGGTCCTCCAGCTCCGCGCCGTCGAGTACGCGCGCAACCACGGCGTGCGCGTGCATTGCCGCTCGAGCTTCGAGGACGGCCCCGGTACCTTCGTACGCTCCGAGGAGGAAACCATGGAGAGACCGCTCGTCACCGCAGTCACCCACTCCCGCGAGGAGGCCCGCGTCACGCTCACCCGCCTGCCCGATCGCCCCGGTGTCGCCGGCCGCGTGATGACCGTCCTGGCCTACGCCGGGGTCAACGTGGACATGATCATCCAGAACTAGCCCGAGTCGCCCGGAGCGGCGGCCGACATGTCGTTCACCGTGCCGAGGTCCGATCTACTGTCCGCGTGCGATGCCCTCGAGCCCCTGCGCGCGGAGCTCGGCATCGGCGAGCTGGCCACCGACTCCGCGATGGGCAAGGTCTCGCTCGTGGGCGCCGGCATGCGCAGCCATCCGGGCGTGGCCGCCAAGGCCTTCTCGGTGCTCGGCGAGGCCGGGGTGAACATCCAGATGATCGCCACCAGCCCGATCAAGATCTCCTGCGTGGTCCGCGAGGAGGAGGTCGACGTCGCCGTGCGCGAGTTGCACGCCGCGTTCGAGCTCGGCGCCGGCGCCGTCCAGCCCGAGGACCCGCGCGGCGTGCACCGCCCGGTCGTCTCCTCCTCACCATGAAGGTCGCCGTGGTGGGCGCCACCGGGGCGGTGGGCTCGACCATCCTCGAGCTGCTCCGCGAGCGTGCCTTCCCGGCCGATGAGCTCGTGCCCTTCGCCTCCGAGCGCTCGGCCGGCCGGACGCTCGACCACGGCGCCGGGGAGGGCCTCGTCGTGCGCGCCCTCTCCCCCGAGGCCGTCGAGGGCTTCGACCTCGCGCTCTTCTCCGCGGGGTCGGGCACGAGCGCCGAGTGGGCTCCCCGCTTCGCCGCGGCCGGAGCCGTGGTCATCGACAACTCCTCGCACTGGCGCATGAACGAGGACGTGCCGCTCGTCGTGGCCGAGGTCAACCCCGAGGCGCTCGAGGGTCACCGCGGGATCGTCGCCAACCCCAACTGCTCGACCATGCAGATGGTGCTGGCCCTCGCCCCGATCCGCGACCGCGCGGGCATCGAGCGGGTGGTGGTCTCCACCTACCAGTCGGTGTCGGGCACAGGCCAGAGGGCGGTGGAGGAGCTGCTGGAGCAGAGCCGCGCGGTGGTGGCCGGCGAGCCGGTGCGCGCGCCCGAGGTCTACCCCCACCCGATCGCCTTCAACGTGCTCCCCCAGGTCGAGGCGTTCCGCGACGGCGACCTCTACACCACCGAGGAGCGCAAGATGATGGCCGAGACGCGCAAGATCCTCGGCGAGCCCGACCTGCCGCTCTCGGCCACCTGCGCGCGGGTGCCGGTCCTCCAGGGGCACTCGGAGTCGGTCAACGTGGAGACCACCGAGCCGCTGTCGGCCGAGGAGTGCCGGGAGCTGCTGGCGGCGGCGCCCGGTCTCGCGGTGGTCGACGACCCCGCTGCGGCGCTCTACCCGCTGGCCACCTCCGCGGCCGGCCGGGACGAGGTGCTGGTGGGCCGCATACGCGCCGATCCCTCCCGCGAGCGCTGCCTCAACCTCTGGGTGGTGGGCGACAACCTGCGCAAGGGGGCCGCGCTGAACGCGGTGCAGCTCGCGGAGCTGGTGGCCGAGCGCCAGGCGCCGGCCGCCTAACGCACCGCCCGGGCGCTCGACAGCGTCGCCAGCTCTCGCCGCGAGCCCACCCCGAGCTTCCCGTAGATGTGGCGCGCGTGGGTGCGCACGGTCTCTAGCCCGATGGAGAGGGACTGAGCGATCTGCGCGTTGGTCCTCCCGTCCTGGAGCAGCTCGAGCACGTCGGCCTCCCGGGCCGTGAGCAGCTCGGGCCCCGCGAAGTCGGCGAAGTCCGACTCGGCCCGCTCGGCGGGCCGCGGCACGACGTGCATCCCCCGCGAGGCGAGGTGGATCGCGTTCACCACGTCTCGGCCCTGAGTCTCCTTCGAGACGCACGCCGACACGCCGAACGAGAGCATCTGGTTGCACTCCGTGGCGCTCGGGCGGTTCGCGAGAACCACCACCCGGGTGGCCTCGTGCTCGAGCAGGAGCTCCCGCAGCGCGGCCAGGCTCGGTAGGGATCCGAAGTTGAGGATGAGCACGGCCGGCCCGTGTTCGGCGAGCGCGGAGCCGATGTCGTCCCACGCGACGCCGCGGGCCACCAGCCGCAGGTTGTCCTGGCCCCCGATGAGCCGCTCGAGGCCCAGGGCCACGAGGTCCTCGAACTCGCCGGTGGCCAGCGTCACGGGTGCTCGCACCGTGTGGAGTGTAGTGCCGGGAGGGGATAGAGGACTCACCCGTAAGGGTTAGGTCATTCTCCTCCCCATGCCTCCCCGTCTAACCCCAAGATCACTCGCGGGGGGGAGGTGAGCGCCGGCCCGGTCACCGATGATCTTCCCTGCAAGCGCCCAAGGGAGCCCGAATCGCAGTAAGAGCTTCGGACGCTTGCCTAAAGGACGGACAGGGGTACACCGAGAAGCCGATCCGCAAGGGTCGGCTTTCTCGTGTTCAGGGGCGAGCGATCGGCCTACGCCGCCGCCAGCTCCCTGATCTTCGCGTCCACCTCGCTGGTCTTCACCACGTGCTTGCCCATGCCGAGCTCCTTGGGCTCGAGCCCGAGGGCCAGCCCGAGCAGCTGGGGAAAGTGCAGGACCGGGACGCCCAGCTCGCGCTCGACGAACTTCGACGCGTCGGGCTGTTGCATGTCGAGGTTCAGGTGGCAGAGGGGACACGGGGTGACGAGGCAGTCCGCGCCGGCGTCGATCGCGTCGGCCAGGTGGCGTCCCGCCTGCCTCAGCGATGTCGTCTTGTTCATGGTGATGATCGGGAAGCCGCAGCACTTGTGCGACCCCGCGTAGGCCACCGGATCCGCGCCCACCGCGTCGATGATCCAGTCGAGGTAGCGGTCGCGGTCGGGGTAGCGGTCGTAGCCGAGGCGGCTCGTGGGACGCACGACGTAGCACCCGTAGAACGGAGCTACCCGCAGGCCCGTGAGCGGGCGCTTGACCTTCTCCTTGAGCGCGTCGAGCCCGATGTCCTCGACCAGCAGCCAGAACAGGTTCTTGTTCTCCCACTCGCCACCCTTCTCGTAGCGCAGACCCTCGGGCTCGAGATGGGTGTTGATGTGCTCGCGGTAGGCGCCGTCGGCGTCGAGGCGCTGCTGGCACTCCGACTGCGCGCCCTGGCAGGTCGAGCAGATGTTCATCATGCCCGCGCCCTCGACCTGCTGGGCCATGGCGAACGTGCGCGCGTTCAGCGTGTCCACCAGCTCCTGGTTGTGCTCGGCCACCACACCCGCGCCGCAGCAGTTCGCGCGCTCGAGCTCCACGAGCTCGATGTCGAGCAGCGGCGCGACCTTCGCGGTCGAGCCGTGCAGCTCGGGCGTGAAGCCGCGCGAGACGCAGCCCGGCCAGTAGGCGACCCTCATTGGGTGCCCGCCCCTTCCTCCTCGCGGGTGCGCTCGCTCGTGTCCACCTCGGTGGAGTCGGCCTGCACCGGCTCCTTGTCGGCGGCGCCCTCACCGCCCTGCTCCTCGGTCTCGCCCTCCTCGCTCTCGTCGCCCTCGCCCTCCCCGACGATGTAGAGGTTGAGCTCGAGGCGCTCGTCCTTGCCCTCGATCTCGTCGTAGATCCGCTGCACGTGATCCTGGTCGGCCAGCTTCTTGTGGAAGAGGACCTTCCACGGGGAGACCTTGCCGCTCTTGAGTCCGCGGACGGCGGTGGGCGCCGAGTCGATCAGCTGCTTGAGCGCGGCGGGCTGCACCTGGCTCTGGATCAGGGAGCCCTGACCGAAGGACCGGGGCAGGAGCTGGGCCTCGTGCAGCGTCCCCCAGCGGCGGATGATGTCCACGAACGCCTTCTCGTGGCCGTAGCCGTTGTTGGAGTCCTTGATCCCGTAGTCGGCGGTGGCCAGGC
>JBPCQB010000087.1:0-6872 GCA_050998555.1 Thermoleophilaceae bacterium
CGGGCTGGCCGCAGCGATCGAGGCCGATCACGATGTCCTTGTTCTGCTTGCCGATCAGCACCATCTTGGCCAGCTCGGCGGTCTCCTGGGTGGTCACCCGCAGGCCGTCCACGAACTCGACCGGGATCCCGAGGCGCTCCATGTAGCGGGTGATCTCCGGGCCGCCCCCGTGCACCACCACGGGGTTCATGCCGACGAACTTGAGCAGCACCACGTCGCGTGAGAACTCCGCCCGCAGGGTCGGGTCGATCATCGCCGCGCCGCCGTACTTGATCACCACCGTGCGCCCATGGAACTCGCGGATGTAGGGCAGGGCCTCGAGGAGGGTGGAGACGTCCCTCATGTCGTGTACTCCGCGTTGAGCGTCACGTACTCGTGAGAGAGGTCGCTGAAGAACACCTCGGTGGAGCCACCCTCGCCGGGCAGTGCGATCGCGTACTCCACCTCGGGCTCGAGCACCGCCCGCTCGAGGTCGCCGAAGCTCTCGGCGTCGAGCTTCACGGCCACACCGTCGGACACGACGCGCCGGCCCTGCACCTCGAGGTCCACCCGCAGGTCGCCGCCCGAGCCGTCCCGACCGGCGAGCGCCTGGCCGACCGCCTGGAGTACGCGGCCGAAGTTCGGGTCCCCGCCGTACAGGGCGGTCTTCACCAGGGGGGAGTCGGCCACCGCACGGGCCACCGGCTCGACGTGCTCGGGCTCACCCTGCACGGTCACCCGGCCGACACGCCTCGCCCCCTCTCCGTCGGCCACGATCTCGAGGGCGAGCTGGCGCATGAGCGCGTCCATCGCCTTCCCGAGCAGGCGCTCGTCCTCGGTCTGGGGATGGACCCCCACGCCCGAGGCCCCGCTCGCGAGCACGAACACCGTGTCGCTGGTGGATAGCTGGCCGTCCACGGAGATGCGGTCGAAGGAGCGCTTCACGCACACGCGGGTCAGGAGCTCGACGGTCTCGGGCTCGAGCGCGGCGTCGGTCTGCACGAAGCAGAACATCGTGGCGAAGCGGGGCGAGATCATCCCCGCCCCCTTGGCCTGGGCGCTCAGGCGCACCATGCCGTTCGGCAGCTCGACGTCGAGGCAGGCGCGCTTCGGGCCCCGGTCGGTGGTGAGGATGGCCCGGGCGAGGCACTCGGCGTCGGGGCCGAGGCGCCCGCACGCCGCGCGCACCCCGTCCACGAGCGCCTCGCGCGGAAGCTCCGAGCCGATGACCCCGGTCGAGGCCAGGCCCACCTGCTCCGCCGCCACTCCGAGCTCCTCGGCGGCGGCGGCCTGCGCCGCGCGTGCGGTGTCGAGGCCACGCTCGCCGTCGCCGGTGTTCGATCCGCCGGAGTTGGCCACCACCGCCCGCAGCCGGTCGAGCGCCGCGGCGCGGGACACCTGCACCGGAGCACCCACCCGAGCGTTGGTGGTGAAGCGCGCGGCCGAGGTGGTGTGGGGCTCGTCGGAGACGAGCACGCCGACGTCGAGCGCCCCGCCCGGCTTCAGCCCGGCCGCCGTCGCGGCGGCGCGGAAGCCCACGGGCAGCTCGTCGGGCGCCGCCTCGGTGACGTGCTCGGGGCGCTCCACCCAGCGCGAGCGGAAGAAGCTCACCGGCCGAGCCCCGCGGTCTCGGTCAGGCCGAGCATGAGGTTCAGGTTCTGCACCGCCTGCCCGGCGGCGCCCTTCCACAGGTTGTCGATGGCCGCGAACACCAGCACCCGGCCGGTCGTCGGCTCGACCGTCGCGTGGATGCGGCAGCGGTTGGTATCGCGCACGTCGCTCACGCCTGGAGGACCCGCGACCAGCTCCACGAAGAGCTCGCCAGCGTAGGTCTCCTCGAACAGACGGCGCACCTCCGCGCCCGAGAGCGGCTCCCGCGGCGTCACGTAGCAGGACGCGAGCAGCCCCTGATCGATGGGCAGGAGGTGCGGCACGAAGGTGATCGTCACGCCGTCGGGCAGCTCCTGCTCGAGCTCGGCGCTGTGGCGGTGGCCCTCGACCTTGTAGGGGTTCACGTTGTCGGCCACCGACACGTAGTGGGTCGTCCTCGTAGCCTCCCGCCCCGCGCCGGAGACGCCGGTCTTGATGTCCACCACCACGTCGCGGAGGTGCTCGCGCAGCGGCCAGAGGGCGAGCAGCGCGGCGGTCGAGTTGCAGCCTGGGTTGGCCACGAGGTCGGCGCCGCGGATCTCCTCACGGTGGGTCTCCACCAGCCCGTAGACGGCGTCGGCCAGCAGCTCGGGCGCCTCGTGGGGCTGGTACCAGCGCTCGTAGCGCTCGCGATCGAGGCGGAAGTCGGCGGAGAGGTCGACCACCTTCAGGCCGCGCTCGCGCAGCGCGCGGACCGTCGGTGCGGCGGCGCCGTGCGGATAGGCCACCAGCGCCGCGTCGGCGCGCTCGGCCACGCGGTCGACGTCGAGCTCCTCCATCTCGAGGTCGACGCCGTAGCGGGGATAGAGCTCGGCGTGGAGGACGCCCGCGTCGGAGCGGGCGGTGAGGGTGGACAGCTCGAGCCCCGGGTGGCGGTCCACGAGCATCGCGCAGAGCGCACCCCCGAAACCGGCCGCGCCGACCACGGCGACGCTGGTCGACTCAGCCACGCAGCCTCCCTCCCACGGTCTCGAGACGCTCGGCGATCGCCTCGCGCCGGGCGGCGACCTCCTCGTCGGTGAGCGTGCGGTCGGGGGCGCGGAACTCGAGCCGCAGGGCCAGCGACTTCTGCCCCTCCCCCGTCTGCTCGCCTCGGTAGAGGTCGAAGACCCGGATCGCACACAGGAGCTCGCCACCGCCGGCGCGCACCGCCTCCTCGACCTCGGCGGCGCTGCGCTCCTCCGCCACCACCACGGCGATGTCCTGGAGCACCGGGGGGAAGCTCGTGACGTCCGTGTAGCCCGCCGGCCCGGGAGCCAGCTCGGCCACGGTGTCGACGTCCAGCTCGAACGCGGCCACCACCCGGTCGAGCCCCCACTCGCCGGCCACCTGTGGGTGCAGCTCTCCGATCCATCCGACCTCGCGCCCCTCGCACAGCACCGCCGCCGCACGGCCGGGGTGCAGGAACGGTCGGCCGGGGCCGGGCGTGATCGCGAACGAGACGCCGGCGCTCGCCAGCAGCGCCTCAACCAGCGCGCGGGCCGTGAAGAAGTTCGCCGGGCGCTCGGCGCTCCCCCATCCCCCGGGCGCCGCCTCGGTGAGCAGCGCGGCCATGTGGTGGCGCTCGCCCGCGGGGCGCAGGCCGCCGGGGGAGCCGGCCGGGGCCTCGAGCACGAGCCCATCCGCGGGGTAGGCACGCGCGGACTCGAAGAGCGCCAGGCGCGGATTGTCGCGCGCCGCGTTGTGGGCGACGGCGTCGAGGAGGCCGGGAAGCAGCAACGGGCGCATGACGCTCTGCTCCTCGCTCAGCGGGTTGGCCAGGCGCGGGCCGGCGTCCTCGGGCAGCCCCAGGCGGGTCAGCGCCGACGGCGAGACGAACGCCCAGGCCACGATCTCTGCGAGGCCGCGGTCGCGCAGGGCGTCCTCGAGCCGGCGGCGCAGGCGCTGGGCGGGGCGGAGCCCGCCGACCGCCCGCCGGCGCGCCGGGAGGGTGACGGGCAGAGAGTCGAGCCCGTGGACCCGGGCGACCTCCTCGATGAGGTCGGCCTCGCGCTGCACGTCGGCGTCGCGGTGCGGAGGGACGGTTACCGACAGGACCGCGCCGGTGCCGGGCGCGGCGTCCGCGCCGGCCGCGGCCCCAGCACCGCCCGCGGCGCCGCCGCCGGGACGGTCGACCGCCACCGCGAACCCCAACCGCTCGAGGATCGCCCGCACCTCCTCGACCGGGATCTCGGCTCCGAGCAGACCGGCGACCCGCTCGACCCGCAGCGCCACCACGCGCGGCTCGGCGGGGCGGGGATGGACGTCGATCGTCCCGGGCACGAGGCGCGCACCGCACACCTCCACCATGAGCCGCGCGGCCAGACGCTGCGCGCCGAGGGCCTGCTCGGGGTGGAGCTGCTTCTCGAAGCGCGTGGAGGCCTCGGAGCGCACGCCGAGCCGGGAGGAGGTCTGCAGGATGTTCGTCCCCACCCACGTCGCCGCCTCCATGAGCACGCGCGTGGTGCCCTCGGAGACCTCGGACACCTGACCGCCGATGATCCCCGCGACGCTGGAGGGCCCCTCGGCGTCCTCGATCACCGCCATCGAGGAGTCGAAGACTCGCTCTGCGCCGTCGAGCGTGGTCATGCGCTCGCCCTCACGCGCCCGGCGGATCGTGAGGCGCCCGCCGCGGATGGCGTCGAGGTCGAAGGCGTGGAGCGGGTGGCCCGTCAGCAGCATCACGTAGTTGGTCACGTCCACGACGTTCGAGATCGGGCGCTGCCCGGCCGCGCTCAGGCGGGCCTTGAGCCACAACGGCGAGGGCCCGATCCGCACGCCCTCGAACACCCGGGCCGTGAACCGCGGGCAGATCTCGGGATCCTCGATCGCGATCGTCACCGCGTCCTCGGCGGTCCCCGTCCCGCTCGGCTCGACGTCCGCGTCGGTGGGGTCCTCGGCCAGGCTCGCGCCGGTGACCGCATGCACCTCCCGGGCCACGCCGTAGACGCCCAGGCAGTCCGGCCGGTTGGGCGTGATCTCGAGCTCGAGCACCTCCTCGGCGATGGGGAGCGCCTCCATCAGCGGAGCACCCGGCTCGAGCTCGTCGTCGAGGACCATGATCCCGTCGTGGTCGGCCCCGAGGCCCACCTCGTCCTCGGCGAGGATCATCCCGCTCGAGACGACGCCGCGGAGCTTGGCCTCGCCGAGCGTCTGCCCGTCGGGCATGACCGCGCCCGGCCGGGCGACCGCGACGGTCTGGCCGGCGGCCACGTTGGGCGCCCCGCACACGATCGTGCGCGGCGGGCCCGAGCCGTCGTCCACCGAGCACACGCGCAGGCGATCGGCGTCGGGGTGGGGCTCGGCGCTCAGCACCCTCCCGACCACGAAGGCCTCGGGTGAGCCGACGCCCACGCGCTCGACGCGCTCGACCTCGGTACCGGTCATCGCGAGGCGCTCGGCCAGTGCGGGAGTCGGGAGGCCCGGGTCGCACAGCGACCGCAGCCAGGAGACGGGCACCCTCATCGGCCGAACTGCGCAAGAAAGCGCACGTCGTTGTCGTAGAAGAGCCGGAGGTCCGGCACGCCGTGGCGGAGCATCGCGATCCGCTCGATCCCCATCCCGAACGCGAAGCCCTGCACCCGGTCGGGATCGTATCCGTGGTCGGCCACGAAGCCGAGCACGTTCGGGTCCACCATCCCGGCCCCGAGGATCTCGATCCACCCCGAGCCCTTGCACAGGGCGTCGCGGCCTCCCTCGGGCGACACGCCGGTGCCCCCGCACGAGAAGCACGAGACGTCCACCTCGACGCTCGGCTCGGTGAACGGGAAGTAGTGGGGGCGCAGGCGCACCTCGCGCTCGGGGCCGAAGATCGACCGGGCGAGCTCGAGCAGCACCCCCTGGAGGTCGGCCAGGGTCAGGTCCTCGTCTATGGCCAGTCCCTCGACCTGGTGGAACATCGGGGTGTGCGTGGCGTCGGAGTCGCGGCGGTAGGTCTTCCCCGGGACGATCACGTAGATCGGCGGCTCCTGGGCCTCCATGGCCCGCACCTGCATCGGCGAGGTGTGGGTGCGCAGCAGGACGTCCGGGGAGAGGTAGAAGGTGTCCTGGAGCATCCGGGCCGGGTGGCCCGGCGGGTGGTTGAGCGCGGTGAAGTTGTAGAAGTCGAACTCGATCTCCGGGCCCTCGAGCACGCGGAAGCCGAGGCCCACGAACACGTCCTCGATCTCCCGCCGGGTCTGGGTGATCAGGTGCAGCGAGCCGAGCGGCGAGGGCGGGTCCCCGGGCATGGTCACGTCCACGCGATCGGCGGCCAGGCGGTGGTCGAGCTCCTGCGCCTCGAGCGCCGCGGCGCGCTCGGCCAGCAGCGCCTCGAGCGCCGCGCTCGTCTGGTTGGCCTCGCGGCCAACGCGTCCACGCTCCTCGGGCGGAAGGTCACCGATCGAGCGCTTGAGCACGGTGAGCGGGGCCTTGCGCCCCAGGAGCCGCACCCGGACGTCCTCGATCTCGACGCTGCTCCCGGCCGCGGCGATCGCGCTGCGCCCCTCCTCGGCGAGCTCCGCGAGGCTCGGGGGCGCGTCAGGCATCCGCAGCCATCCTACCCCGCTCGTAGAGCGCGATCGCGGCCGCCACGGCCACGTTCAGGGACTCCGGGCCGCCCTCCCTCAGGGGGATGCGCGCGACCGCCGCGGCGGCCTCGAGCGACGCCTCGGAGAGCCCGCCGCGCTCGCCGCCGAGGCAGAGGACGACGGGCGAATCGACCTGCACGCGGTGGAGCGGCTCGGCGCCCCGGGCGTCGAGGGCGACGGCGGTGCCGGCCAGCGCCGCCACCCCCGGCGTCCGGGCCGGCGGTCGGGCGAACACCGAGCCCATGGAGGCGCGCACCGCCTTGGGCCCGTAGGGGTCGGCGCACCGGGGCCCGAGGATCACCGGCCCGTCGGCCAGGGCGTGCGCGGAGCGGATGACCGCGCCCACGTTGCCGGGATCGGAGACGCCCTCGAGGTAGACCGAGACCTCGGCCCCTTCGGGCTCGGCGAAGCGTTGGCGGAAGATCCCGACCACGCGCGTGCCGGAGCCGAGCGAGCTGACCGCGTCGAGCAGCTCGGGCTCGACGTCGACGCCGGTCACGAGCAGGGCCTCGGGCTCGGCACCCGAGGGGGGCGCCGAGGCCACCAAGTCCTCGCCCTCGACCAGGAACAGCCCCGTGCGCGCGCGGTGGCGCTTCCCGTGCAGGCGCCGGATGGTCTTCAGGGTGTCGTTGTGGGGGGAGGTGATCACGGGACGAAAAAGGGCGCCTCGCCGGGCGCCCTGAAGAGTCGGTCGTG
>JBPCQB010000001.1:0-1955 GCA_050998555.1 Thermoleophilaceae bacterium
CCCGCCCGTTCTTCGTGTAGCTCGTGTCGAAGAAGTCGAGCTCGCCCTCGCCGTCCTGGGAGACGTTCTCGAGGTAGGCCTCGGGCCTCGTGACCGCGCCGTGGATCGTGGGCTCGTCGTCCTCGGACAGCGCGAAGGTCTTGGCGAAACAGCCGGCCTCGGTGGCGTAGACCTTGCCGCCGGGCATCATCGCCACGAAGTCGTCCTGCACGGGCAGCGAGCCGTTCTGGCGCGTGAACGTGGTCGTCGTCTTCCCGGTGCCCGAGAGCCCGACGATCAGGCCGAACTTGTCCCCGGAGTCGGTCGGGATCACCTTGCAGCCGGCGTGGAGGGGCAGGCCGCCGCGGTCGTAGACGAGCTTGTTCCACATCCGCAGCCCCCCCTTCTTCGACTCGCCGAAGTAGTCGGAGTTGCAGACGCGGGTGACGCCCTGCTCGAGGTCGACCGCGATCACGCGGTCGTCGGGATAGCCCTCGACCTCGAGGTTCGGCGTGTAGATGACCGTGAGCTCGGGGTCGAAGCCCTCGTCGTCCCCGCGATCGAAGTAGAGCTGGCGCTGCATGCCGGCGATGTTCGCGTTCGCGGCCTCGATGTAGAGGCGGGCGGGCGTGCGGAAGTCGGGGTCGTCGCCGATGTAGCCCTCGACCACGATCATGTCCTGGCCGGCGATGTACTCGTCCTGGAGCCGGGCGATGCGCTCGCCCTCCTCGCGCGAGACGGCCTGGGAGGAGGCGGTGTCGGGATCGTCGACGACGAGGAAGGTGGAGCCCTTGGAGCGGGCCAGCACCTCGGTCTGCCCGTTCAGGTTGCCGAAGCGCGACTCCTTCGCGTTCGGCATATGTGCCGCGAGCTCCTTGAGCTCGTCGGCGGAGGGATTGAACCGCACCGACTTGGCGTCGGGCAGCGGCAGCATCTGCTTGGCCATGGTTGGGGACCTACTTGGTCTGGGGGTGGCAGTTGAGGGCACGGAACTGTACCGGGCGCTCGGGCGCTGGCCGTGAGCTCTTGGCACCCGATCGCTGTGCGGTCTCCGAGCGCTCCTACCCGTAGCATCAGGAGCATGAGCGGAACCGCCGTGCCGTCGCGCTCCCCTTCGCATCACGCCGGAGGCGACGAGGGCTCCCACGGGCGGCGAGTGCGTGAGGCGGTCCGCGCCGTGCTGCGCTTCGTCTCGGCGGTCATGGCGGTGAGCGGCACGCTCCTGGTGGCCGACGCCGCCACCACCCTGCTCTGGCAGGAGCCCCTATCGGCACTGCTCACCGCACGGGAGCAGGCGGCGCTGGCCGCCACCGTGCCCCCTCAGGCCCCTGTTCCGGCGCCCGGAGCCCCCACCCTCTCGGACGGCGAGTTGGCGGCCGGCGCCCGCGAGGAGGCCGGGAAGCTGCGACCCGGAGATGCGGTCGGACGGATCTCCCTGCCCACCCTCGACCGCTCCTACGCGATCGTCGAGGGCACCGACACCGACACGCTGCGCCGCGGGCCCGGGCACTACCCGAAGACGCCGCTGCCGGGCGCGGGTGAGTCCGTCGGCGTGGCCGGCCACCGCACCACCTACGGAGCGCCGTTCCGCACCGTCGACCGCCTGCGCCGCGGCGACCCGATCGACGTGGCCATGCCCTACGCCTCGCTGCGCTACCGCGTGGAGGAGGTTCGGATCGTCTCCCCGCGCGCGCTCTGGGTGGTGGAGCCGCGTGGCTACGAGCGCCTCGTGCTCACCGCCTGCCACCCCCTGTACAGCGCCGCCCAGCGCATCGTGGTGTTCGCGCGGCTCGAGCGGGCGAGCCCGCCGGCTGGGCAACGCTATGCAGGGCCGGCGGCCGCAACGCCCGGCGCCGCGGCCCCCTCGCGCAGCTGCGAGGCGTCCCGCGCCTCGAAGAAGAGAAGGAGCACCACGACCAGGGCGAGGGAGACAGCGAGCACGGCAGCCCAGTAGACCGCTCCGACCAGGAGCCGCC
>JBPCQB010000163.1:0-6256 GCA_050998555.1 Thermoleophilaceae bacterium
CGTGCTCGGCCGGCTGCGGCGAGCCGCACTCGAGGGAGACCCCGATGTGCGGGCCGAGGCGGCGATGGAGCCCGGACCCTCCACGGTCCGCTTCGATCTGTCGCCGGCCGAACTCGCTGAGCGCCTCGACCGCCGCGACCTGCGGACGGCGGTGGTGACGACGCCGGACGGGACGCTCGCGGGCTTAGGAGCAGGCCGGGGGCGACGAGCGACCTCGCGGGCTCGGGCCTCGCTGCCGGTGTACGGGTGGCAGCGGTCATGGACTCGCTTGCTCTTCTTAACCAGCGGAGCGGGCCGACGAACCTGGTGCGGTTTCCCGATCCGCGCCGGCGTTTGCCCCGAGCATCGGTGAGTACCTGCAGAGCGTCCCGCACCCCCCCTGCTCTCGGGACGTGAAGGACGCCGTGCATGCATGTCACGGGCCGTGTCCCACGCCCCTCGGGTGGAGGAGGGTGAGGGACGCCCTCCAGGTCGGCGCCCCCTTCCCGCCCGCGTCGCCCCTCACGCAGCGCGGCCCCGCAGCCGCGGCGCCACCTCCACCGCCACGATCGCGGCCATGATCAGGGCGGCGCCGACCCACGCGAGGCCCGACAGCCGGTCCCCGGCCAGCAGGTAGCCGAACAGTCCCGCGAACGCGGGCTCGGAGGCGAGGATGAGCGCGGTGCGCGTCGGTGAGGCGTGCACCTGCGCGTAGGTCTGGACGTAGAAGCCAAGGGCGCTGGCGAGCAGTGAGGTGACGATGAGCGCCGACCACACCGTCGCGCCGCTCGGCGCCTCGAGCTCGCCGTCGGCGCCGGCCACGAGCAGGCAGAACGCCCCGCACACCGCGAGCTGGACGGCCGCGAGCGCGGCCACGTCGTGGAAGCGGACCGCCCACGCGGTGACGAGGATGTGCGCCGCGAAGGAGATCGCGCAGAGCAGCTCGAGGCCGTCGCCGCGCCAGTTCAGGCCGGTGGTGCCGGAGAGCAGGTAGAGGCCAAAGGCGGACACGGCGGCGGCCGTCCAGGTCAGCGCGCTCACCCGCAAGCGCAGCACCGCAGCCCCGAGCAGCGGGGTGAAGACCACGAAGAGCCCGGTGATGAACCCCGCGTTCGACGGCGTGGTGGCCTCGAGGCCGAAGGTCTGGAAGACGTAGCCGGCGGTCAGGAACACGCCCATCAGCGCCCCCGCCCGCCAGCCGTCTCGCCCGAGGGCCACGAGGCGGCGGCGGAAGAGCAAGGCCAGGAAGAGCGCGGCGCTGGCGAAGCGGTAGCCGAGGAAGGTCATGGTCGGCAGCTCGCGGATCGCGTCCTGGACCATCACGAAGGTCAGGCCCCACACGACGGCCACGGACACGAGCGCGGCCTCGGCGCCCCGCGCGCGGCGGGGGCGGACGGTGGTGGTCATTCTCCAGCGCGCTCGCGCGAGCGCCCGTAGGGGCACAGCGAGAGGAGGGAGCACTCCCCGCAGCGCGGCGCCCGGGCGGTGCACGTGCGCCGCCCGTGGCGGATGAGCGACACGTGCAGCTCGTGGGCGTCCTCGGGCGGGAGCAGCGCCAGCGCGTCGTCGTGGGCCTCCTCGAGCGATGCCCCCGGGCGGAACAGCCCGAGGCGCAGGCCCACGCGGTGCACGTGGGTGTCCACCGGCACGTCGGGGAGGCCGAACGAGAAGAGCAGCACGCACGCGGCGGTCTTGCGACCCACCCCCGGGAGGGCGCACAGCGCGTCGCGCCCCTCGTGGAGGGGCGCGGTCTCGAGCCACGACAGGTCGTCGCCGTCGAGGGCCAGCAGCATGGCCTGGATGCGCCCGGCCTTGACCCGCGAGATCCCACCGGGCCGGATGGCCTCCTCGACGGCGTCCTCCGGCGCGTCGCGCACCTCGTCCCAGGAGGTGAAGCGCTCGCGCAGGCGCGCGTAGGCCACGTCGCGGTTGCGGTCGTTCGTGTTCTGGGACAGGACCGTGAGGACCAGCTCGTCGACGGGGGCGCGGTGGGGACGGGGCAGGGGACGGCCGTAGGCGGCGCGCAGCCGGTCGCGGATCCGGCGCACCCGCCGGCGGTCGGGGCGCTTCCACTCGGCGGCGGCCATCGCGAGCACGTTAGGTCGCCCTTCGAGGTGATCGCCGTCCGTCCGCCGCCGCGCCGTGGTAACCATCCCGCCGTGGACAACGCACGCCGCGCATCGCTCGAGGAGCGCCGGGTGGAGGTGAACGGCGTGCCCGTGTTCTGGCGCGAGGCGCCCACCGCGCCAGGGCGTGCTCCCACGCTCTACCTGCACGGCGTGCCCACCAACTCCGACGACTGGGTGCCGTTCCTCGAGCGCACCGGGGGGATCGCGCTCGACCTTCCCGGCTTCGGTCGCTCGGGCAAGCCGACGGAGTTCGACTACTCGATCCTGGGTTATCGGCGCTTCCTACGGGCCTTCCTCGCGGAGCTCGGACTCGACCGCATCTCGATGGTGGTGCACGACTGGGGCGGGGTCGGCCTCGCGCTCGCCCAGGAGGCGCCCGACCGCATCGAGCGGCTCGTGGTGGCGGACTGCGTGCCGCTGCTGCCCGGCTACCGCTGGCACCGGATCGCGCGGGTGTGGCGCACGCCGATGCTCGGCGAGCTCTTCATGGGCTTCACCAACCGGATGAGCTTCCGCTTCATCTCGCGCGAGTCGAACGCGACGCCCGGCCCGATGCCCGAGAAGTTCATCGCCACGGTGATCGACCACTTCGACCACGGCACGCAGCGGGCGATCCTGCGCCTCTACCGGTCGGCTCCGCCGGACGTGCTGGCCGCCGCCGGTGAGCGCCTCGGCGAGATCAGGTGCCCGGCGCTCGTGCTCTGGGGCGAGGAGGACCCGTACGTCCCCAGGTCGTTCGCGCAGGCCTACGCCGACGCGCTCGGCGGACCGACTCGCGTCGAGGTCGTCTCCGGCGTCGGCCACTGGCCGTGGCTCGACCGCCCCGAGATCATCGACACCGTGGCCGCCTTTTTGCTCGACGGCGAGGCGTCGCCTTCTTCTCCGTAGGCCCGACGCGCCCGGGCGGGCGGGCGCCCGGCGCCCGAGGCTCGTCCGCCCGAGGCCCACGGCTCCTCCTCGTGCTCGCTCGCGCCCTCCCCACGTTGCTGGCCGTGGCGCTCGGGGTGGCGTACGCGGTGCTCGCCCCGCGCACCGGCGACCTGCCCGCCCACGTGTTCCGGGCCGAGCTGTTCGGCCGCGAGGGCTTCACCGTATGGAACGGGCAGTGGTACTCCGGCCACCACACGCCGGCCTACTCGGTGCTCTTCCCTCCGCTCGCCTGGCTAGTCGGGCCGTGGGTGGCCGGGGCGGTCGCGGCGGTGGCGGCGACGGTTCTGTTCGAGCCGCTGGCGCGCCGGCGGTTCGGGGCCTCGGGCGCGCGGATCACCGCGCCGCTGTTCGTGTTCGGCATGGGAGCCACGATCTTCGCCGGCCGGCTGACGTTCGCACTCGGCGTGGCGATCGGCGTCGGGGCGCTGCTCGCCCTCGAGCACCGGCGGGGGATCGCCGCCGCCGCGCTCGCCGCGCTGTCCGCGCTCGCGAGCCCCGTGGCGGGGCTGTTCGTGGCGCTCGTGGGGGTGACCGCCGCGGTCAACGGTGTGCGGCGCACCGATGGCATCGGCGCCGCAGTCGCCGTCCGCCCTCGCACCGCGGGCGCGCTCGTCGCGGTGGCCGCCCTCGCGCCGCCCGCGCTCCTCGCCGTCGCCTTCCCCGAGGGCGGCAGCCAGCCGTTCGTCGCCTCCTCGTTCCTGCCCGCTCTCGCGCTCGTGCTCGCGTTCGCCCTCCTCGCGCCCCGTGAGGAGCGCGGCCTGCGCCTCGGTGCGCTGCTCTACGCGGCCGCCATGACCGCCTCGTTCCTGGTCGCGACGCCGATGGGCGGGAACGCCGTGCGCCTCGGCCAGGTGGCCGGTGCGGCGGTGGCCGCGGGGGCGCTGCTCGCCCGGCCCCTGCCCGTCACGCGCCGGGCGGCGGGCGCGGTGCTCGTGGCCGCGCTGCTTGTCTGGCAGATCACGCCGGCGGTCCGCGACCTCCGCAACGCCGTCGGCGAGCCGTCGACGCAGGCCGCGTACTTCACGCCGCTCGTCGAGTTCCTCGAGCGACGTGGGGACCACACCGGGCGCGTCGAGATACCTCTCACTCGCGAGCACTGGGAGGCGGCCGAGGTCGCGCGCCGGATCCCCATCGCCAGGGGATGGCTGCGCTCGACCGACATCGCCGCCAACCCGATCTTCTACGGGCGCCGGGTCGGCCACCGCGAGTACGAGCGTTGGTTGCGCGACCACGCGATCCGGCTCGTCGCCGTGGCCGACGCCCCCCTCGACTACTCCGCGCGTGCGGAGGCCGCACTCGTCGCCGAGCGCCCCCGGTACCTGCGCCCGCTCTGGCGCTCGGCCCACTGGCGCGTGTACGCGGTCGTGCCGCGCCCAGCAGTCGCGTCCACCCGCTCGCTCGCGCCCGCGCCGGGACGGAGTGGGCTCAGCCTCCTGGCGCCGGACGGGGCGGTGCTCGGGTTCGAACGACCGGGACGGGCTCTGGTCCGCGTCCGCTACACGCCGTACTGGGTCGTCAACGAGGGATGCGTGGAGGCCGCCGGCGACTGGACTGCCGTCTCGACCTCCCGAGGAGGCCTCGTCGGCTTGGAGACCTCGTTCTCCCCGGCGCGAATCGGCCGCCGCGACGCCCGCTGCTCCGCACCCGTCCCTCGCTAGAGTCCGCGCGGTGTCCCGGCCCTGGCACTGGATCGGGGGCAAGCTCCCCCGAGGCCGGCGCGACGCGCTCCGCCAACTCGGGCTCGTCGCCTTCGCCTACTACCTGTACCGCATGGTCCGGGGGATGATCGACGGCGAGGTCTCGACCGCCTTCGAGAACGCACGCCTGCTGGTGGACGCCGAGCGCGCGATGGGCCTCTTCTTCGAGCCTGCGCTCCAGGCCTGGGCCCTGACCGTGCCGGGCCTCATCGAGGTGGCCAGCGCCCTGTACGTCAACACCCACTTCCTGGTCACGACGTCGTTCATCGTCTGGCTCTACCTCCGCCGCAACGACGACTTCTACGTCATCCGCGACATGTTCATGGTCGCGATGGGCGTGGCCCTGGCCTGCTACCTGCTGTTCCCCACCGCGCCGCCAAGGATGCTGCCGGAGTGGGGCTTCAGCGACTCGGTGGTGGAGCTCGTCGGCCGCGAGACCTCTCAGGGCGCGGAGGTGCTCTTCAACCCCTACGCCGCGGTGCCGAGCATGCACGTGGCCTTCGCGCTGATGGTCGGGCTCCCGGCGGCGCGTCTCGTGCGCTCCCGCGGCCTCAAGATCGCCTGGCTCGCCTACCCGTGCCTCGTGACCTTCGTCGTCGTGCTCACCGCCAACCACTACTGGCTCGACGCGGCCTTCGGCGCGATGGCCGCCGCGTTCGCCGCACGCGTCGCCTTCGCGATCCAGGCCTCGCGCGAGGCCCTCGGAGCCGGGGCGCCGGCGTGACCGCCTCCGGGGGCGCGCCTCCCGCGTGCCGCCGCTCGCGCCGATCCGAGGGCGACGGAGCACGTCCCTCGCGGGCCGACCGCCGGCCGGCGTCCGCCGAGGCGTGGAACGCCGGCGACGTGCGCGCCTACGCACGCAACCGCCTGATCGAGTCGCGCCTCACGCCCAACGCGATCTCCCTCACCGGCCTGGTGCTGAACGTCGTGGCCGCGGTGCTGATCTTCGCGGAGCTCTTCGTCCTCGGTGGGCTCGCCTTCATCGTCGGATCGCTCATGGACACCTTCGACGGGCGCTACTCGCGCATGTCCGGTAAGGGCAGCCAGTTCGGGGCCTTCCTCGACTCGACGCTCGACCGCGTGGAGGAGGGGATCGTGCTCACCGCGGTGGCGGCCTACTTCGCGAGTCGTGGCGACGAGCTGGCCGCCGGCGCCGTGGTCGTCGTCGTCATCGGCTCGTTCATGGTCTCCTACACGCGGGCGCGGGCCGAGGCGCTCGGCATCGAGTGCAAGGTGGGGATCGCCACGCGCCCCGTCCGGGTGGTCATCCTCTCGGTGGGTCTCGTGTTCGCGACGGTGTTCGCGACGGGCGCCGGCCTGTTGGCGGCCGGGCTGCTCGAGCCGGCGGTCTACCTACTGGCCGTGCTCTGCACGGTCACCGTCCTCCAGCGCGTCTTTCACGTGCGCACGCAGCTCCGCCAGGCCACCGGGGCGTGAGGGCCCGCGGGGCCACGCCCCGCGTGTGACCCCAAGTACCGTCTCTGGTTGTTACCCGGGCGTTATCGCGGACGCTTGAGTCCG
>JBPCQB010000165.1:0-5322 GCA_050998555.1 Thermoleophilaceae bacterium
GCCATGACCTCGCGCGGGCCGAGGCCGGCCGGTCGACCGGCCGCGGCGATGCGGGCCTCGAGGTCGCGGGGCGCCCGGGCTCGCCCCGCCGGCCGCGCGAGGGCGCCGATCCGCGCGAGAGTCCGCACAAGGCGAGCGCCGGTTCTTCCCCGCGCACGCGGTGCGCCCGGACGCCGGATCAAGCCGGCCGGCACACGCGCGGGGAGCAGGAGTCCGACGCCCGCGGCGCCGAGCCCGGCCGCGAGGAACGCGAGCATCGCCGCCACGGTCACTCCCGGGGACGACCGAGGCGGCGGATGGCCACCGCTGCCACCGCCTGGAGCACGAGCGCGAGGCCACCGAGCCAGGCGGTGAGGAACGAGCCGGCCAGCGAGCGCACGAAACCCGGGCTGGCCAGCTCGGCGATGGCGGCGCCGCCGACCGGCAGCAGGACGACCAGGAGACCGGTGAAGCGAGCCTGAGCAGTGGCCGAGCGCGCCTCGGCCTCGACCCGGGCCTGATCCTCGAAGGCGCGTGCGGTTTCGCGCAGGAGGCGCGCGAGGTCGCCTCCCGCCCGGCGCTGGAGGATCGAGGCCGCGACGATCGTGTCCACCGCCGGCGAGTCGATCCGTGCCCTCATGGCCTCGAGCGCATCCTCGGTCCGTGCGCCGAGCTCGAGCTCGGCCGCCACCCGCCGGAGCTCTCGTGCGGGCGCACCGTCGAGGCCTACCGCCGCCTCCGCGATGGCGCCGCGGATGGAATGGCCGCCTCCCAGGGCATCGGCCAGACCGAGGGCGATCGACGGAGCGCCCTGCTCGACCGCCCGGCGGTAGCGCTCACGACGAGCCCGAAGCGCCCTCTGGACGATCCACGGCCCCGCGCACGCGAGCGCCAGGCCGACGCCCACGCCGGCGGCGAGCGTCCCGAGCGTAAAGGCCAGCGCCGCGCCGGCGGCGACCAGGCGCCGGCGCTCGGCCGCCGCCGGGTCGCGGCCCTCCCGGCCGACCCGCGCCACCACCTCCGACAATGCCCCGACCGCGCGGGTGAAGATCGGGACCCGGCCGCGGGCCCACGGCACGACCGCCTCGGTGACCTCCGCGGCGGCGGCCAGCGCGAACATTCCGCACGCGAAGGCGAGCACGCCGGGGCTCACGCCACCGCCCGGTCCGCCGACTCCTCGAGCCGCGCGAGGCGCTCCGCGAGCTCGGTGCCCTCGGGGCGTCGCAGCTCGCCCGCCGCCCCCCCGCGCCGGGAGAAGAGCTCGCGCGTGCCCGCGCCGCCGGCCACGCGCACCACCTCCTCGACCGCCTCGATCCGGCGCGCCCCTCCCTCGGACCGCGCCTGGTGCACGACGAGGTCGAGCGCGCTGGCCACCTGCTCGCGCACCGCCGCGTGCGGCAGCCCGAGGCCGGCCATGAGGGCGAGGGTCTCCACGCGCCGCAGGGCGTCCGCCGGCGAGTTCGCGTGGACGGTGGTGAGCGATCCCTCGTGCCCGGTGTTCAGCGCCTGGAGCATGTCGAGGGCCTCCGGCCCCCGCACCTCCCCGACCAGGAGCCGATCGGGGCGCATCCGAAGGGCGTTGCGGACGAGCTGGCGGATCGTGACCTCGCCCCGTCCCTCGAGGTTCGCGGGCCTCGCCTCGAGGCGGATCACGTGGTGCTGGCGGAGCCGAAGCTCGGCGGCGTCCTCGATGGTGACGATCCGCTCGCCGTCGGGGATCGCCCCCGAGAGCGCGTTGAGCGTGGTGGTCTTTCCCGATCCCGTACCGCCCGAGACCAGGATCGACGCCCGCGCGCGCACGCAGTCGGCCAGGAACCCGCCGACCTCGGGCGCGAGCGTGCCGTTCTCCTCGAGCTCCTCGAGCGAGAAGCCCTCGCGGCGGAATTTGCGCACCGTGAGGCATGGGCCCTCGAGCGAGAGGGGCGGAATGACGACGTTCACGCGCGACCCGTCGGCCAGGCGGGCGTCACACAGCGGCGAGGCCTCGTCCACCCGCCGCCCGAGCGGGGCGAGGATGCGCTCGATCGCGTGCGTGAGCTCCGCCTCCGTGACGAAGGAGACCGCGGCGCGCTCCAGCCGGCCGGCACGCTCGACCCACACCGACCGCGGGCCGTTCACCATCACCTCGTCGATCTCGGGGTCCTCGAGGAGCGGATCGAGGGGCCCGAGGCCCGACGCCAGGCGGTCGACGCGCTCCACCAGCGCGTCGCGCCGGTCGGGGTCGAGCGCAGAGGCCTCGTGCTCCACCAGCGCGCGCACCTCGGCCTCGAGTCCACCGCCTCCGTCGGCGCCGTCGCGCGCGCGCTCGATCAGCCGCCGTCGCAGTGCCTCCGCGAGCTCGGACAAGGCGTCCATGCCCTACTAAGGGGGAGCGGCGCGAAGTTCGCCCCCCCGGCGAACTTGCTAGCCGCGCAGCAGCCTCAGCCTCTCCTCGGCCACGCCGACCGTCGCGCGCCGGCCCCAGCCCCACTCGAGGCGGTCCCATTCGATGCCGTCCCCGAACACGACCCCGCCGTCGTTCATCTCCGAGACCACCTCGAGGCCCTCCCCCGTCCCGATCAACCCCTCGGTCAGGTCGCTTCCGGTGGCCACGCTCGGCCACGCCTCGCGCTCGAAGAACACGAGCCGCGGATCCACCGGCGCGGGCACCGGCAGGGCGGATCCGCGTTCGCGGTGGAGCGAGCGGCCCCAGCCAGTCGAGCCCGTGCCGGTGGCGACCACGATCCCCGAAGAGGACTGGTGCTCCTCGCGGTGGTCGAACGCAACCCGGTAGCGAGCCGACTGGTGGGTTCGGTGCCCGAGGAAGATCTCGTTGAGCGCGAGTAGGCGCTGCCCGTCGTCGAGCCGGGCCTCGACCATCCGTCGCTCCTCGAAGCTCGCCCGGCGCTCGTCGACGGCCGCGGCCACCAGGTCGGCCGCCGCCGCGGGATCGTGGGGCACGAGCACCCCCTCGTAGCGGTCGGGATCGGGGTTGAACCCCACCACCGGCTGCCCGGAGAGGTACTTGGCCGCGTTGGCCACCAGCCCGTCCTGGCCGAGGACGATGACCACGTCGCCCGGCTCGAAGACGAACCGGGCGAGGTCGTCGCGCTCGATCTCGGTCCGCCGCCACTTGACTGGCACGCCGGCCAGCACCTTCCGCCGGGCCTCCTGGAACTGGCGGTGGCGCCCCTCGGGCTCCTCGATCGACTGGTCGCGGGCCTCCAGGAAGAACTCGGCCTGTCCGCGGACGCCGTGGACGGCCAGCAGGTTCTCGTACTCGGTGTGCCGCCACACCAGCACGGCGCGGGGCACGCTCGTGGCCACGGGCTCACTCCTCCTCGGGCGCCTCGAGCCGGCGGGTGCCGGCCTCGGCCAGGTTGGCCAGCAGCGGCCCCAGCAGGTCTGGGGTCACGTTCAGGTTCTCGACGTTCTTCAGCTTGCCGGCGAGCTCCTGGGCGGCGAGGCCGAAGAGGACGGACGGCGTCACGTCGCGGTAGATGGCCGCCCGGTCGCCCTCGGCGCCCACGCGAGCGCCCTCGACCGCCTTGATCGAGTCGGCCCGGGCCTCGGCCTCCACCCGGGTTCGCCGGCCCGCGGCCTCGGCCTGGACCTCCTGCGCGGCGGCGGCCTCGGTGGCCCGCATGCGCTCGTTCTGCCCCTGCTGGGCCACGAGGCTCTCCTCGCGGCGCGCCAGCTCGATCTGGTTCTGAAGCTCGTTCTCGGCGATCGCCCGCTCCTTCTGCACCGCCTGGGCGCGGCGCTCGAAGGTGGCCTGGTCGGCGTCCTGCTGGATCCGCTCGCGGCTCGGGGTCTGGAGGGCCTTCTCCACGTCGGGCGTGGGTGAGACCGCCGACACCCGGACCGCGGCGACCACGAGCCCCAGCTCCTCGAGCGCGGGCTCGGCGCGCAGGCCGTCGCCGATGCGCAGGCGGATCTCCGCGACCCCGTGGGTGAGTATCTCCCGCAGCTGGGTGCCGACCACGTAGTCGTAGACGAACTGCTGGGCGAGCTGGGTGAGCAGCCCGGCCACCTGCTCGAGCGGCGTCTTGACGAAGTTGCCGGTGTCGATGTCGAGCGTGAAGTCGACGCGCTGGGCCAGGCGCTCGGGCTCGGCCATGCGGTAGGTGATGGTCCCCTGCGTGGTCACGTCCTGGAAGTCGGCCGTGCGCCCGTGGAAGAGGAACGGCAGGTCGCGGTCGTCGAGCGGCACCTCCGCCACGCCGGTCGAGAGCGGTCTGAACCAGAACGCGAGGCCCGGGCCGCTGCGCGCGAGCCGCCCGCGGCGATAGTGGAGCGTGTGCATGGTGGGCTCGCTGCGCAGGTGGCGGACGAGCGGGGTGCGGGTGATCTGAGCCATGTGGGCTCTCCTCTTCTCAGGTCGTGACGGGGTCAGGTCGGCTCGCCCCCTGTGAGCGGTGAGCGCGCAGGTAGCCACGGATGGCGGTGAGGATGACCACCTCGACGCTGAGGGAAGCAGCCTCGGCGAACCGCCGGCACGACCAAGCCCGCGATCTACTGCTACAGATCTGCTTTCGATGAGAGGCCGACCGTCCCGCTCCGCTCTCTCCACCGTGGGCTCCGAGCCGGCGAGGCAGCTTCGCCGACAGCGGGCGAGGGACCGCGTGCGGCGACAGAGGCTCGTGGTCGCCGCCGTGCTCGCGATGCTCGTGCTGTCGGGGGTGGTATGGCACACCGCGGGAGGTGAGCCCGGTGACGCGATCACCGCCCGGGCCGCCGGTCCAGGCGGCGAGGGGACCCCGGCGGCGAGAACCGGCCGGGCAGCTCCCGAGAGTCCCTACGCGAACACCGGTCGGGGGCGGTTGCACCCCTCGACCCGCGACGACCGCGAGCGCCTCTACGTGCCGAACTCCGACAACGACACGGTCAGCGTCATCGACCCGGACGCGGCGAAGGTGGTCGACACCTTTCCGGTCGGCGACCTCCCCCACCACGTCACCCCGTCGCGCGACCTGGCCACGTTCTACGTGAACAACACCCAGGCGAACTCCTTGACCCCGATCGATCCCGAGACCGCGAGGCCCAAGGGGCGCCCGATCCCGGTCGACGACCCGTACAACCTCTACTTCACACCGGACGGACGCTCGGCGATCGTCGTCGCCGAGCGCCTCCAGCGTCTCGACTTCCGTGATCCGAAGACGTGGAAGCTCCAGAAGTCGGTGCGGGTCGGGTGCCTCGGAGTCGACCATCTGGACTTCAGCGCGGACGGACGCCGAGCCGTCGCGAGCTGCGAGTTCGACGGCACCCTCCTCCTCATCGACGTCGGCGAGCGGAAGGTCATCGAAGAGCTCGACCTCGACCACGTGGCGGCCAAGCCGGTCGACGTCCGCATCTCGCCCGACG
>JBPCQB010000171.1:0-31886 GCA_050998555.1 Thermoleophilaceae bacterium
CTGGGGCCGCGAGCGCGACTACTTCGCCACGGGCGAGGACGCCGACGCCTTCGAGGCCGAGCTCACCCACATCCTGCTCAACCAGATCGCGGCGTTCAACTCGCCCGTGTGGTTCAACGTGGGCTTCGAGGAGCAGCCTCAGTGCTCGGCGTGCCAGCCCTATCACGCCCTCGTCTCGACTCCCGAGGGCATGGTCCCGATCGGCGATCTCGTGACCGACGATCAGGTCGGCCGGGAGGTCTACGACTCAGACGGCGTCACCCGGGTGGTCGCGGTCAAGGACAACGGTGTGAAGCCCGTCCACCGGGTGAGGCTGCGCAACGGCCAGTTCGTCGAGGCGACAGCAGACCACGTGGTCAAGGCGGTGCGCGAGCGTCGCACCGAGCCGCAATGGCTGCGGATGGATCAGCTCGAGGTCGGCATGCGGATGCATGTCCATCCACACCGCGCCAAGGTGGCCGCTCCGGCCCTCGTGACAGCCGGAGCGGGAAGCGAGCTCCCCGCAGAAGAGAGCGCTGACAGCGTGGCTGTTGCCGAGGCGGCACTCGCCGGCTGGCTGCAGGCCGACGGCTTCGTGGGCCAGTACGACCACGGCACCAACCGCTCCCTGACGATTGAGTTCCAGGCCGCCAACGACGATGAGTACGCCTGGGTCATAGAGAACCTCGACATCGCCATGCCCGACGTGCACCGCCACGTCCGCGACGCCGACACGCAGGAGACGCGGGTGCAGCGCATTCGTCTCTACGGCGAGTGCCTACGGGAGTTCGTCGAGCGCTGGCAGCTGCTCGAGCGGCGTCACGACATCCGCGTTCCGGAGCGCCTCTGGACGGCTACCCACGACGAGATCTCCGCCTACCTGCGCAGCGTCTTCCAAGCCGATGGCTATGTGACCGTACGGCGTGAGAACGGCTATCAGGCCGGGCGCGTTGGCTTCGCCGTCATCTCCGAGCGCTGGACAGAGGACATCCAGCTGCTGCTCAACGTGCTCGGCATCTACTCGCGTCGCCTGCACAAGCACGAGCCGCGCGCCGACCGCTCTGACCTGCACGAGATCGCCATCTCCATTGGCTCAGAGCGGGCTCGGTTCGCCGAGCTGGTGGGCTTCGTGGACGAGGCGAAGCGGGCCAAGCTCAGCGAGTCGCTGGGACTGCGCGGCCTCAAGGCCTGCCCCGACCTGCGCGAGGAGCAGATCGTCTCGATCGAGCCGCTCGGAGAGATGGACGTCTACGACATCCAGACCGAGTCGGGCGAGTACCTCTCCAACAACGTGGCGGTGCACAACTGCTTCATCCTCAGCGTCGAGGACACGATGGAGTCGATCCTCGCGTGGAACACCAAGGAGGGCAAGATCTTCCGCGGCGGCTCGGGCGCGGGCATCAACCTCTCCAACATCCGCGGCTCGATGGAGCACCTGTCCAAGGGCGGCACCGCCTCCGGTCCGGTCAGCTTCATGCGCGGCGCCGACGCCTGGGCCGGCACGATTAAGTCAGGGGGGAAAACACGTCGCGCGGCCAAGATGGTGGTGCTCGACGTCGACCATCCCGACGTCCTCGACTTCGTCTGGTGCAAGGCACGCGAGGAGCAGAAGGCGGGCGCGCTGCGCGACGCCGGCTTCGACATGTCGATCGACGGCGAGGGCTTCGCCTCGATCCAGTACCAGAACGCCAACAACTCGGTGCGCGTCAGCGACGAGTTCATGGAGCGCGCCGAGCGCGGCGAGGAGTGGGAGTTCAAGGCCCGCGCCGACGGCTCGACCGTGGCCAGCGAGGACGCCTCCGACGTGCTGCGCCAGATCGCCGACGCCGCCTGGCGCTGCGCCGATCCGGGCGTGCAGTACGACACCACGATCAACGACTGGCACACCTGCCCCAACTCGGGCCGGATCAACGCGTCGAACCCGTGCTTCCCCGCCGACGCGCGCGTGCACACCACAGCAGGGCTGCTGCCGATCGCCGAAGTCATCGCACGTGGGGAGCGGGGTGACGACATCCGTGTCTACACCCACCGAGCCACCGCGAACGACCCCGGCGAGGGCGTTACCGCCACGCGTCCGACCGCGTTCATGCGCAACGGCGCGAGCCCGATCGTGCGCCTGCGCTTCGCCAACGGCGCCGAGCTCCGGTGCACACCCACCCACCGCATATGGACGCTCAACCGCGGCTATGTGCACGCCGAAGAGCTGACCGCTGAGGATCGCGTCCAGCTCAACGACAGCAAGACCCCGGCGCTCGACGCATCGTGGGAGCTCCCCGTTCAGGTCGCCGCGCGGGCCCGCTCGTTCTCGCGCGGGGGAACCGTCGTGGAGCAAGAGCTCCCGTCGCGCTGGAGCGAGGGACTCGCCGAGCTGACCGGACACCTAGTGGGCGACGGCTGCCTCACCGGTGTCCAGACGCAGTGGGTCTATGGCGGAGAGGACATCGAGGACGGTCTGACCGACGCTCACCAGGGACTGCTCACCGAACTCATCGGCGGCGTTTCGCGCCAGGAGATGGGCAACGGCACGGTGCAGCTGCGAGCGGGTAGTGCGGCGGTTCGGGAGCTCTTCGCGGGGATCGGCGTGACCACCGCGCGGGCCCACGACAAGCGCGTGCCCGAGTCCGTGTTCTCCGCCCCAGTCGAGGCGCAGGCGGCGTTCCTGCGCGGCCTGTTCGGTGCGGACGGCTGCCTGTCGCGCGTCGAGGGCGGTGGTAAGGCGAGTCGTTACGCGGGCCTCGGCAGCCGCAGCGAGGCACTGCTCAAGGACATCCAGCGCATGCTCAACACGTTCGGCATCCGCGGACGGATCTACCGCGTCACCGATGCAGAGACGCCTTCGTTCTCGTACACGCGCGTCGACGGCACCACGGTCGAGTACACCTCACGCGAGGGCTTCGACCTGCGCATCACCGGCTCGGACCTGGAGCGGTTCGCGGAGGCCATCGGGTTCTCCACGCCGCGCAAGCAGGCGGCGCTCGAAACCCTGCTGATCGAGACCGGCCGCTACGCCACGAAGGCGGACACCAAGCTCGTCGCGCGAGAGGACGACGGCCAGGAGGAGGTCTACAACCTCACCGAGCCGCTGCACCACTCCTACATCGTCGACGGGGTTGTGGTCGCGAACTGCTCCGAGTACATGCACGTCGACGACTCGGCGTGCAACCTCGCTTCACTCAACCTCATGAGGTTCCGCCGCGCCGACGGGACCATCGACGTCGATGCCTTTGATCACGTGGTCGACGTGATGCTGCTCGCCCAAGAGATCGTCGTCGGTCCGTCGGCCTACCCCACCGAGGAGATCGGCCGTAACGCGCGGACCTTCCGCCAGCTCGGGCTCGGCTACGCGAACCTCGGGGCACTGCTGATGTCGAATGGCCTGCCGTACGACTCCGACGAGGGTCGCGCCACGGCCGCTGCCATCACGGCGTTGATGACCGGACGCGCCTACCGCAAGTCGGCCGAGGTCGCCGCCGCGATGGGCCCGTACGAGCGCTACGCGGAGAATCGCGAGCCCCACAACTACGTGATGCGCAAGCATCGCGCCGCCGCCTACGCGATCGAGCCGGGCACCTGCGACGACGGGCTCCTCTCCGCCGCTCAGCGCGCGTGGGACGACGCGGTGGCACTCGGGGATGCGCATGGGTACCGCAACGCACAGTGTTCGGTCATTGCACCTACGGGGACGATTTCGTTCCTCATGGACTGCGACACGACCGGCCTGGAGCCCGATTTCTCGCTGGTGAAGTTCAAGGAGCTCGTCGGGGGCGGACGTATGACCATCGTCAACCGCACCGTCCCGCTCGCGCTCGACACGCTCGGCTACGCCGGCGAGCAGATTGCCCAGATCGAGACTCATGTGAACGAGCACGGGTCGATCGTCGGGGCGCCGGGACTCAAGGCCGAGCACCTTCCCGTGTTCGATGTCGCGGTGGGTGAGCGGTCAATCTCGCCGATGGGCCACATCAAGATGATGGGAGCGATCCAGCCGGGCGTCAGCGGGGCACTGAGCAAGACCGTGAATATGCCGGCCGACACCACGGTCGAGGACATCGCCGACGCCTACCTCCAGGCGTGGAGGCTGGGAGTCAAGGCACTCGCCATCTACCGCGACGGGTCGAAGACTGCCCAGGCGCTCCGCACCGAGGCTCACGACGAGAAGGGCGCGGAGGAAGAGGTCGCCGAGGTCATGGCCGAGCCTCGGCCGTTCCGCCGGCGGATGCCACGCGAGCGTCACTCGATCACGCACAAGTTCTCGATCGGCGGCCACGAGGGCTACATCACCGCGGGAATGTACGACGACGGCTCGGTCGGCGAGATCTTCCTCACCGACATCGGCAAGGAGGGCTCGACGCTGCGCGGGATGATGAACTCCTACGCGACCGCGATCTCGATCTCGCTCCAGTACGGCGTGCCGCTCGAGACCCTGGTGCGGAAGTTCTGCTACATGCGCTTCGAGCCGGAGGGGATGACCCAGAACACGGAGATCCCCTTCGCGAAGTCGATGCCGGACTACATCATGCGGTGGCTGGCGTCGCGCTTCCTCGGCATCGACGTGCAGGAGGAGCTCGGGATCCTCACGCCGGAGGTGCGGGCCCGCAAGGCGTCGCAGGAGGCGCTGATGCGCGGCGACACCGCCGGGCCGGAGCCGGCCCACGGCGGCAACGGGAGTGTCGGCAACGGAGGCACGTCGAACGGCGGCGGGAAGTCGGCCGGGTCTGCGGCGACCACGCCGGGTGACACGCCGCCCTCTCCCCCGGCACCTGGGAGCCGACCGGCCTCCGAGTCGCAGCCCGCCACCACCAAGGCGGCGGCCGAGGCGTTCACCGACACTCCACCGGTGATGCCGGCGCGTCTCCACGGCCTCGACCTGGGACCGGCGTGCGCGGCGTGCGGCGGGATGATGCAGCGGACGGGCTCGTGCTACACGTGCTCGAGCTGCGGCAACAACACCGGCTGCGGATGATGGGTGCTTCGCAGACCAGAGCGCGGCCCGCCTGCCCCTGAGGACAGGGCGCTACGCGTCCGGCTGACGGCAGGGGATCACCCCGCGGTCGAGCACCTCTCCGGCGAGGGTCACGAGGCGAAGACCGACACCTCGATCGAGAGCCTGCGCGAGATCGGCTAACCGCCCGCCCCACCTCCGAGCGCGGGCCTTGCTCCTATGACCACGGTGGCGTCCATGTCCTCGCTACGGGCCACCCGCGGGACGAGCCCGGCGTGGGCGAAGGCCTCGACGGTCACCGCCGCCTGGCGGTCGCTCGTCTCGACCAGCACCGAGCCACCCGGTGCCAGCCACAGAGGCGCCGCGGCGCTCACCCGCCGCACGATGTCGAGCCCGTCTGCGCCACCATCCAGAGCCACCCGCGCCTCGTGTACGCGGGCCTCCGCGGGCAGCAGCCCGATCGCGTCGGTGGGCACGTAGGGCGCGTTGGCGACGAGGACGTCGACGCGGCCGCGCAACCTGGCGGGCAGGGGCTCGTAGAGGTCGCCTTCGTACACCTGAGCACCGACGGCGGCGAGATTGCGGCGGGCGCACCGCACGGCAGCGGGGTCGACGTCAACGGCGTGCAACTCGACCCGGTGAAGGGCCGCGGCCAGCGCGGCGCCCACCGCGCCCGAGCCGCAGCACAGGTCGACGACGACGCCTCGTGGCCGGTCGGCGGGGCCGGCAGTCCGCCGGGCCAGGGCGGCAGCCTCGCGAACGAGGAGCTCGGTGCGCGGACGGGGTCTGAAGACTCCGGCGTCCACGGCGATCCGCAGGCCGCGGAACTCCGCCCAGCCGAGGACGTGCTCGAGAGGCAGCCCGGCGGCTCGTCGGTCGACCATCGCGGCGAGCTCGGCCGGCGTCCCTGCCGCGGCGATGAGCAATCGTGCCTCGTCCTCGGCGAAGACGCATCCGGCGGCCCGAAGCCCGGTGACGACGACAGATCGAGGGAGGTATGACGAGGAAGCTGGCAACTGAGCCCTTCGCGCGCCGATTCTTGTCCGCTTTGGACCCGCCCGTTCGTCTCCAGTAGAAGATGGGCACGAACTCCTTCCTCGAACGACAGGCCGAGCCGCTCACCCGGCGCCTCGAGCGGATGGTCGGATCGCGTGAGACGGCCGAGGACCTGCGCCAGGAGGCGCTGCTCCGCGTATGGCAGCACGGGCCGCGCGACGCCTCCGAGGAGAGCCGGGCCGCCTGGCTGTGGCGCACCGCGTCGAACCTAGCGGTCGACGAGCTACGCCGCCGCGAGCGCTGGGCGTGGCGGGAGCTCGGCGACGCGCCCGACGGCGATCCCTCGGGCGAGGACCCCGACGAGCGGCTCGCGGTCCGTGACGCGCTCGAGCAACTCAGCGCTCACGAGCGCTTCGTCCTGCTGCTGCGCTTCGAGGCGGGTCTCTCGCACGCCGAGATCGGGAGCCTCGTGGGGGTCTCCGAGGAGGCCGCTCGCAAGCGGGTGGACCGGGCGAGAGCGTCCTTCGCGGGTGCGTGGCGCCAAGCGCGCCCGGACCGCGGCCCGCTCATCCTCCTCGCCGAGCGCGGGGATGCGGAGGGAAGCGACGAGCCCTACCTGGGCTGGATCGAGCGCGCCGGCGCGCGGGTGCGCAGGCTCCGTTCCGAGCTCATCGAGCGCGACCTCGCCACCGCGGACGCGCTCGTACTGGCCGGCAGCGTGATCGACCTCCACCCCGCGCTCTACCGCGAGCGGCCGCGCGGGCGCATCAACCGACTCGATCTCCGGCGCGACCTGACCGACCTCCGCGCGCTCCGCGCCGCGCTCCGCGAGGGGGTCCCGGTGCTCGGCGTGTGCCGAGGCCACCAGCTGCTGAACATCGCCTTTGGCGGCACGCTCCACCAGGACCTGGCCGACGACGGGATCACCCGCCGCTCGCACCGGGGAGGCTCCCACCGCATCGACACGGCCGCGGACTCCTTCACCCGCCGCGTGCTCGGCAAGCGCCCGACGGTGTCCAGCGAGCACCACCAGGCCATCGCTCGCCTCGGGCGGGGCGTCATCCCGCGGGCCTCCTCTCCCGACGGAGTGGTCGAGGGCGCCGAGCTCTCCGGGGACCGCTTTGCCGTGGGCCTCCAGTGGCACCCGGAGTCGCCGGAGTCGGGGGTGGCCGGGCGGCGGATGGCCGAGGCGCTGGTGGAGGCGGCGAGTCGCAGGCGAGTGACGGCCGGCCGGAGCCCGGATGTGGCGGGCGGAAGGACCGAGGCGGCATGAGCCACTCGACCGCTCGTGCCGCCGCCGCGGTCACCCTGCGGCTCGCCCGCGAGGACGACCGCCGGGCGCTGCGGCACCTGGCGGAGCTCGACTCCTCGACGGTCCCGCGTGCACCGGTGCTGGTGGCCGACGTCGGAGGCGACCTGCTCGCGGCGGTGTCGACGGCCGACGGCGCGGCGGTGGCCGACCCGTTCGCGCCGACCGCCGACATCGTCGATCTCCTCCGGGTGCGCTCGCTCCAGTTGGAGGCGGCGGACGAGCGCCTCGCAACGCCGGTCGGCCGCGGGCGAAGCTCCCTCGCCGCCCGCGCGGCTCGCCTCTTCGGGCTGCTCGGCGCGGGCGAGGCGCGGCGCGCGGCGGCCTACGGGATGAGCGGGAGCCAGGCCCTCATCGGAGAGAGACTCGGCCGGGGCCGGCGGCCGGGCCCGCCATGCGAGCGCTAGCCGCCGACCACCAGCACCGCCTTGCCCTCCACGTCCCCCTCCCGGAGAGCCTCGATCGCGTGCCGCCACCCGGGCGCCGGTCGGCGGCCCGCTTCCGTCGGCCGCCGGCCGCGTCACGACGCCGGCGACGTCCTGGCCCGGTCGCCATCCGTCGTCGCGGTTCGCGAGGAGGGCCAGCTCTCCGCGGTTGAGCGAGCTCGCACGCACGCCGACGAGAGCCTCGTGGGCGGCGGGCTCGGGCTCGGGGACCTCGCGTACGGCGACCGGCGGATCGTGCTCTCCGTCGCGGACCAGGGCAAGCATCGACACTCCTCTCGTGGATCGGGGCGGTCGTTCCCGTCCTCGTCCGTGCTGAATCCGGCCCCCGCCTCGGCTCGAGCGCGGCTCCGGGCCCGAGCACGAGCTCACACCTGAGCCCGAGCCTCGCCTACCTGTTCTGGCACTGGCCGGCGAACGGAATCGACCCGGCCGCCTACGAGGCGGGGCTCGCGGGGTTCCACACGGCGCTCGCCCGTCCCGGCTCGGTGACCTTCCGGGTGTCCGACGGCGCTCCGATCCGCCGCACCGGCGTGCCGGTGTACCTCGACTGGTATCCGGTGGCCGACTGGGCCGAGCTCGGAGCGCTGAACGCCGAGGCGGTCAACGGCCGGCGACAGCCGGCTCACGACGCCGTGGCCGCCCTGTCCGGCGGAGGCCACGGCGAGGTCCGCGCGCGACTCAGGGGCAACGCGACGCCGGGCGCGGCCTCGACGGCGCGCTGGACGGCGAAGCCTTCGGGCGTGTCCTACGAGGAGCATCTCGCGGCCCTGGATGAGGTGCTCGACCCGGGCGACGCGCTGTGGCAGCGCCAGATGGTGCTCGGCGTGGCTCCCGAGCTCTGCCTGCTGTCCCGCCGGCCCGAGGAGTCGGGTGGGCCCGGAGAGACCGCCCTCGTCTCGGGACTCGCGACCGTGGCGGCCGGCCCCGCGCCCTGAGCGCCTCAGCCGCCGCCGAACGCGCGGCAGCGGGCGGCGAAGGCCTCGAAGCCGGGGGTGGAGCGTGCGACCAGATCGCTCTCCGCCCGTCGCGCGCCCTCGCGTAGGAGACGGCCGTGGTCGGCGCCGAGCGTCTCGCCGGCCTCGGCGGCCATGGTCGGCTCGGCGAGCCAGCGCTCGACCAGGCGGGCGTCGGCCTCGGCGTGGAAGAGGAGCCCCCACGCCGACGGGCCGGCCCGGAAGGCCTGGAGCGGGGTGGCCGCGGAGCGGGCGAGCGGCGTGGCGGTCGCGGGGAGGTCGAACACCTCGCCGTGCCAGTGGAGGACCTCCGTCGCGGGTGCCAGGGGGCCGACCATCGGGTCATCGGGATCGAGCACATCGACGACGCCCCATCCGATCTCCGGCTCTGAGGCCGGTCGCACGTCCGCGCCGAGCGCGCGCGTGAGAAGCTGCGCGCCCAGGCAGACGCCGAGCACCGGCACCTGCCGGTCGAGCGCCTCGGCGAGCCAGCGGATCTCGGCCGACAGCGCCGGGAACCGGTCGGTGTCGTGGACGCTCATCGGTCCGCCCATGAACACCGCCCCGGACACCTCGCCGGGCGCGGGCAGCGCCGGCGCGTGCGCCGTCCTGCCGGCCGGCGCGGAGGAGCCGGCGTCCGGCATCGCCACCCGCAGGAGTGGGAGGCCGGCGAGCGCGGCGGCGATCCGGTGCGGTCCCTCCCACGCGACGTGCTCGACGACGAGGACCGGAGGCGGGCCGGCCCTCACGCGCGAGAGGCGTGGACGTGCGATACGGGGGACATGGTGCGAAGGATGGGGCAGGGTGACGCCCGGGACGGCCTACCCACGGTCGAGGACGGGTTGAACGTCGCCGCGTGGCAGGGTGGGGAGACGACGAAACGAGGAGGCATGGATGACCGCTGAGACCGAGGACCTCGAGCGCGAGCTGGTGGCCGACCTGGGGACACGCGAGGAGCGCCTGGCCGACGAGAGGTTCTGCTCCGACCTCTACCGCGCACTGGCCGGCCGGCTCTGGCGCAAGGACGCCGGCCCCGACGGGCGTGTCTCGCTCAGCTGGGGGCGCGCGGAGGAGGCTGGCACTCCGCCCCGCTCGACCCCGAGCGCCACGACCCCTCCCACGCCGCCCGCCCGGACTCGCCTCCGCCCTCGGGCCAGGGCGAGGCCGAGTCACCGACGGAGGACTCTCACGCCTGGGAGCGCCAAGCCCACCGGGAGGCGGAGGAGAGCCGGGGTCGGACGGCACCGGTCGAGGGACCGGGAGACGGAGGCTGATCGGAGCGGCGCTCGCCGCGCGATGGCCCTCGCCGGCCGGCCCGTGCCCCCGGGCGCCCTACCCGGTCTCCGCCCCTCCACGTGGCGAGTTGCGGGTCGCGAGCCGGGCGAGCGGCAGCAGCAGCGTGCGCGGGGTGAGGCGGCCACCGAGCGCCGCGGCGCGGTTGCTCAGGCCGGGGATGACCGACCGCCTGCCCTTGATCATGGCCTCGATCCCGGCCCGGGCGACATCGTCGGGGCTCCCCCAGAGGAAGTCGGGCCCCGCGCCGTTGGCCGCCCCGAGGCCGGCCACCTCGCCGAACTCAGTGCGCACCGGGCCGGGGCACAGCGCCGTGCAGGACACGCCGGTTCCGGCCAGATCGGTGTGCACCGCCTCGGAGAAGGAGTTCACGAATGCCTTCGTGGCGGCGTAGGTGGCGTTGGCCGGGAGCGGCTGGAAGCCGGCTATGGACCCGGTGTTGAGGATCGCTCCCTGCCTGCGGAGGACCATGCCGGGGAGGAACGCGCCGGTCAGCTCGTGAAGGGCGTCGACGTTCAGCCTCACCTGCTCGGTCTCGGTCTCGAGCGGGAGGTTCTGGAACCGCCCGAAGGAACCGAAGCCGGCGTTGTTGCACAGACCGACCACGCGGGTGGGAGACGCGTGCATGGCCGTGATCAGCCGGGTCCGCGACGCCGGCTTCGACAGGTCGGCGGCACGCACGTCCACGGCCACCCCGTGGCGGCGCCGGCACTCGTCGGCGAGCTCGGTCAGGCGCTCACGGCGGCGCGCGACGAGCGTCAGCCCGTAGCCGCGACGGGCCAGGTCGCGCGCCAGCTCCGCCCCGATGCCGGAGGAGGCTCCGGTGACGATGACGGTGGAGTCGGGCGTGGGCGAGGGCAGGCTCATCGGTGGGGTCAGCTCCTTGATCGCGGCGGTCGGTCGAGAAAGCTAGGTGCTCCGAGCACGGTCGGCCCTCGGTTGCTGGGAGCGGCGCGCGGGTCCTCCGACCAAGGCGAGGACTAGCTTCCCCGTCGTGGACGACGGCGGCGAGTGGCGACTCCCCGAGCCGGCGGATGGTCGCTTCGACGTCGTGGTCGTGGGCGGGGGCATCGTCGGCCTGGCCGTGGCCCGCGAGCTCTCCCGGCGCCGTCCCCGCGCGCGCCTCGCGGTGCTCGAGCGCGAGCCCGAGGTGGGCCGCCAGCAGACCGCGCACAACTCCGGCGTGATCCACGCCGGGATCTACTACCGGCCGGGGTCGCTCAAGGCACGGCTGTGCGTGGCCGGCGCGCGTGAGCTGTTCGACTACTGCGACGCCCGCGGTGTGCGCGCGGAGCGCCCGGGAAAGGTGATCGTGGCCACGAGGCCGGAGGAGGTGGAGCGTCTCGACGAGCTCGAGCGGCGGGGGCGGGCCAACGGCGTGCCGGGGCTGCGCCGGCTCGATCCGCACGGCCTGGCCGAGATCGAGCCGCGTGCCCGGGGCCTCGCCGCCCTCCACTCACCGAGCACCGGGATCGTGGACTACGCGGCGGTGGCGCGGGCCATGGCCGGCGACGTCCGCGACGCCGACGGGCAGGTGATCACCGGCTGCGAGGTCCGCGAGGTGGCCGCGGGGCCGCGCGGCGTACGCGTGCGCCACGTCCGCGGGGAGCTCGAGGCGGGATTCGCGGTGCTCTGCGCGGGGTCGGCCGCGGACCGCCTCGCCCGGACCGCGGGCGCGGACCCCGATCCGGCGATCGTCCCCTTCCGCGGGGCCTACTCGCGCCTCCGCGGAGACGGCGCCGCGCTGGTGCGGTCCATGATCTACCCGGTGCCCGACCCGAGCCTCCCCTTCCTGGGCGTCCACCTCACCCGCCACGGCGGCGACGAGGTGCTCGTCGGCCCGACCGCGCTGCTGGCCGGCGCGCGCGACGCGCACCCGCCGCGCGCCTTTGACGTGCGCGACACGGCCTCGACCTTCGCCTGGCCCGGCACGTGGCGGATGGCTCGCACCTGGTGGCGCACCGGGATCGGGGAGATCGCGCGCGCCGCCAGCCGCCGTGCCCTGGCCGCGGAGGCCGCCCGCTTCGTGCCCGCGCTGCGTGAGGAGGACCTCGAGCCCGCGTTCTTCGGCGTACGCGCGCAGGCGGTGGCGCGGGACGGCCGCCTGCTCGACGACTTCGCGGTGTCAGAGACCCCGCGCGCCCTGCACGTGCGCAACGCTCCCTCGCCCGCGGCCACCTCGGCGCTGGCGCTGGCCCGGCTCGTGGCCGACCGCGCCGAGGCCGCGCTGTCGTGACCGACACACGACCCTCTCCCGCCCCCGAGCGCGGCCCCGATGCGGTGGCGTCGCCCGAGGTCCCGGCCCCGCCGCGGCGCCTACCCGAGCGGCTGGCGGAGGTCGGCCGGCGCGCAAGGACCGGCCGTCTGGCGCATCCGCGCGTCCGTTGGGCCGTGCGGGTGGCCGTCATCGTGCTGGTGGCCGCGTTCGTCGCCCTCGCCGTGGGGACCCAGTGGCGGAACCTGCCCGACTTCGCATGGCGCTTCCAGCCGGCCTGGCTGGCCGTCTCGGTGGTCGCGTTCTTCGTCATGCTCGCCATGCACGCCGAGGGCTGGCGGCGGATCCTCGCGGCGATGGGCCACCGGCTGCCCGCCGTGGTCACCCAGTCCATCTGGGCGAAGTCGATCCTCGCCCGCTACGTGCCCACCAACGCCCTGCTCGTGGTCACCCGGGTGACGCTCACCGGCCGCGAGGGCGTGCCCCAGCGCGTGGTGCTGGCGAGCATCGTCTACGAGCTCTCACTTCAGGTGGCCGCGGCGATGGCGGTGGGTGCCTACTTCGTGATCGAGCTCGATGCCCTCCAGGGCCAGCCCCTGCGCTTCCTCGTCGTCCTCATGCCGGTGGCGGCCGTGGTGGGCCTTCACCCGGCGATCTTCCATCGGGTGGTGGACTGGGCGTTCAAGCGCCTCGGCCGCGAGCCCCTGCCGCTCTCGTTGCCCTTCTCGCGCGTGGTGGCCGTGGGCGCGTTCTACGCGGTGTCCTTCCTGGTCGCGGGAGTCGCGATCGGCTCGTTCACCCAGGCTCTCCATCCGGTCGACCCGGCCGGGGTGCCGGGGCTGCTGGCCGCGTGGGCGGTGGGGTTCGGCGTGGCGGTGGTGGCCTTCTTCTCCCCCGCCGGGCTCGGCGCCCGCGAAGCCGGCCTCGTGACCGCGCTGGCGGCCGCCGTCCCGACGGAGGTGGCGGTGGCCGTGGCCGTGGCGTCACGCATACTCGTGACCGGAATCGAGCTGGTGTTCGCCGGGGTGGCGACGCTGGCCGCGCGGCGGCGTGCGCGATCACGCTCGGCCGGGTAGGGGCACCCGACGATGGACCCCCGACCGCCCGTGCCCCCGTTCACCGAGGAGACCGCCCGTCAGAAGGTCAAGGCGGCGCAGGACGCGTGGAACACCTGCGACCCGGAGAAGGTGGTCGGCTCCTACTCCCGCGACTCGGCGTGGCGCAACCGCGACGAGTTCCTCGAGGGGCGGGAGGCGATCGTGGCCTTCCTCGAGCGCAAGTGGGCGCGCGAGCTCGACTACCGGCTGAGGAAGGAGCTGTGGAGCTTCGCGGGCAACCGCATCTCCGTGCGCTTCGAGTACGAGTCCCGCGACCCCGAGGGCCGGTGGTGGCGCTCCTACGGCAACGAGCAGTGGGAGTTCGACGATCTCGGGTACATGAGTCGCCGCGACGCCTCGATCAACGACGTGGCGATCGAGGAGGGGGAGCGGCTGCTGCGGGACTGAGCGGCGCCGCGGCCCGGGGTCCGTTACAGCTCTGCTGCTTCTGCCCCGGGCAAGCGCTCGACCGGAGATCGAGAGAGGCAATCTGACCACCTATATCGGTGCCTACTGTGATCTCGATCTTGCCGGCGGGAGATCGGCGTCCGGAAGCGGACGTTGAGGTGACGTGCGTCACGGAATACGAGACGAGACCCGCTCGCGAGACGCCGCTACGTTCGAGGCCGTGGAGTTGACGTGCCGCCGGTGCGCTTGCGGCCAGCCGCTCACCGGCCCCGGCGGAGACTGACCCGCCGCTCAGCGCCGCGGCGGGCGCACCCGCAGCGCGGGCACCTTCCACAGCGCCTCGAGGGCGATCCGCGGGGTCATCTTCGAGGCCCCGGTGCGGCGCTCGCGGAAGACGATCGGGACCTCGACCACCCGGAAGCCCGCCCGCAGTGCCCGGTAGGTCAGCTCGATCTGGAACCCGTAGCAGTCGGTGCGCACCCCGCCGAGCTCGAGGGTCTCGAGCACCTCGCGGCGAAAGCACTTGAAGCCGCCGGTCAGGTCGCGGACGTCGACGCCGAGGACCGTGCGCGCGTAGCGGCAGCCCCCGCGCGAGAGAAGGCGACGGCCGAGGCCCCAACCCCCTACCCCTCCGCCGGCCACGTAGCGGGAGCCGAGCACGAGGTCGGCGTGGCCCGGGGCGGGGAGCAGCCGCGGCAGGTGGGGGGGCTCGTGGGAGAAGTCCGAGTCCATCTCCATCACTAGGTCGGCGCCGCCCGCCAGCGCGCGCCGGAAGCCCTCGATGTAGGCGGAGCCGAGGCCAGCCTTGCTGGGACGGTGTAGCACCTCGAGCACCGCAAGCTCCTCGGCCAGGCGGTCGGCCACCCGTCCGGTGCCGTCGGGTGAGTCGTCGTCCACCACCAGAACCCGGTGGGCGGCGGGCGCGGCGAACGCGAGCTGGTCGATCGCCGCGCGCACCAGCGGCTCCAGGTTCTCGGCCTCGTTGTACGTGGGGAGGACGAGCCAGGGGCCGGGCATGCGGCGGCGTAGCCTAGGGCCGCCGCTCCGGGCGCTCCGAAGCCTCCAGCCCGGTTGTTAGCGTTCGTGAGCGCCTTGGCCGCCACCGTTCCCCAGACCGAAGCGCAGCGGGCCGACGCCCTGGCGCGCGCCCCCGCCTCCGTGGCGGTGGAGGGCGTCTCGAAGTCCTTCCGACTGCCCCACCAGCAGTACCAGACGCTCAAGGAGCGGGCGCTCCATCCCCTGAAGTCGTCCACCTACGAGACCCTCTCGGCCCTGAGCGGCGTCTCCTTCGACGTCCGGGCGGGCGAGTTCTTCGGCATCGTCGGACGCAACGGGTCGGGCAAGAGCACGCTGCTCAAGTGCCTGGCCGGCATCTACGACGTCGACCCGGACGGGGGGCGCATCGGCCTCGGGGGGAGGCTGTCGCCGTTCATCGAGCTCGGCGTGGGCTTCAACCCGGACCTCACGGCCCGGGACAACGTGACCATCAACGCGATCATGCTCGGGCTGACCCGGCGCGAGGCGCACCGGCGCTTCGACCGGATCGTCGCGTTCGCGGAGCTCGAGGACTTCGTCGACCTCAAGCTGAAGAACTACTCGTCGGGGATGGCCGTGCGCCTGGCCTTCTCGGTGGCCATCCAGGTGGACGCCGACATCATCCTCGTGGACGAGGTCCTGGCGGTGGGTGACGTCTCCTTCCAGGAGAAGTGCTTCGAGCAGTTCCGCCGGCTGAAGGAGGAGGGCCGCACGGTGCTCTTCGTGACCCACGACATGGCCCTCGTGGAGCGCTTCTGCGACCGCGCGATGCTCCTTCACCACGGCGAGATGCTCGACGTGGGGAACCCGGCGGCGATCGCCGAGCAGTACTTCGCGCTCAACTTCGACTCCGAGTCGGGCGCCGTGCCGGCCGCGGACCCGAGCCAGCCTGCGCGGGTCCTGCGTGCGTGGTGGGAGGACGCATCCGGAAAGCGCGTCCACCGGCTCGACCACGGCCAGTCGTGCGTGGCCTCGGTCGAGCTCCAGTTCGGGCAGCACGTCGAGGACCCGGTCGTGGTGCTCCGGCTGATGAACGACGTGGGCGCCGTGGTCTTCGGGACGAGCACGACGGGAGCGCCGGTCGGACGCTTCGCTCCCGGCGAGTCGGGTGTCGTGCGGGTTTCCTTCGACTTCCGCCTGCCGCCCGGGCGCTACGCGCTCGGCGCGACCGTCTCGCAGGATGGTGACGAGGAGACCGCGTGGGAGCGCCGCGAGGGCCTTGCGCCCATCACCGTCCAGGGCTCGGCGCGCGGACTGCCCGACATGCCGCACGACCTCGAGGTCGTGCCCAGCGACGCCTCACCACTCCCATCCGGGGGCGGGGCGCGGTGGTGGGCACGGGAAGCGCTCCCGCGGGAGCGCGCGCGCGATGACCACGGAGGCCGCCCGGCCGGCCGGCACGGTCGCCACCCGCCAGGGCCCCTCCGCGCTGGGCGACGACCTGCGCCGCTTCTGGGAGCTGGCCTTCGTGCTCGCCATCACCGAGTTCAAGCTGCGCTACTTCGGCTCGTTCCTCGGCTACTTCTGGACGCTGATGCGGCCGCTGATGCTCTTCGGGGTCCTCTACTTCGTCTTCACGCAAGTCGTGCGCTTCGGGGACGGCGTGGCCTACTACCCGCTCTACCTGCTCATGGCGGTGGTGCTGTGGACCTACTTCTCGGAGGTGGTGATCCAGTCGGTGCGCTGCCTGGTGAACCGCGAGCGGCTGATCCGCAAGATCCGCTTCCCGCGCATGGTCGTGCCGCTGTCGGTAGCGCTGACCAGCGCCTTCACGCTGGGGACGAACCTGCTCGCGCTGTTCGCGTTCCTGCTCGCCTCGGGGATCACGCCGCGGCTCTCGTGGCTTGAGCTGCCGGTGCTGCTCGCGGTGCTGATCGCGTTCGCCACCGGCGTCGCGATGCTTCTCTCCGCGCTGTTCGTGCGCTTTCGCGACATCGAGCCGATCTCCCAGGTCGGCCTACAGCTCCTCTTCTACGGCTCCCCGGTGATCTACGTGATCGCCCAGCTCCCGGACTCGGTCGAGCGCTTCATGGCCGCCAGCCCGATCGCCGCGGTGATCACCGAGATGCGCTACGCGTTGATCGACCCGGCGGCGCCCACGGCGGCCGACGCGCTCGGCGGCGGAGTGCTCGTGCTCATCCCCCTGGCCATCGCCGCGGCGGTGTTCGCGCTCGGCCTCTGGGTGTTCAACCGCGAGGCCCCCTTCATCGCGGAGAACCTTTGAGAGCCTGGAGGCCGTCCGCCGGCCGGGTGCCCGCGCCCCTCGCGTACCTCTTGGCCACGGTGGCGCTCGTGGCGCTGGCGTGGTGGCTGCTCGTGCCGCCGTGGCAGGCCCCGGACGAGGAGCGCCACTGGTCCTACGTGCAGAGCATGGCCGAGAGGCTGGTGCCCCCCGGGGACGTGGAGCGCTCCGAGCAGTCCACGGAGCAGGAGCTGGCCATGAGCCGCTCGAACGCCGCCGCGGCCGCCGGCAACCCGGGAGAGGAGATCGAGTGGAGCGAGGAGGCCGACCGACGCTTCGAGCGCACGCAGGCCGGGCTGCCCGCCACCGCCCGAAGCGACGGGGGCGGCAGCAACCCGGCCGACGTCAACCCCCGGCTCTACTACGCGTACGCCTCGCTCGGATACTGGGCGGCCGGCGACGGCGGCGTCTTCGACCGCCTCTATGCGGCCCGGGCCGTCTCCGCGCTCCTGCTGCTGGTGACCACGGCCGGCGCCTGGCTCCTCGCCGGTGAGGTCTTCGGACGCAACCGCACGCTCCAGCTCGCGGCCGCGGCGGTCACGGGGCTCGCGCCGATGATCACGTTCGTCAGCGCCTCGGTCAATCCCGACGCGCTGCTCTACGCGCTGTGGAGCCTGGCCCTGTGGCTCGGAGCGAGGATCCTCCGGCGTGGGCTGAGCGCGGTGACGGCGTTCTCCTTTCTGGCCGTCGTCGGCCTCGCGATGCTCACGAAGGCGACGACCCTCCTGCTGCTCCCCGGCGTCGTGGTGGTGCTGGCCCTCGCGGTGAGCCGGCTCGTGCGCCGCCGCACGGGATGGTCCGCCGCAGCGACCGCGGGCGTCGGCATCGTGGTCGCCCTCGCGCTCCCGCTCGGCGGCTTCGTGGCGGCGAACCAGGCGCTCGAGAATCCGAGCGCGCTGACCGCGGGACTCTCCGGTTCGGCGGCGGCCCCCGAGCGCCCGCTGAGCTTCTTCGCCAGCTACCTGTGGCAGTTCTACCTGCCCAAGCTCCCCTCCCAGCAGGAGTTCGCCGGCTTCCCGGCGCTTCCGGTCTACGACTACTGGGTGAAGGGCGCCTGGGGGTCGTTCGGGGCCCGCGAGGTGAAGCTGCCGGAACCCGTGTACCTCGCCCTGGCGCTGGTCAGCGTGGGGATCGCCGCGGCCGCCCTGGTCGCCATCGTCCGGGCCCGCAGGCGGGGACATCGCGACCTGGCCCTGCCGATCTACCTCGGGGTCGTGGCTCTCAGCCTCCTCGCGGGCCTCCACTACACCGAGTACAGGCTCCTGCTGAGCACCGGGGGCCCTTCCAGCCAGGGTCGCTACCTGCTTCCGCTCATGCCCCTGGCCGGCGTCGCCGCCGCCTGCGCCCTCACGCTCGTGCCCCGTCCTCGCCGGAGCGAGGTCCTCCTCGGGGGGCTCGGGGTCATGCTCGCGCTCCAGGTCCTCTCCCTGGCCGCGGTGGCGAACCGCTTCTATGCCTGAGCGCGCGGACGAACCTTCGGCCCTGCGAGCGCGGCTCGCCGCCCTCGACGCCGAGCGTGCGGAGGAGGTGGCCCGGGCCGGTGCCGCGATCGCCGAGCTCGAGCGGCGCACCTACTGGCTCGACCGCTGGGAGCTCGACCTCGACGAGCTCGCCCGCACCCCCGCCGGCCGCCTGATCGACCGCGCGTTCGCCGCCCGCCGGCGGCTGCGGTGGATGCGCGAGCGTCGCCGCGCGCGAGGCGGATGACACCAGAGCGCCCGGCCGGCGGCGGCGGGCGGGCGGCTCGGTGACCCGCGTCTCGGTCGTCATCCCGGTCAAGGACGGTGGGCGCTACCTCGAGGAGCTGCTCGACGCCCTGCGGCGGGAGCGTGTGGACCAGATGCTGGTCATCGACTCGGGCTCCCGGGACCACTCGCGCGACATCGCCCGGGCCGCCGGCGCCGAGCTTCTCGAGATACCGCCCGAGGAATTCGGCCACGGGCGCACGCGGAATCTGGGCGCCGAGCGCACCGACGGCGACGTCGTCTCCTTCCTCACCCAGGACGCCACCCCGGCCGAGGGATGGCGCGATGCTCTCCTCGAGGCCATCGCGCTCGACGAGCGCGTGGGCGCGGTATACGGCCCGCACCTCGCACGCGTGGACACCAGCCCGATGATCGCGCGGGAGCTGTCGGAGTTCTTCGCAGGGTTCTCCTCCGACGGGCGGGCGGTGCTCCAGGGACCGGAGGGCCCGGCCTTCCTCTCGAACGTGAACGCCGGCTACCGCCGCGCGTGCTGGGAGGAGGTGCGCTTCCGCGACGTGCGCTACAGCGAGGACCAGGCGTTCGGGCGCGACATGCTCGCCGCGGGCTGGCTCAAGGTCTTCCACCCCGGGGCTGCCGTGCTCCACGCTCACGACTACGGTCCGGTGGAGTTCATGCGCCGCTACTTCGACGAGTACCGGGGCCTGAGGGAGGCGACCGGGCACGTCGAGCCGCTCGGACTGCGCACCGCGCCGGGGCACGTGCGGGCGCTGGTGGCCGCCGACCGCCGCTTCATGCGCGAGCGGGGCTACGGGGCGCTGCCGCGTGCGCGCTGGACCGCGCGCTCGAGCGCCCACCACGCGGGCCGCAGGGCGTTCGCGGCGCTCGGGTCGCGGGCCGAGCGACTGCCCGCGAGCGTGCAGCGCGGGATCTCCCTGGAGGGACGAGTGACCGGAGAGCCGGCGGCCCCGATCACGGAGGGGCCGGACGGGGAGGCGAGCGCCTCCGTCCCTGTCGGCACCCACGTGCCCCGCGCCCACGTGGCCGAGGGCGCCGACGCCGTCACCCGAGTGCTGGTGGACGGCGGCGCGCCCCTGCGCGCACCGGTGCCCGGTGACTCGGAGCGCGCGCGGCTGCACATCGCGACCGTCGTGCCGCCCTTCCGGCGCGGGTCGGGCGGACACGGGACGATCTTCAAGATCGTCTCCCGGCTCGAGCGCATGGGGCACACGTGCTCGGTGTGGATAGACGACCCGTTCGACACGCAGCGCCACGAGCGCGTCGGGGTGCTGCGGCGCCTGATGGTCGAGGAGTTCGCGCCGATGGACGCGCCGCTGTTCAAGGGCTTCGACGCCTGGTACGGCGCCGACGTGGTGATGCCCACCGGATGGCAGACCGTCTACCCGGCGATGGGCCTCGAGGCCTGCCGGGCACGCGCCTACATGGTCAACGACCACGAGCCCGAGTTCTATCCCGCCTCGATCGAGTCCCACTGGGCCGAGGAGACCTACCGCCTCGGCCTGCACCACATCTCGGCCAGCCGTTGGCTGCGCGACTTCCTGCACGAGCGCTATGGCGCGGAGGGCGGCCACTTCCAGCTCGGCGTGGACCACTCGATCTACTTCCCGCGCCCGGTCGAGCGCCGGCGCGACACGGTGGTCTTCTACGCGCGCCAGCTCACCCCACGGCGCGCGGTCGGGCTCGGCCTCCTCGCCCTGCACGAGCTGAAGCGCCGCCGCCCCGGCGTCCGTGTGGTCATGTTCGGGGACTCCCGGCCGCTCGAGACCACGTTCGAGTACGAGCACCTCGGCGTCGTCTCCGGCGAGACCCTGGCGCAGGTCTACTCGGAGGGCACGGTGGGACTGTGCCTGTCGCTCACCAACTACTCGATCGTCCCCAAGGAGATGCTGGCCTGCGGCATGCCGTGCGTCGACGTGTCGGGACGCAGCGCGGAGGCCGACTTCGGGGCCGACGGCCCGCTCGAGCTGGCGGCGCCGGACCCGGTCGCCCTGGCCGCGGCGATGGAGCGGCTGCTCGACGACCGCCCGCGGTGGGAGGAGCGCTCGGCGCTCGGAATCGACTTCGTCCGAGAGCACACCTGGGACCTGGCGGCCGAGCAGGTGGAGGCCGAGCTGCGCGAGGCGCTGCGGCGGAGGGAGAGGGTCGCGGCATGACCGGGTGGCCGACGGAGCTGACCGTGCGCATGGAGGGAGCGCTCGTGGTCGTCGAGCCGCTCGCGCCCGAGCACGAGGAGGGACTCCTCGCCGCCGCCGCCGACCGGTCGTTGTGGGACTTCATGCCCGCGGTCCCCTCGACCGCGACCGACACCTACGCGGCGGAGAGTCCAGAACGCTTCCACCTGTGGATGGAGGAGGCGCTGGCGGCGTCGGCGGCCGGCCGGGAGGGCGCGTTCGCCATCCTCGACCGCGAGACCGGCGTCCCCATCGGCAGCACGCGCTACCTCTCCCTGCGCCCCGAGCACGCGGGGCTCGAGATCGGGTGGACCTGGCTCGGGCGGCCGTGTTGGCGCACCGGGCGGAACCTGGAGACGAAGCTGCTGCTGCTCACCCGAGCGTTCGAGACGCTCGGGTGCGAGCGGGTGGAGCTGAAGTGCGACGCGCGCAACGCGCGCTCGCGTGCGGCGATGGAGGCGCTGCCCGCGCGGTTCGAGGGCATCCACCGCCGGCATCGCAGGCTCCCCGACGGCTGGCGCGACACCGCGTGGTACAGCGTGGTCGGTCCGGAGTGGCCGGAGGTGCGTGCGGCGCTCCGCGAGCGGCTCCGCCGCGGGCGAGCGCTCACCTGGTCGAGGTCTCAGACTCCGACGTAGGGCTGCTCGAGGTCGACCGGACCGGCACCTCGTGAGTGCCGGCCGCCGGCGTGCTCACCTGCTCGGTCGCGCTGCTTACTGCATTCAGCGCTCTGACCTGAGCCTTCCAGCGCTTCGCGCTCTCCTCGGAGTGTGCCGTTTTCCCCTTCCACCGCCTCACCTCTCCCCGTCGGCGGTCAGCGGCCTCCTTCCAGTGCTTCGATCGCTGTCTCTCCCGCTCGAGCAGGCGAGCGCTCTCCGCCAGCTCACCCCGTAACCGCTCGATCTCCTTCGCGCCCGGACGCATCACCTTCCTCACCGTCGTCCGGAGCACCGACGAGCGAGGTGGCATCTGGAAGGCCGGTGACGCCGAGTGCTCCTCCCGCGTGACCCAGTACCTCGAGGACTCGTTGCCGCCGCGGATCAGGCTGGTGTCCACGGCGAGCACCCGGCCGCCTCCGTGCTCGAGCGCGGAGGCGACCTCGTCCACCGGGGCCCCGCCCATGTGGATGGGTTGGAGCCCCATCCCGTAGAGACGGGCGGGGGAGACGCCGAGCCGGCGCAACATCCTCCATACGCGGCGGTGGGGCTGGACGCGGTGGCGCAAGGCGATACGACTCGGGAGCTGGAAGGCGATGAGGCCACCGGGGGCGAGGACCCGGACGAACTCGGAGATGTAGGAGAGGACGCCGGCCCGGTCGGGGACGTGCTGCAGGACGATGTGGCTGAAGACGAGGTCGAAGGATCCGTCGGCGAACTGCCGTAGGTCGGCGTCGTCGTTCAGCAGGAAGCGCACTCCCGGCACGTCGGCGGACAGCCGCCGTGCCTCGGAGAGCATCTCCTCCGAGATGTCCACGCCCACGCACTCGTCGAAGTGTGGGGCGAGCGCCTGGGTCAGCCGGCCCACCCCGCAGCCGAAGTCCAGCGCGGAGCGTCGTTGCTCCGGGTAGCCGAGCCGCCGTGCGCGGCGCATGAGCGACGCGACATGAGCCTCTCCGGTGTGCAGCAGCTCCTCGGCGTCCCACGCGCCGAAGCGCTTCTGCGGGGTCGACACCACCGCCCAGTAGGGATCGACCCGGGCCAGATCCTCCCAGTCGCGACGGTGGTCGAGGAGTGTGATCGCGCCATTCTACCTCCGCCGAGCGACAGAGGCCCTTCGGCGCTCAGGCCCGCTCGAGCACGTAGACGTCCTGGTTCTCCTCGTTGCGCCCGGCGGCGAACTCGGCCACCCGCCACGCGGGGCACAGGTGCTCGACGACCCACTCCGCGGTCATGAAGGCCATGCCCCACTCGGGGTCCTCGAGCCCCCACTCCTCGATGCCGCCGCTCTCCGGCGCGAACCAGAAGCCGCGGTCGTACAGAGCCGAGCGGATCTCGATCAGCGAGCGCGTCGAGCGCATCAGCCGTTCGCCGTAGTAGGAGCAGGACTGAAGACCGTGGGTGGTGAACACGAGCGCTCCGCCGGGACGCAGCACACGGCGCATCTCCTCGAACCACGCGAGCGCGGGACGCTCGGCGAAGTGCGACCAGACCGAGATCGCGTAGACGAGATCGAACGAGTCGTCGTCGTAGCGCAGTGGCGGACGCTCGGGCTGGGAGGCGAACTCGACTCCGGGCCACGTCGCACGCCCCCACTCCACCGAGCGCTCGATCGGGTCGCAGCCGTGCCACTCGACCTCGCCGAACGCGACGGCGAGGACGCCGACCACGCGCCCCGAGGAGCAGCCGAAGTCGAGCACCCGGGCGCCAGCCGCCAGCTCGGACCCGACGCTCGCCAGCGCGTCGACCACTAGGTCCGCGTGGTAGTAGGAGCCTCCGGCCGCGAGCGGGCTGCGGGTCATGGCGTGGACGTCTCCGGGGGGCAACGCGGCCGGGAGGCCAGTGCGCTCGGCGAAGCCCGGCACTCCGAGGTGAAGGCCGAAGGCGAGCGAGAGACGCTCGCGCTCCGGCGGCTGCGCACCCTCCCAGAGCTCGCGCAGAAGGGGTCGGCGGGGCTCGGCTCCAGGGGTCACCGGCAGCTCGATCCGCTCGTCGGAGGCCCGCAGGCGAGCCTCGAGCTCATCGAGGTCTGGGCGCGCGAGCCGTGCGTGGAGGCGCTCGGTCGCGGGCGCCTGCTCCCGCGCGAGGCGCCCTGCCGGCCGCGTTCGCACGCCGCTCGGGCTCAGGCCGCCCGGGAGCGACGCCCTCCCGAGCCGAGCCGCCCAGGCCCGCTCGCGGGTCGCCGAGGCCAAGCGTCGAGCCCGCCGACGAACGGGCGCGGGTAGCACCGACTTGAGCAGGGCCGAGGGCGAGCGCACGGCCGGCGACGGTACCCGCCGCCCGAGCGGCGGGATCGTCGTCCGCTGCGCGCGGCCGGAGCAAACCGCTCTGGATAGGGTCGAGCACGTGCCTTTCCGCCACAGGCAGGGCGGCCACGGGGCGCCCTCCGAAGCACCACGGCCGCCACGGGGTTAGCGCGAGATGGCCAGCGTCACCGCCACCACGCGGCGTGGCCGGCTCCGCCCGCGCCTGCCGTCGGTCCCCACGACCGCATCGCGGCGAGGTGTCGTCCCCGCACCCCTGGCCCACCTGCTCGGCGCGGTGCTCCTCGTGGTCGCCGCCTGGGTCCTCGTCGTCCCCCCCTGGCAGCCGCCCGACGAGGACCACCACTTCGCCTACGTGCAGACGCTCGGCGAGAGGCTGACCCTCCCGGGCGACAGCTCGAGGCCGGAGCAGTCCACCGAGCAGCGCCTCGCCACCAGCCGCTCGAACGCCGAGCAGACGGCCGCGGTCCCCACCACGGAGCTCGAGTGGAGCGAGGAGGCCTTTCGCCGCTGGGAGCGAGATGAGACCGCGCCGGCGTCCTCCGCGCGGAGCGACGGTGGTGGCACCAACCCCGCGTCCACGAACCCCCCGCTCTTCTACGCCTACTCCGCGCTCGGCTACTGGGCCGCCTATCCCGGCGACGTCTTCGACCGCCTGTACGCCGCCCGGGCGATCTCCGCCCTGCTGCTGCTCGTCACCACGACGGGGGCGTGGCTTCTCGCCGGCGAGGTGTTCGGACGCAACCGGGTCCTCCAGGTGGCCGCCGCAGCGGTCACCGGGCTCGAGCCCATGATGACCTTCGTCAGCGCATCGGTGAACCCGGACTCGCTCCTCTATGCCCTGTGGGCTCTGGCCCTGTGGCTCGGCGCGCGCGTCCTGCGCCGCGGGCTGACCCTCGGAAGCGGGGTGGCCTTCTTCGCGGTCATCGGCCTCGGCACGCTCACCAAGGCCACCACGCTCGTCCTCCTGCCCGCCGCGTTCCTCGTCCTCGGCGTCGGCCTGTGGCGGCTCTGGCACTCGGGCGGCGGGCGGCGGGCCGCCGCAACCACCGGGCTGGCCGCGGTGGCGTCCCTCGCGGTGCTGGCCGGAGGATGGGTGGTGGCATCGGTCGTGCTCGGCCGCCCCGCGCTGTTCCAGGTCGGCACCTCCGACAACGCGCCCCTCCCCGACTCGCCCCTGCGGCTCCTGGCCAGCTACCTCTGGCAGTTCTACCTCCCGAAGCTTCCCTTCCAGCAGGAGTTCGCGGGCTTCCCCACTCTCCCCGTCTACGACTTCTGGGCGAAGGGAGCCTGGGGCGCCTTCGGCGCGCTCGAGGTCCGACTGCCCGAGTGGCTCTACCTCCTCCTCGCCCTGGTCACGGTCGCGGTGCTCGTGGCGGCGGCGGTCGCCTTCGTGCGGGCACGCCGCCGCGGGAACGTCGACATGGCGGTGGCGGCCTACTTCGCGCTGGTGGCGCTGGCGCTCCTCGGCGGCCTCCACTGGACGGAGTACCGGCTGATCCAGGTCACGGGGGGCCCGTTCAACCAGGGCCGCTACCTGCTGCCGCTCGTGCCCCTGGCCGGCGTGGCCGCCGCGGCAGCCCTCACGCTCGTGCCCTCCCGCCTGCGGACCGCGGCCCTGACCACCGGGGTAGGTGCCCTGCTCGCGCTGCAGGCCGTCTGCCTGGCCGTGGTGATGGGTCGCTTCTATGCCTAGGCGCCCGAGCCTGTGGCTCCTCGCCGCGGTGGCCGTCGCGCTGGTGGGGATCGCTGCCGTGGCCGCCACCGACCAGCGCCGCGTGGCCTTCACCCTGGGGGTCACCCCCGAGCGGGAGATCGTCTCCCTCGCGGGCGAGCGCACGGTCTGTCAGGGGCCGATCGACGTGTCGGCCGCGTTCGATCGCGTGATGCTCCAGGTGGGGGACGAACGGACATCGGCGCCCCTGCTGGCCGTCGAGGTGCGCACCTCGACGGGCGAGCGGCTCCTTTCCGCCGGACGCATACCGGGCGGCTACCGCTCCGGAGAGACCTACGTCACGGCCCCCGTCGGTCAGGTGGCCGAGGGACAGGCGGTCGCGGTGTGCACGCGGGTGGCCGGGCCGGGAGAGGTCGGACTCTTGGGCGGGCCTCCCCGGGCGGCGCGCACCAGCCGGGCCACGGTCGACGGCCGGTCCCAGGACGGCGACCTCACGCTCGTCTTCCTCCGCGACCGCCCGAGGTCGGCCCTGTCCCTCGTGCCCACCATGCTCGACCGTGCGGCCCTCTGGCGGCCGGGACCGGTGGGCCCGGTCCTGCTCGCCCTCCTGCTGGCCGCCGTGGCGGCGGGCGCGCCGCTGCTCCTCGGGCGGGCCATCCGCCGCGCGTCGATTGACGAGCCCGCCGGCGAGGCCGGCGTCGATCCGGACACGACGGGCTGAGGGCCCGGCCGCCGTGCGCATCGCCCACCTCACGGCCACCTTCCCGCCCTACCAGGGCGGAGCGGGCACCACCACGCTCCATCTGGCCCGCGGACTGGCCGCCCGCGGCCACACGGTCGACGTGCTCACCGCGGCGGCGGACGGGGCGGCCCCGCCCGCGGAGGCCGGAGGCGCCCGGGTTCGCCGCCTGCGCCCGCTCCTCGCCGTGGGCAACGCGCCGCTGCTGCCCGGCCTCGCGCGCACCGGGGCCTACGACGTGGTCCACCTCCACCACCCTTTCCTCTTCGGCACCGAGCTCGTCCTTACGAGCCGCCTTCGCGGCGCGCGTCCCGCCCTCGTCGTGAGCTACCACAACCGCCTCGTCGGAGAGGGTGCGCGCGCCCCGATCTTCCGCGCGTGGGAGGAGACCTTCGAGCGCTGGCTGCTGGCGGCGGCCGACCGCGTGTGCGTGCTCTCGGCCGAGCACGCCGACAGCGTTCCGGGCCTGCGCCGGCTCTCCCGACGCCGGCCCGACGCCGTGGAGGAGCTGCCCAACGGGGTGGACCTCGAGCGCTTCCACCCGGGGACCGCGGCCCCCGAGGTCCGCGGCGCGCTGGGCATTCCCGAGGGCGCGGTGGTGGCGGCCTTTGTGGCCACCCTCGACCGGGCGCACTACTTCAAGCGCCTCGACCGCGCCGTCGCGGCGCTGAGCCTGGCCGGGGACGAGCGCCTCCACCTGCTGGTGGTGGGCGGCGGCGAGGATCTCGAGCGCCAGCGCGCGGCCGTGGCCGCGGCGGGGCTCGGCGGCCGCGTGCACTTCGCGGGGCCGGCCGGCCACGATCGCCTCCCCGAGCTGCTGCGCGCCTGCGACCTGCTCCTGCTCGCCTCCGACCCGCCCGAGTCCTTCGGCATCGTGCTCATCGAGGCGATGGCCAGCGGACTGCCCACCGTGGCCACCGACCTGCCGGGGGTGTCCTCGGTGGGCCGGGTCGGGGAGACGGGCCTCGTGACCGCCCCGGAGGCGCCGGCCCTCGCGGGGGCGCTGCGCTCGATGGCCGACGCCGAGCCCGACGAGCGCCGGGCGATGGGCCTCGCGGGGCGCGCCCTCACCGAGCGCGAGTATGCGTGGCCCCGGCTGGTGGAGCACGCCGAGCAGATCTACGCCGGCGCGGTCGCGGAGCGGACGCGCCGCAGCGACCGGCCGGCGGCGACCGGGTTGCCGCCCGCCGCCGCGGATCACCGCGCCGAGGGCCTCTAGCCTCCGCGCGCGATGGACGTCGCTGCGAGCATCGAAGCACTCGATACCCGGCTCGACGGGCCCGTCCTGATCGCGCCCGCCGTGTTCGGCGACGAGCGCGGCTTCTTCACCGAGAGCTACCGGCGCGAGGGCTACACCGCACTCGGGATCGACGAGGAGTTCCGCCAGGACAACCACTCTCGCTCCCGCCGCGGGGTGGTCCGCGGGATGCACTTCATGATCGGGGATGGAACATCGAAGCTCGTGCGCTGCGCGCGCGGCTCGATCCTCGACGTGGTAGTCGACATCCGGCGCGGCTCGCCCACCTTCGGCGAATGGGAGGCGTTCGAGCTCTCCGACGCGAACCTGCGCCAGGCCTACTGCCCGATCGGGTTCGCCCACGGCTTCTGCGTGACCAGCGATGTAGCCGACGTGATGTACAAGCAGTCGGCCTACTACGACGCCGAGCTCGAGCGCGGGTTCGCCTACGACGATCCCGACGTGGGCATCGCCTGGCCGCTCGACGAGCCGACGCCGTCGCGGCGCGACTCCTCGGCGCCACGGCTACGGGAGATCGAGGCGGACCTTCCGTTCGTGTACGACGGTCGATGAGGACGCTGCTGCTCGCCGCGCTCGGCATCTCGCTCGCGGGCTGCGGGCAGCCGGGCGGCACGGCCTCCGAGCTCCCCGCCCCCGTGGCGGTCGATACGACGCGCTGCCTGCGGGCGCAGAACTACGACGCGCGCGCGGACCTGGCCGGCGCGAACCTGATCGAGGCGGAGCTGGCCATCGGCGCCGTGATCGTGAGCTTCCGCCAGGGCAACGTCGCGAACATCTTCTTCTTCGAGCGCGACGTCGAGGCCGAGCGCGCCAACAGCGAGGCCCAGGGCGACGTCGAGTCGTTCCGCGACAACCGGGCCGTGACCGCGTACGCGGAGGATCCCTCGCGTGAGGAGCGCGAGAGGATCAAGGACTGCCTGCCGAGCGGCAACGGCGCAGACCGCTCCGCCCCGGACGAAGAGGAAGATGCTCGCCGATGAGCTGAGCCGGCGGCTCGAGGGGCTGCGCGGCACCGAGGCGTGGCGCGCCTACGAGGACGCGCGCCGCCAGGTGCTGGCGATGAAGGACGCCGAGCGCGCCGCCGCGGGCGCGGCCGCCGAGCCGAGCGCCTACTGGCGCGAGGAGCTGCGCGAGCTCGAGTACCTGCTCGACGCCTCCCCGCTCGTCGTGGAGCGCCTGCGCCGCCACACCGCGCACGTGACCGGCCTGTGGGCCTACCAGTACCGCTCGCAGACCGGGGCGGCCGCGCGTGGTCTCGAACGCCGGCTGCGTGCGCTGGACGAGCGCGCCGGTGGCCGGCTCGGCGTGCCGGAGGCCCCGGAGCTCGGCGGCTTCGGCCACCGGATCGACGGCGGCCTGTACAACCTCGACACGCTGAAGTTCCACGAGGCGCTGGTGGCGCTCGAGCGGGCCGGGGTCCTCGCGGGCCTCCGCGCGCGCCGGCGACCCGTGGTCTGGGAGGTGGGCAGCGGCTGGGGGGGCTTCGCCCACCAGGTGAAGACGCTGCTTCCCGCGGCCACCTACGTCCTGGTGGACCTCCCGGAGCTGTTCCTGCTCTCGGCGACCTACCTGCGGGCGCTGTTCCCCGCCGCGCGGGTCGCGTTCGTGGGGGGCGCCGGGGACCCGGCTGAGCCCGCGGACGCCGACTTCGTCTTCGTCTCCCACCACGCCCTCGAGCGGCCGGAGGTGCCGCGCCCGGACCTGATGGCCAACATGGTCTCCTTCCAGGAGATGACGAGCGGCCAGGTGCGCCGGTACGTCCACCGGGCCGCCGCGATGGGGTGTCCCACGCTGTACAGCCTCAACCGCACGCGCTCCCCGTACAACGCCGAGCTCTCGAGCGTCCCCGAGATCCTCTCCGAGCGCTACGAGCTCGAGGAGGTGCGGGTGCTCGAGACCGACTACACCCGGCCGCTGCCGGAGGGGCGCCTCGGCCGGGCACGCGCGGGGGCCGGGCGTGCCGCGGCGGGCATCGGGCTCACGGCGTACGACCCGTACCGCCACCTGGTGGGGCGCCTGTGCGCGGCGCCGCCATCGCCCTTAGGTCATCCGCCGGCGGAGCGGGCCGGAGCTTGACCGGGCGCCCCGCGGCGCGCGCCGCCGCCTCGACGGCCCCGAGCAGCGTCGCGGCTCCCGGCCTCCCGGCGAGCCACGCGCCCGCTCGGTTGCGCGCCCGGAGGACCGTCCTGAGAACCTCGGCGCCGGCGCTCACCGCGAGGTAGCGGGCCGCGAACCGAGCGCGAGGACCCCGCCCCGGCTCCTCGCCCCGTGCGGCGGCCCGCAGCAGCACCGCCACGTGGGCGATCGGCCAGGGCAGCCGCGCCACGAGCGGCGCGCGGCCGGCGAAGAGGGTGACCCGCTGGCGCGCGGCGTCCGCTGGGGCGGCAAAGCGCCGCCACCAGAGGAGCTCCGGCACCTGCCGGAAGCGCCCTTCGTGCGTGAGCTCGGCCAGCAGCAGGCGGTCGGGCCAGAGGACGGAGCGGAACACGCCGGCCCGGCGCACCGGCGCGGTGCGGAAGAGCCCGTAGACCATGTCGCCGGCGTGCATGCCCCACGCCGCCGCGCGCAGGCGCGTGGCGGGACGCTCGAGGCTCGCGGTGTCGAACGCCGGCGCGGATCTCACCACGTGTCCCTCGCCGTCGATCCCCACCGCGAGCGGGTAGGCCACCACGGCCTCCGGGTGGGCGTCGAGCTCCGACACCAGCGCCTCGAGCCAGCGAGGATGCCAGACGTCGTGGTCGCTCACCCAGGCGAAGTACTCGGCCTCGGGGGCGCGCGCCAGGGCCAGGGCGTAGGCGCGGCGCCAGTTGGCGGTCATCCCGAGCCGGCGCGGGTTGGAGACAAAGCTGAGGCGCGGATCGCGGGCCTCGAAACGGGCCAGCACCTCGGCGGTCGCGTCGGTGGAGGCGTCGTCGACCGCCACGAGCACGAAGTCCGCGAACGTCTGCGCCAGCAGCGACTCGAGCGCCTGCGGCAGATGGTCCGCGCGGTTGAAGAGGGGGCCGCCGAGGGTCACGCGCGGGCTCACGGAAGGCGGCTGGGAGCGCTTGGCCAGGGGACCGAGGACAAAACCGCTCAGGCGACCGAGCGGGTGCGCGCTGCGGAGACCGGCCCCGTCCCGTTCGACTCCGACGCCGGACGCTCCGCGAGCGCCGCGCGGGCCTCGGCCAGCACCGGGGCCACCACCGCTCGCGCGAGGATCCCGTGCCCGTCGGCTACCGCCGGCCCTGCGGAACCGTCGTCCCACGAGAGCCGGCGGCGAGCCGCGCCACCCAGCCACCGCGACCTCACCGCCCCGCGTACCGCAGCCCGCAGCGACCGCCGGGCCCGGGCGTCGAGAGCGGCCACCGCCGCCGCCGGAGTCATCACGAGCCGCAGCACCGCAGCCGCGGGCGGGCTCGCGCGGGGCGCGGGGCGCGGGGCGCTCACCGTGCTCTCGAGGGCGTCCACCAGTAGCGGGGTGGCGGGCACCCCGAGCCCGCGCGGGCGGACGAAGGACTCGAGGAAGGCCCGGTTGAGCTCGGGCCCACCCGGCCCCGCGCGAAGAGCCGCGGAGAGCTGGCGCGCGTGCTCGTCGAAGGTCTCGGCGACGTTGAGGAGGCCTCCGCTCGCCAGGTGCTCGAAGTGCAGGGTCCCGACCTGGCCGGCGCGGAACTCCGATGCCAGCAGGGTGAACACCGGCCGGCCGACGATCGCACTCTCGATCAGGGCGCTCGTGTTCACCCCGACGACCGCCACGCAGTGGTACATGGAGTCGAAGAAGTCGCGCTTCGAGCGAGCGTCCACCGGGTCGGCGCCGCCGCGTGGCCAGACGGCGACCGGTCCGAGGCCCGAGAGGTCGACGCCCTCCCACTGGGCGGCGTTCTGGGGGTGGGGCCGCACGAGCACGCCGGCTCCCGCGAGCTCGGGCTCGGGCCGCGCCCTCAGACCGCGCAGCCAGCCGAGCACGAACTCCGCCTCGCGCGGGGCGATGAACGGCGACGAGCCGAGCCACAGGAGGAAGGGACCCTCCGGAGGAAGCCCCACGCGCTCCGCGAACGCGCGCCGCTCGAGCGACGGGCGCCACTCGAACCAGTGGTCATAGACCTGCGCCCCGGTGGCCACCACCCGCTCGCTCGGCACACCGTGCAGCTCGACCGCCTCGCGCCGCTGCGCCTCGTTCCACACGGTCACGAGATCGGGAAGCTCGCGGATCCCGCCCTGGTTGGTGAGGTTGTCCCAGCTCGCGACGCACAGGATCGTGGGAACACCCTTCGCCTTGGCCGCCCGTACGTAGTCGGTCTGCGGGCTGCCGAGCTCGGCCAGCGAGGTGGCAACCACGGCGTCGGGGCGCTGCTCGGCGACCAGCCGTGCCGCCCCGGGGCTGACGGGGGCCGCGGCCTCGAGCACACTCAGCCCGCGCCGCAGGGCCCGGGGGGGGGGGGGGGGCAGCCTCAGCGCCCCCCCTCAAACCAACAGCCCCGATTCCCCCCCCCCAACAGGTC
>JBPCQB010000089.1:0-2963 GCA_050998555.1 Thermoleophilaceae bacterium
CGATGTAGGGACGGGCGTCGTCCTCACCCGCGTCGATGACCGCGACCACGTTGGGGTGCGACAGCCGCGCCACCGCGCGCGCCTCGCGCCGGAATCGCTCGATCTGGTCCTCCTCGGAGGCCAACTCGGAGTGGAGGACCTTGATGGCCACCCATCGCTCGAGGGTCTCGTCGAACGCCCGGTAGACGGTGGACATGCCCCCGGCGCCGATCCGCTCCTCGAGCCGGAAGCGCCCGGAGATGAAGGTTCCGATCACGCGCCGCCTATTTTGGCGGGCTGTGAGCGTGGGGCTTGAGTACGTCACCGATCCGGGCTGCTCCTGGTCGTGGGCGTCCGAGCCCACCCTTAGGCGTCTGCTCGTGGAGTTCGACGGGCAGGTGCGGATCACCTACGTGATGGGCGGGCTGGCGCGCGACTACGGCGACCCCGCGCGCGACGGCCCGTGGCGAGCCCTGTTCGACCACTTCCTCGACGTGGCCGACCAGACCGGCGCCCCGATGGACCCGCGGCTGTGGACCGAGAGCCCGATCCGCTCCACCTACCCGGCGGCCATGGCCGTCAAGGCGGCGGCCGAGCTCTCGACCGACGGTGGGGCCACCTACCTGCGCGCCCTGCGCGAGGGGCTCATGTGCCGGCGGCGCAAGCTCGACACGGCCGAGGCGCTCACCGACGAGGCGGCCCGGACGGGCATCGACGCCGGTGCCTTTCGCTCGGCGCTCGGATCGAGCGCGATCGTCGAGGCCTTCGGGGAGGACGTCGAGAGGGCGCGGGCACTCGTGGCCGAGGTGCCGGCCGGCGAGCGCGACGGCGGGGTGGTCGACGCCGACGGCGGCCGCGAGCGGGTCACGTTCCCGACGGCGGTCTTCGAGGGTGCAGGCGAGCGCCGGATCGTGGCGGGGTACCGCCCTTACGAGGAGTACCGCGCGGCGGCGCTGGCCTGCGGGGCGACGGAGGCCGACGCGGGCCGGGCTCCGACGGTGGCGGAGGCGCTCCGGCGCTTCGGGCGGATGACCACCGGCGAGGTGGCGGCGGTGTGCGACCTGCCCGGTCCCCGGGCCCCGGCGGAGCTGTGGCGCATGGCCGCGGAGTGGCGCGTACGCCCGGAACGCGTGCTCACCGGGTGGCTGTGGGAGGCCGCGTAACGGGCATCATGGACGTGCCGACCCGACGCCCCGGGCCACGACCGGCGGCCACGCCCGGGGCCGCCACAGCGCCTACCTGCGCTTCAGCAGTCCGCGTGCGACCGAGGCGATTCCGCCTCCGCCTCCACGGGGACCCGGCTTCGGACCGGCGTGGCGCCCGTGGGGACGTCCGCCTTTGTGGCCGCCGCCGCCGGCCGCCTGCCGCTTGGCCTGACCCAGCACCTTGTGAAGCAATGACATGGGACTCCTCTCCTCGTAGAGCCCCATCCTCGCACGTCCACCGGGCGAGCGCCGGTCGCGGCGGGTCGTCCATTCGTCCGTCCGCGCCCCGCCGAGTCGCCGTTCGCCTACGCGCCAGAGAAGCCGGCGCCCTCGGTGCCGACGAGGCGCTCAGCCGCCAGCTCGACCGTCCCCGCCCGGTCGGTGGTAGCGCCGATCACGGCCGTGCCCGGATGGCGCGCGGCCAGCAGCTCCGCGGCCGCCGAAGCGTCGGCCTCCGGCACGACGCACACGAACCCGCAGCCCATGTTGAAGACCTCCTGCATCTCCGCCGGCTGGGTTGCGCCGCGTGCGGCGATGAGCTCGAAGACCGCGGGGACGGGCAGCGGGGCGTCGATCCGGTAGCCCACCGCGGCCTCGAGGCGTAGCAGGTTGCGCATTCCTCCGCTTGTGATGTGCGCGAGGCCGCGCACGTCGAGCCCCGACCGCAGCAGGTCGAGCACCGCACGCACGTAGATGGCCGTGGGCTCGAGCAGCGTCTCGCCGACGGACATGCCGGCGAGCTCGGACGGGCGTTCCTCGAGGTCGCCGAGCGCGCGGCGGGCGAGCGTGAGGCCGTTCGAGTGCACGCCGGTGGAGGGCAGGCCGACCAGGGCGTCGCCGGGCCCGATGCGAGCGCCGGTGACCACCCGATCGAGCGCGACCGTGCCGAAGCAGGCGCCCACGAGGTCGAATCCGCGCGGGGAGGGGTGGCCGCGCACGAGCTCGGGGAGCTGGGCCAGCTCGCCCCCCGGGATCTCGATGCCGGCCGCCTCGGCCCCGGCCTTCAGTCCCACGCCGATGTCCCGCAGGACGCCCGGGTCCGCCTCCTCGACGGCCAGGTAGTCGAGCAGGGCGAGGGGCTCGGCCCCCACGCAGATCACGTCGTTGACGTTCATGGCGACGCAGTCGATGCCCACGGTGTCGAAGCGCCCGAGCTGCTCGGCGACGATCACCTTGGTGCCGACACCGTCGGTGGACAGGGCGACGCCGAGGTTCGGCGCGACCTCGAGCACGTTGGCGTAGTGGCCCGAGCCGAGGACGGCGCGCGAGGCCCGCCCCGGGTCGATGCCGCGGAGCACCTCGACGAGGCCGGCCACCGCACGCTCCGCGCGAGCGGTGTCGACGCCGGCACGGGCGTAGGCGGCTTCGCTCATCGCCCCATTGAACCCCACGGGGCGGGCGCTGCCGCGAGCGCTTCAGTGCCCACCTGCGGCGGTGCTTCCGCCGGCGCGGCCCCGTCCGCCGATCCCAGTCGCCACAGCGCGAAGAGACCGAAGGCCACCCGGTAGACCCCGAACGAACGCCAGGAAGGCAGGCCATCGAGCGCGTACGCCAGCGGAGCGCAGGCCGCCGCGGAGACGAACGACGCCGCGGTGCCGGCCGCGAGCGTCGTGGCCAGGCTCCCGGGAACCCCGGCGCGAGCGAGGCGAGCGACCTCGCGGCACGCCGCGGCCACGATCACCGGCGCGGCGGACTCGCGTGCCAGCCGTCCCGCCGCCGGACGCGAGAGGTGCCTCAGGCGCCCGGCGGTGAGGACGGCCCCGCCGCGCGAGACGCCGG
>JBPCQB010000155.1:0-16649 GCA_050998555.1 Thermoleophilaceae bacterium
TCGTGGTTGCCTCCACCGCCCCGCTGCTCCAGCGATGGCTTGCCGGCACGACCCACCGTGCGGCGGCCGACCCCTACTTCCTCTACCGGGCCAGCAACGTGGGGAGCATCGCGGGGCTGCTCGCCTACCCGCTGGTGGTGGAGCGGACGCTCGGCCTCGCCGAGCAGGGCCGCGTCTGGGGGGTGGCCTACACAGTGCTCGTCGTCCTGCTCGTGGCCTGCGCGGTGGCGACGTGGCGGGCGGCGCGGACGGGGACGGCGCAGGGCGCGGAGGAGGTGCCCGACCCCGACGTCCCGGGAGCGACCGCCGGCGACGAGGCCGACGCCGACGCCGCCGACCGCCCGACCCTCAATCGCCGCCTGCGCTGGCTCGTGCTCTCGTTCGTCCCGTCCACCTTCCTGCTCGGCTCCACGGCGTTCCTCACCACGGACATCGCGCCGGTGCCGCTCCTGTGGGTGGTGCCGCTCTCGCTCTACCTCCTCACGTTCGTGATCGCGTTCTCGCCGGGGGAGCGGCCGCGGCTCCTGCGTGTGGTGTCGCTCGCCCTGCCCGTGGCGATGGTGCTGCTGGCCGTGAGCCTTGTGATCGGGATGCAGCGGCCGCTGTGGGTGCTCCTGCTCGTGCACCTCGGAGGCCTGTTCGTGGTGGCCATGGCGCTACACGGTGAGCTCGCTCGTGACCGCCCGCCGGCGCGGCACCTCACGAGCTTCTACCTGTGGGTGGCCGCGGGCGGTGCGCTCGGCGGAGTGTTCAACGCGCTGCTGGCACCCGTCCTGTTCGACTCGTTCCTCGAGTACCCGCTGGCGATCGTGCTGGCCTGCCTGCTGCGCCCCACGCGCCTGTTGCGCGACGACGGATTCTCCCGGGCGCTCGACATCTCGCTGCCGCTGATGCTCGGCCTCTTCGTCAGCATCTTCCTCTTCGGGCTGCGCTCGGCGGGCTCGGAGGCCGCCCAGCTCGGGGCCACGATCGTGCTCGGCTTCTCCGCCGGCCTGCTCATCAACTTCGGGCGCCGGCCGGTGCGGCTCGGCCTGGGGGTGGCCGCCTTCATGCTGGCCGGGGCGTTCGCCTTCGGGGCCGCCGACGAGACGCTCGAGCAGGGCCGCAACTTCTTCGGCGTACGCGAGGTCGTGCGGCGCGAGGTGCCCTCCGAGCGCGCGGTCCAGCACCGCCTGGTCAACGGCACGACCCTTCACGGCACCCAGTACCAGGACCGCAAGCGCCGGCTCGTGCCAGTCTCCTACTACCACCCGACCGGACCGCTCGGCCGGCTCGTCGGCGGGCTGCCCGACCGGCGGCTCCTCGCGCGCACGGGCGTGATCGGGCTGGGGGCCGGGGCGATGGCCTGCCACGCCCGGGAGGGCGATCACTTCACCTTCTACGAGGTCGACCCCGCCGTGGAGCGCATCGCGCGCGACCCACGCCTGTTCACCTACCTGCGCGACTGTCCCGGCGAGCACGAGGTGGTGCTGGGCGACGCCCGGCTCTCGATCGACCGTGACCCCGGCCGGCGCTTCGGCTTCATCGTGGCCGACGCCTTCACCTCCGACGCCATCCCGGTGCACCTGCTGACCCGCGAGGCGCTCGACCTCTACCTCGAGCGCCTCGACCCGCGGGGAGTGATCGCGGTCAACGTCTCGAACCGCTACCTCGAGCTCGAGCGGGTCCTCGGCACGTTGGCGGCCGACCGTGGCCTCGCGTGCTTCGTGGGCTTCGAGGACGAGGCCGCGGTCGAAGGCGTACCCGGCAAGGTCCCCTCCTCGTGGGTGGCGCTCGCCCGCCGTTCTGAGGACCTCGGCGTCCCGTCGCGAGACCCGAGGCGCTGGAAGCGGTGCCCCCCACAGCAGGGCGCCGCGCCGTGGACCGACGACTACTCGAACATCATCTCGCTCTTCCGCTGGAGGTGAGGGCCGCCGCGCGCAGCCGCCGCTAGCGTCACCCGCGGTGACCACCCGTCCTCCGTCCACCGACCTGAGCCGCGAGACGTCCTCGGAGGGCAGCTTCGTGCGCCGGAGCAGCGAGTTCCGCGACCGGGTGAGCGCCGACGGCTCGACCGGGTTCCGCGCCGAGCCGGGCCGCTACCACCTGTACGTCTCGCTGGCCTGCCCGTGGGCGCACCGGACGGCGATCGTGCGGCGGCTGAAGGGCCTCGAGGACGTCATCTCCCTCTCGGTCGTCGATCCCCTGCGCGACGAGCGTGGCTGGCGCTTCGGCGACGGGCCGGGCTTCGAGCCCGATCCGATCAACGGGTTCGAGTACCTGAGTGAGGCCTACCTCGCCAGCGACCCGTCGTTCGAGGGCCGCGTCAGCGTGCCGGTGCTCTGGGATCGTGAGAGCGGCCGCATCGTCTCCAACGAGTCCGCGGACATCGTCGTGATGCTGAACTCGGATTGGGACGAGTGGGCGGACGCCTCGGTCGACCTCTATCCGCCCGACCTGCGCGCCGAGATCGACGCGACCAACGAGCTGGTCTACGAGACCGTGAACAACGGCGTGTACAGGGCCGGGTTCGCCCGCACCCAGGCGGCCTACGAGGAGGCGGTCTGGCCGCTGTTCGAGACCCTCGGCGTGCTCGAGGAGCGACTCTCGAACCAGCGCTACCTGATCGGGGAGCGCGTGACCCTCGCCGACTTGCGGCTGTTCACCACGCTCCTGCGCTTCGACGCGGTCTACGCCGTCCACTTCAAGTGCAACCTGCGCCGGCTCGTCGACCACCCGAGCCTCTGGGCCTTTGCGCGTGAGCTCTACCAGTGGCCGGGCGTGGCCGCGACCGTCGACTTCGACCACATCAAGCGCCACTACTACATGACCCACGACTCGATCAACCCGACGCGCATCGTGCCGGTGGGTCCGGCGGTCGACTGGGAGGCGCCGCACGACCGCGAGCGCCTGCCGGGCGGGGGCGGATGAAGGGCGCGGTTCGCGGGCTGCGGTAGGTTCCCGGGCCGTGCCGCGACCCTTCGACCACGACTGGCTCGTCATCGGCTCCGGGTTCGGCGGAAGCGTCTCGGCCCTGCGCCTGGCCGAGAAGGGCCACCGGGTGAAGGTGCTCGAGGCCGGCAGCCGCTACGAGGACAAGGACTTCGCAAAGACGACCTGGAACGTGCGCCGCTACTTCTTCGCGCCGCGGCTCGGGCTCAAGGGCATCTTCAAGATGAGCCTGTTCAAGCACCTGTTCGTGGTGAGCGGCGCGGGGGTGGGCGGAGGCTCGCTCGGCTACGCGAACACCCTCTACCGCCCGCGCGAGGGCTCGGCCTTCTACCGCGACTCCCAGTGGGCCGGCCTCGCCGACTGGCACGCCGAGCTCGAGCCCCACTACGACACCGCCGAGCACATGCTGGGGGTGACCGACTTCGACGGCGAGGGCCCGGCCGACCGCCTGCTCAAGGAGCTCGGGGAGGAGCTCGGGGTGCGCGACACCTACCGCACCACGCGCGTCGGGGTGTTCTTCGGCGAGGCCGGCGAGACGGTGCCCGATCCCTACTTCGGCGGCGAGGGCCCCGAGCGCGCCGGGTGCATCCGCTGCGGGGCGTGCATGGTGGGCTGCCGCTTCAACGCCAAGAACACCCTGCCCAAGAACTACCTGTATTTCGCCGAGCGCATGGGCGTGGAGGTCGAGCCCGAGCGCACGGTGGTGGACGTCCGTCCGCTCGGCGCCGCCGACGGCTCGGAGGGCTACGAGGTCGTGACCGAGCGCTCGGACGCGTGGTTCCGGCGCGACCGTCGCACCGAGACCGCACGGGGCGTGGTCGTGGCCGGCGGACCGCTCGGCACCAACAAGCTGCTTCAGCGCTGCAAGCGCGCGGGCTCGCTGCCGCGCGTGTCCGACCGCCTGGGCGACGTGGTCCGCACCAACTCGGAGGCGGTGGGCGCGGTCACCACCAAAGACGATCGCCACGACTTCACGAAGTCGATCGCCATCACCTCGAGCATCTACCCCGACGACGACACCCACATCGAGAACGTGACCTACGGACGCGGTGCGGACTCCATGTCGTTCCTCTTCTGGGTCATCACCGGGCCGGGCGGGAACATCACGCGGCCGATCAAGGCGCTGGCCAACGCGGTGCGTCATCCGGCCCACCTGCTGCGCAGCTCGTGGCCCTTCCGCTGGTCGCGGCGCACGGTGATCCTCCTGACCATGCAGACGCTCGACAACGTCATCCGGCTCGAGCCGCGCCGCGCGCTCGGCGGCGGCGTCCGTCTCCAGACGCGCGAGGACCCCGAGCGGCCGACCCCCCGGTTCATCCCCGTGCACAACTGGGCGCTCGAGCGCGCGGGCGAGAAGCTCGACGCCGTGCCCCAGAGCGGGACCACCGAGGCGCTGATGAACGTGCCGCTCACCGCTCACATCCTCGGCGGCGCGGTGATCGGTGAGGACAGCTCGAAGGGCGTGATCGACTCACGCCACCGGGTGTTCGGCTACGAGGGTCTGCTGGTGTGCGACGGCTCGGCGGTGCCCGCGAACGTGGGGGTCAACCCGAGCCTCACCATCACGGCGATGACCGAGCGGGCGATGAGCCTGGTGGACGACAAGCCCGAGCCAGAGGAATCCGACGTGTCGTCGGAGTCGGCGCTCAGCGGCGAACCGGCACCCGCCTAGCGCGCAGCCGGCGCGGCCAGCGTTTTCCGGTTCATCCTCGTCCACTCGCGTAGCGCGTCGAAGGACGGGGTCTCCTGACCGCTCCGGCGCACGATCCCGCTGTTCCACTTCACGCCGCGGCGGGTCTCGAACAGGTGGTAGTAGGTCATCTGGCGTACGAATCCGTAGCTCGCGACGAGCTGAAAGGCCTGGGGAAGCCAGCGGGCGCGCACCGACTCCGGCACCGCCCCGCGGCGCGTGCCGGGCTTGAAGTAGCCGAACTCGGTGACGTACACGCCGAGCGGTGCTCCGTCACGGGCCCGCAACGCCCCGGCCCCCTGTAGCCCGACGAGGGCCGCGTTCAGCCGCGGCAGGCTCGAGAGCCCCACCTCGTCGGGATGCTCGGGCACGGCCGTGCCGGGCGCCGTTCGGAACTGGTAGGGGTGGTGGGCGTAGCCGTCGGCGGTGAGGGTCGGGCAGGGCCGGGAGGGCGCACCATCGGGGCGCCGGCAGGCGACCTCGCGCAAAAAGGCGAGCGGTCCCACCACCCGACCGGGGAGGCGGTTGGCCGTCGTCTCGCCTATCAGCACCTGTGCGGCAGGGTCGGCGGACTTCACCGTTCCGTAGCCGGCGACGTACAGCGCCCGGTAGCGAGCGCCGGCCTCGCGCGCGCAGGTGCGCGCGCGACACGCTCCCCCCGGTGAGAGGAAGACCGCCGAGTTCGGCTCGTTCCAGACCGCGTAGCGGTCCACCCGTCCGCGGAAGTGCGCGGCCACCGCGCCGGCGAAGCGCGCCAGGCGACGGGGCGCAGGGCGCCGGTAGGAGAGGTAGTGGTCGCCGCCGGGCACGTAGGACGGGGTGCCGGTCAGCGTGATCTGCACGCGCATGCCGTGCGCTCGGGCCTCGTTCACCGCCCGGTCGTAGGGGCGCCAGTTCCAGCGCACCCGCGACCCACGCCGTCGGGCCACGGCCTGATGCCAGTTCATGAGGATGCGGATCCGGTTGGCGCCCACCTGCCGCGCACGGGTGAAGGCGGCGTCGGACCCGATGCCGTCGCGGGCGACGAACGTGGCGTCGTCCTGGACGGCGATCTCCATTCCGGGCACCGGCGGCGGCCCGGGCGGAATCGCCGAGTCGGGCGCCGGCGCCGCCGCGGCCGTGGCTCCCGCTCCGAGCGCCGCGCAGGCTGCCGCGACGGCCACAAGGCGACCTTTCCTCATCTCTTCTCCTCCCTTGGGCTTCGACCGGCGCCGGCGCCGCCTTCGGCCGTACACCCAGACGGGTCCGATTGTCGTCGTCCGGAGTCGCCCCGGGGTGAAGCCCCCGTTGCGATCGGTTAAGGCTTCGTGAAGCTCTGTGTTCGAGCCCGCGGGCCCGAGCGGTTCATGGCTGGCCCGATTCGGCCGTCGAGCCGGGCTCGTCGGACTCCCCTCCGCGCACTATCATGACCGGGCTCTAGGCGGGCGCGGTCCCTGCGCGCTCGCGAAGCACGAGGGATCCTCTTGAACCGCACCAGTCAGCCTTCACGGGCCGCCGGCCTCTACGACCCCGCGAACGAGCACGACGCCTGTGGCGTCGGCTTCGTGGCGCGTCTCGACGGCCGCCCCACCAACGACGTCATCCGCCGCTCGATCACCGCCCTCGACAACCTCGAGCACCGCGGCGCGGCCGGGGCCGATCCCGAGACCGGCGACGGCGGCGGGATCCTGATCCAGATGCCGGACGAGTTCTTCCGGCACACGGTTCGCGCCGAGCTGCCGCACCAGGGACGCTACGGCGTGGCCGTGTGCTTCCTGCCCCGCCACGACCCGGCGCGCCGCCGGGAGCTCGAGCGGCTGATCACCGAGACCGTCGAGGCGGAGGGACAGCGGGTCATCGGCTGGCGTGACGTGCCGGTGGACGGGACGCACGCCGGGCGCGTCGCGCGCTCGGTGGCCCCGGTGGTCAAGCATCTGTTCGTGGCCCAGGGCGACGGGCTGGCCGGCGGCCAGGACGCCTTCGAGCGCAAGCTCTACGTCATCCGCCGTCTGGTGGAGCTCGCGGCGGGCGACGACCTCGCCATCCCCTCCTTCTCCTCGCGCACCCTGGTCTACAAGGGGATGCTGAACGCCCGCCAGGTGCCTGGCTACTTCCCCGACCTCCGCGACGAGCGCATGAAGAGCGCGTTGGCCATCGTGCACTCGCGCTTCTCCACGAACACGTTCCCGAGCTGGGAGCTCGCCCACCCGTACCGGATCATCGCCCACAACGGCGAGATCAACACGCTGATGGGGAACGTGAACTGGATGCGCGCGCGCGAGTCGGCGCTCGCCTCGCACCTGTTCGGCGACGACCTCATCCGCACCATGCCGGTCGTGCGCCCCGGCAACTCGGACTCCGCGACGTTCGACAACGTGCTCGAACTGCTGCTGCTCTCCGGGCGCTCGCTGCCCCACGCGCTGATGATGATGATCCCCGAGCCGGACTCCGGCTGGGACGCGATGACCCCCGAGCTCCGCGGCTTCTACCAGTACCACGCCTGCCTCATGGAGCCGTGGGACGGTCCCGCCGCGGTTGCGTTCACCGACGGGCGCACGGTCGGCGCGACGCTCGACCGCAACGGGCTGCGGCCCGGGCGGTGGGCGGAGACGCGCGACGGCCACGTGGTGCTCGCCTCGGAGGCCGGCGTGCTGCCGGTCCGGCCCGACCAGGTCATCCGTAAGGGCCGCCTCGAGCCCGGCAAGCTGTTCGTGGTCGACCTCGAGCGCGGGCGCATCGTGGAGGACCACGAGATCAAGCAGGAGGTGGCCCGGCGCAAGCCCTACGGCCGCTGGTACGCCGACCGTGCGGTGCGGATCGAGGACCTGCCCGATCGCCCCCCGCGGGTGCCGCGCGTCGAGCCGCTGCGCTCGCGCCAGCTCGCCTTCGGGTGGTCGCAGGAGGACCTCCGCGTGCTCCTCGCGCCGATGGCCACCGCCGGCCAGGAGCCGACGGGCTCGATGGGCAACGACTCCGCGCTCGCGGTCTTCTCGGATCACCAGCCGCCGCTGTTCTCCTACTTCAAGCAGCTCTTCGCGCAGGTCACGAACCCGCCGATCGACCCGATCCGCGAGGACATCGTCATGAGCCTGGCGGTGGCGTTCGGCACCGAGGGCAACCTGCTGTACGAGTCGCCCGAGCACGCCCACCAGCTCGTGCTCAAGCAGCCCATCCTGCGCAACCCCGAGCTCGAGAAGCTCCGCCGCGTCTCCCACGACGTGTTCGCGGCCTCGAGCCTCGACATCACCTGGCCCGTCGCGGAGGGCCCCGAGGGGATGCTCCGCACGCTCGATCAGCTGTGCCGGGCCGCGTCGCGGTGCATGGAGGACAACGAGAACATCCTCATCCTCACCGACCGCGAGGTGGGCCCCGACCGCGCCCCGATCCCCTCGCTGCTCGCCGTGGCCGCCGTCCACCATCACCTCGTCCGCGAGGGCACACGCCTGCGCGCCGGCCTCGTGGTCGAGTCCGGGGAGCCGCGGGAGATCCACCACCTCGCCACGCTGCTCGGCTACGGGGCGAGCGCGATCAACCCCTACCTCATGTTCGAGTCGCTGGGCGAGCTGCACGCCGAGGGCCGGCTGCCCGAGGAGCTCGCGCTCGAGGACGCCGAGGAGAAGCTCATCAAGGCCATCGGCAAGGGCCTGCTCAAGACCATCTCCAAGATGGGGATCTCGACGATCCAGTCCTACACCGGCGCCCAGATCTTCGAGGCGGTGGGCCTCGACACGCGCCTCGTGGACCGCCACTTCACGGGAACGTCCTCGCGCATCGGCGGCATCGGAGTGGACGTGCTCGCCGAGGAGGCGCTGGCTCGCCACCACCGCGCCTATCCGGGCGTCCACGAGGACCTGTTGCCGGTGGGCGGGCTCTACGCCTGGCGCCGCGACGGCGAGCGCCACATGTGGAACCCGGACACGATCTCCGCGCTCCAGCACTCGGTGCGCGGCGCGGTGGCGCACGGCACCGCGGCCACGAACGGGCGGGGGCCGCACGGCCCGGAGTCCGACGGCGCCGGCCTCCCCGTCCAGGCCGTCGGGAACGGCGCGAGTGCGAACGGGTCCAACGGGACGGTCGATCCCCAGGCCGGCAACCTCTCCTACGCGGAGTTCGCGCGCCTGGTGAACGAGGAGAACGCCCGCCACGGGATGCTCCGCGGCCTGCTGGAGCTGAAAGGTCGCGATCCCGTCCCGCTCGAGGAGGTCGAGTCCGCGGCGGAGATCGTCAAGCGCTTCACCACCGGGGCGATGAGCTACGGCTCGATCTCCAAGGAGGCCCACGAGACGCTGGCCGTGGCCATGAACCGCATCGGCGGGCGGTCGAACACCGGCGAGGGCGGGGAGGACCCCGACCGCTTCACGCCGGACGCGAACGGCGACTCGCGCCGGTCGGCGATCAAGCAGGTGGCCTCCGCGCGCTTCGGCGTGACCACCGAGTACCTGGTGAACGCCGACGAGCTCCAGATCAAGATGGCCCAGGGCGCGAAGCCCGGCGAGGGCGGCCAGCTCCCCGGCCACAAGGTCGACGAGGTGATCGGCAAGCTGCGCTTCGCGACGCCCGGCGTGGCGCTCATCTCGCCGCCGCCCCACCACGACATCTACTCGATCGAGGACTTGAAGCAGCCCATCTATTACCTGCGCGGGGGCAACCCGCGCGCGCGTGTGTCGGTGGAGCTCGCCGCCGGGCTCGGCGTGGGCACGGTGGCCGCCGGCGTGGCGAAGGCGAACGCCGACCACGTGGTCGTGGCCGGCCACGACGGTGGCACCGGCGCCTCTCCGCTCTCCTCGATCCAGTCGGCGGGCGTGCCCTGGGAGATCGGCCTGGCCGAGACCCAGCAGACGCTTGTGCGCAACGACCTTCGCTCGCGCATCACCGTCCAGATCGACGGTCAGATGCGCACCGGCCGTGACGTGGTGATCGCCGGCCTGCTCGGCGCCGAGGAGATGGGCTTCTCCACCGCCCCGCTCATCGCCCTCGGCTGCATCATGATGCGGGTCTGTCACCTGAACACCTGCCCGGTGGGGATCGCGACGCAGGATCCCGAGCTGCGCAAGCGCTTCCGCGGGGCGCCCGAGCACGTGGTCGAGTACTTCATCCAGGTGGCCGAGGAGGTACGCGGGCTGATGGCCACGCTCGGCGTCCGCGAGTTCAAGGACCTGATCGGCCGTACGGACTGGCTCGAGCCGAGCCAGGCCATCGAGCACTGGAAGGCGCGCGGGATCGACCTCTCGAACGTGCTGGCGGCGCCGGAGATCGGCATGGACACGCCGCTGTACAAGACCCGCCCGCAGGAGCCCGTCCTCGACGACGCCATGGACCACGTGCTGATCGAGCACGCCCGGCCGGCGGTCGAGGGCCGCGTGCCCGAGGTGCGCATCAAGCACTCGATCCGCAACGTGAATCGCACCGTCGGTGGCCTGCTCTCCTCCTACATCGTGCGCGAGGTGGGCCCGGAGGGACTGCCCGAGGGCACGATCGACGTGTCGCTCCAGGGATCCGCGGGCCAGTCCTTCGGCGCGTGGCTGGCCCCGGGCGTCACGCTGTCGATCTGCGGGGAGACCAACGACTACGCGGGCAAGGGACTGTGCGGGGGCATCCTCGTGGTGCGTCCGCCCGAGGAGGCCGGCTACCGCGCGGAGCACAACGTGATCTCCGGCAACACGCTGCTCTACGGCGCCACGGCCGGCCGCGCGTTCTTCCGGGGGCTGGCCGGCGAGCGCTTCGCGGTCCGCAACTCGGGCGCCGGCGCGGTGGTCGAGGGCATAGGCGACCACGGGTGCGAGTACATGACCGGCGGCCGGGTGGTCGTGCTCGGCCCCACGGGGCGCAACTTCGGCGCGGGCATGAGCGGCGGGATCGCCTACGTGCTCGACGAGGACGGCGTGTTCGCGGGCCGCGCCAACATGGAGCTCGTGGGCTTCGACGACATCGACGAGGCCGACGCCATCGAGCTCCAGGACCTCGTCCGCGAGCACGCCGAGCGCACGGGATCGACGGTGGCCGAGCGGGTGCTCGCCGACTGGGACGAGATCCTTCCCATGTTCGTCAAGGTCATGCCGCACGACTACAAGCGGGCGCTCGAGGAGGCCGCCAAGGCCGAGCGGGACACCGGCCCGCACGAGGAGGCCGCGCGTGCCCCCACCGATGCCGAGCACCAGCCGCTGACCGCCTTCGAGCGGTCCGGCGCGTAGCCTTTTCCGCGCCGATGGGTGACCTCCGCGGCTTCCTGAACATCGAGCGCGCCAAGGAGCCCAAGCGCGACCCCGGTGAGCGTCTGGGCGACTACCGCCACGTGCTCACCGCGCTGCCGGTGGCCGAGTTGCGCGACCGGGGCGCGCGCTGCATGGACTGCGGCGTGCCGTTCTGCCACGAGGGCTGCCCGCTCGGCAACCTGATCCCGGACTGGAACGACCTGGTCTACCGCGACCGCTGGCGCGAGGCCCTCGACCAGCTCCACGCCACCAACAACTTCCCGGAGCTCACAGGGCAGATCTGTCCCGCGCCGTGCGAGTCGGCCTGCGTGCTCGACATCAACGACGACGCGGTGACCATCAAGCAGATCGAGCTGGCGATCGTCAACCGCGGATTCGAGGAGGGCTGGATCGTGGCCGAGCCCCCCGAGGAGCGCACCGGACGGCGCGTGGCGGTGGTGGGCTCGGGGCCGGCGGGCATGGCGGTGGCGGCCGAGCTGAACAAGGCGGGCCACACGGTCGTCGTCTTCGAGCGTGACGAGACGGCCGGCGGCCTGAACCGCTTCGGCGTGCCGGACTTCAAGCTCGAGAAGTGGGTCATCGACCGCCGCATCGCGCTGATGGAGGAGGAGGGAGTCGAGTTCCGGTGCGGGGTGGACGTGGGCTCCGACGTATCGGCCGACGACCTCCGCGGCGACTACGACGCCGTGGTGGTGGCGACGGGCTCGCGCGTGCCGCGCGGGCTCGAGGCCCCGGGTAGCGACCTCGGCGGCATCCACCGCGCGATGGACTACCTCTACCAGCGCAACCGCTGGGTGGCCGCCCGCGAGGGCCGCCCGTTCCGCGACCTCGAGCCCGCCGACATGCCCGGGGGCGAGGAGATAAGCGCCGCCGGCAAGCACGTCGTCGTCGTCGGCGGCGGAGACACGGGCATGGACTGCATCGCCAACGCCCACCGCGAGGGACCGGCCAGCGTCACCCAGATCGACACCTACGCGCCGGTGCCCGAGGACGGCCGCTACGCGGAGACGCCGTGGCCCGAGGCGCCGAAGCGCACGCCCACGACCTACGCGCTCGACGAGGGCGGCGACCGGCGCTTCGAGAGCACCGTGACGGAGTTCGAGGCCGGCGAGGACGGCCGGGTGGGCCGTGCGCACGTCGCCCACGTGCGGGGCAAGCGCGAGGTGGTGGAGGGCTCCGAGCAGACCATCGCCGCCGATCTCGTGCTCGTGGCCATCGGCTTCACCCATCCCGAGCACGAGGGTGCGCTCGCACAGCTCGGCGTCGAGCTCGACGATCGCGGCAACGTGCACACCGAGGACTGGCAGACCTCCGTGGAGGGCGTCTTCGCGTGCGGCGACGCCCGCCGCGGCCAGTCCCTCACGGTGTGGGCCATCGCCGAGGGGCGCATCTGCGCCGCCGCGGTGGACCGCCACCTGTGCGGGAGCGAGTCGGTGCTCGAGCGGCAGTCGATCCACGAGGCCACCTCCGGCGAGGGCGTGGTGTTCGGCCCGCCGGCGGAGGCGGTCACGCCGGCGTAGCGGGGCTCAGGGTCGGACGGCTTGGCGAGGACCGCTTCCGGTCGGTAGTGCGTCACCTGAGTGTTCTCCGGCAACAGCCTAGGTGACACGCTTAGGCTGGAGGCCGCGATGAAGCGCTCGCTCGTGATACTGCTGACCGCCGTCGCGTTCACCGCGCTCAGCGCCTCGGCCGGCGCGCAGGCGCCGGAGCCGCCCGGCGCGGGCGACGACACCCCTGCCGACCTCCGTCGCGCCGGTCTCGTCTCGGTCCGGACCGCGGAACCCTCGATCCGCCTCGACGTGCGCTACGCGACCCGTCGCAACTTCACGGGGCGTCGGCTATCCGGCTACTGCGAGCCTCTCGCCGTCCTGCGTCCGTTCGCCGCACGGGACCTCGCCGCCGTGCAGCGGCGGCTGAGCGCGCGCGGGCTCGGCCTCGTGGTCCACGACGCCTACCGACCGGTGCGCGCCACCCGGGCCATGGTCCGCTGGGCGGAGCGCACCGGCAACTCGCACCTCCTGCGCGAGGGCTACATCGCCCGCCGCAGCCGCCACAACGAGGGCGCCACCGTCGACCTCGGCCTCGTCTCGCTGCCGAGCGGTCGGCCGCTCGACATGGGCACGCCGTACGCCTCCTTCAGCACCCGCTCGCACACGCGGAACGCGCGCGGCCGGGCGCTGCGGAACCGGACGACGCTCGTCCGCGCCATGGCCGCCGAGGGCTTTGCCAACTACCGCCGCGAGTGGTGGCACTTCGACCACCGCCGCCGCGGCGGGCGGCCCCTCGACGTTACGCTCGGATGCTGAGGTGTTGACCCGCACCGTCTGCCTTCCGTAAGGTTCGGGGGGGCGTCGTGAGCGAAGATCGAGTCATGTTCTCGAGAGGAGCCACGGGCCTGCTCCTGCCCGTCTGCTGCGCGCTCGTGCTGGGCGGCTGCGGCGGCGGCGATCCGCCCCGACCGACCACCCCGAGCGAACGCGGCGGCGCTTCGACCGGCGATGATTGCGGCGCCGTCATGGTGACCGGCCACGAGGCCCTCGAGATCCGCGCGACGGGCGCCGAATGTGCGGACGCGAAGGGGGTCGCGGCCGCCGCCGAGGGGCGCGAGCGGGCGCCGTACCGTTCCGGCGGCTTCGCCTGCCGGCCGAGCGAGGCAGGCGACGGAGACACGAACTACCTCTGCTCGAAGGGATCGGCCAGGATCACCTTCCGCTACGGCACCGTCTGATCGCCGACCCACGAGCGATCGACGTGGCCCAAGCCGGGCGCGAAAGCGCGTCCTACCCGCGGTAGCCTGTCCGCGATCGAGATCACGCGCCCGAACGCGCGGATCGGTCCAGCCAGAGGAGAGAGTGAGCCGCACTTCCTTCGATCGCCTGAGGCAGCTCCCGGTGCTCGGCCGGGTGGCGCGCTGGGGCACGGGTCCGTACGCCGTGTCCAAGGAGACGCGCCGGGCGGGCGCCCGCGTGGCGGGCCTCAAGGCCACCGAGTCGGTCTGCCCCTACTGCGCGGTGGGCTGCGGCCAGGTGGTCTACACGCGCGGCGGCGAGCTCATCGACGTGGAGGGCAACCCCCGCTCGCCCATCTCCCAGGGCACGCTCTGCCCCAAGGGCTCGGCCACGCGCCAGCTCGTCCAGCAGCCGGGCCGGCTCACCAAGGTCCGCTACCGCCGCCCGGGGGGGACGGAGTGGGAGGACCTCGACCTCGACACGGCGATGGACATGATCGCCGAGCGCGTGATCCGGGCCCGCGAGGACCACTGGCAGCACCTCGACGAGCAGGGCCGCAGGGTCGACCGCACGATGGGCTTCGCCCACCTGGGCGGGGCCACGCTCGACAACGAGGAGAACTACCTGATCAAGAAGCTCTTCACCGCGATGGGCGCGGTGCAGATCGAGAACCAGGCCCGCATATGACACTCCTCGACGGTCCCCGGTCTGGGGGCCACGCTCGGTAGGGGAGGGGCCACCACCTTCCAGCAGGACCTCCAGCACGCCGACTGCATCCTCATCGAGGGCAGCTCGATGGCGGAGGCCCACCCCGTCGGCTTCCGCTGGGTGATGAAGGCCAAGGAGCGCGGCGCGAAGATCATCCACGTCGACCCGCGCTTCTCGCGCACGAGCGCGATGGCCGACCTCCACGTGCCCATCCGCGCGGGCACGGACATCGCGTTCATCGGCGGGCTCATCCGCTATGTGCTGGACACGGACTCCTACTTCAAGGAGTACGTCGTCAACTACACCAACGCCTCGACGATCATCAACGAGGACTTCCGGGGGCCCGAGGACCTCGAGGGCTTCTTCTCGGGCTACGACCCGGAGTCCGGCTCCTACGACCCCGCGAGCTGGGGCTACGAGGGGGGCCAGATGCCCGCGCCGGCCGGCAAGCGCGAGCACGAGCCGAGCGGACAGGCCCTCGCCGAGGAGGGCGGGAGCGGCATGCACGCGGGAGCGGTCGAGCGCGACGAGTCGCTCGAGCACCCGCGCACGGTCTTCCGGCTGCTCATGCGCCACTACGCCCGCTACACGCCCGAGATGGTGCAACGGGTGTGCGGGATCTCGGAGGAGGACTTCCTCGAGGTCGCCCGGGCGCTCACCGAGAACTCGGGCCCCGAGCGCACCAGCGCCTTCTGCTACGCGGTGGGGTGGACCCAGCACACCGCCGGCGCCCAGATGATCCGCGCCGCGGCGGTCCTCCAGCTGCTGCTCGGCAACATCGGCCGTCCCGGGGGTGGCATCCTGGCCCTGCGCGGGCACGCCTCGATCCAGGGCTCCACCGACATCCCGACCCTGTACGACCTGCTGCCCGGCTACCTCCCGATGCCCAAGGCACAGCCCGAGGAGCAGTCGCTCTCCGACTTCACGGAGTCGAGCGGTGCAGACCGCGGCTGGTGGTCGAACTTCGACAAGTACATCGTCTCGCTGCTGAAGTCCTGGTTCGGCGACGCCGCCACCGAGGAGAACGACTACGGCTTCGCGAGCCTGCCGAAGCTCTCCGGCAACCACTCGCACTTCCCGACCATGCTCCGAGCCCTCGACGGTGGGCTCGACGGGTTCTTCGTGATGGGACAGAACCCGGCGGTGGGCTCGCAACACTCCGGTCTCCAGCGCCGGGCGCTGGCGCGGATGAAGTGGCTCGTGGTGCGCGACCTCAACGACCTCGAGACCGCAAGCTTCTGGAAGGACTCGCCGGAGATCCGCTCCGGCGAGCTGCGCACCGAGGACGTCGACACCGAGGTCTTCCTCATGCCCGCCGCCGCACACGTGGAGAAGGAGGGCACCTTCACCAACACCCAGCGACTGCTCCAGTGGCACGACAAGGCGCTCGAGCCGCCGGCCGACGCACGCTCGGAGCTGTGGTTCATGCACCACCTCGCGAAGCGCATCAAGGCGCACTACGCCGAGTCCGAGGACCCCAAGGACTGGCCCATCCAGCACGTGACCTGGGACTACCCCGAGCACGGGGAGGTGGCCGAGCCCGACGCCGAGGCCGTCCTGCGCGAGGTCAACGGCTACGACCTCTCGACCGGCGAGCTGCTCTCGACCTTCAACGAGATGAAGGCCGACGGCTCGACCGCCGCCGGCTGCTGGATCTACACCGGCTCCTTCGCCGACGCCGTGAACCAGACCCGTCGCCGCGAGCCCGGCGACCTCGAGGCGCCCGGCGGCTGGGTCTCCCCGGAGTGGGGATGGGCCTGGCCGGCCAACCGGCGCACCCTCTACAACCGCGCCTCGGCGCGGCCCGACGGGAGCCCGTGGTCAGAGCGCAAGCGCTTCGTGTGGTGGGACGAGGAGGAGGGGCGCTGGACGGGCTACGACGTGCCCGACTTCCCGCCGGACAAGCGGCCCGACTACGAGCCCGACGACGACGCGCTCGGCATGGACGCCATCGCCGGCTCCGATCCGTTCGTCATGATGGCCGACGGCCGCGGCTGGATCTTCGCGCCGTCGGGGCTCGCCGACGGGCCCATGCCCACCCACTACGAGCCCTTCGAGTCGCCGGTGCGCAACGCGCTCTACCCCGAGCTCGGCGCCAATCCGGCCGCGCTTGCGTGGTCGCGGCCCGAGAACCCGTACAACGTCTCGGGCGACCCGCGCTATCCGCTGGTGGCCACCACCTTCCGGCTCACCGAGCACCACACCGCGGGCTCGATGAGCCGCAACCTCCCATGGCTCGCCGAGCTACAGCCCGAGATGTTCGCCGAGATCGACCCGATCATCGCCAAGGCTCGCGGGATCGAGGACGGCGGGTGGATTACCATCGAGACCGAGCGCGCCGAGGTCGCGGCGCGGGCCGAGGTGGCCGAGCGCCTCCGCCCGCTCCGCGTGGACGGGCGC
>JBPCQB010000023.1:0-15306 GCA_050998555.1 Thermoleophilaceae bacterium
CGACGCGCTTCTCCTGCGCCACCTCGGCGATCTTGCGGATCAGCCCCGAGCCGTCGTTGCGCCCGTCGCCCTTCGACACCTGGTAGGGCATCTCGGTGATGACCACGGCCTCCTTGCCCTGGCGCAGCGGCTCGATGTGCGCCTTCGCCCGCACGATGACGCGGCCGCGGCCGGTCTCGTAGGCGTCCTTGATCCCCTGGCGGCCGACGATGATGCCGCCGGTCGGGAAGTCCGGGCCCTTGATGTGCTGCATGAGGCCCGCGACGTCGATCCTCGGGTTGTCGATGTAGGCGATCACCGCGTCGATCGACTCGCGCAGGTTGTGCGGCGGGATGTTGGTGGCCATGCCCACCGCGATCCCGGCGGAGCCGTTGACCAGCAGGTTCGGGAAGCGCGACGGCAGGATGAGCGGCTCCTGGCGCGAGTCGTCGTAATTCGGCGCGAAGTCGACCGTGTCGGAGTCGATGTCGCGCAACAGCTCGGTGGCGATGCGCGCGAGGCGCGCCTCCGTGTACCGCATGGCCGCGGCGGGGTCGTTGTCGACCGACCCGAAGTTTCCCTGGCCGTCGACCAGCGGGTAGCGCATCGCGAAGGGCTGCGCCATCCGCACGAGCGTGTCGTAGATCGCGCTGTCCCCGTGTGGGTGGTAGCGCGCCATGACCGTGCCCACCGTGCTCGCGCTCTTCGAGTACGGGCGGTTGGGCTGGAGCCCGGCCTCCTGCATCCCGTAGAGCACCCGGCGGTGTACGGGCTTCAGCCCGTCCCGCACGTCGGGCAGCGCCCGCCCGACGATCACGCTCATCGCGTAGTCGAGGTAGGAGGAGCGCATCTCCTCCTCGAGCCCCCGCGGCTCGACCGAGCCGCCGCTCAACATGTCGATGGAGTCGGTCACTTCCCTACACGTCCAAGTTGACTACCTCGCGGGCGTGAGCCTCGATGAACTCGCGGCGGGGCTCGACCCGGTCGCCCATGAGCATCGAGAACACGAGGTCGGCGGCCGCGGCATCGTCGACCCCGACCTGCTGGAGCGTGCGCCTCGATGCGTCCATCGTGGTCGTGTAGAGCTGGTCGGCGTTCATCTCGCCGAGCCCCTTGAAGCGCGTGGGCTTCGACGTGCCCTGCTTGGCCAGCTCGATGACGGTGTGGTGGAGGTCCCGGAAAGAGAGGGCGCGGGCCTCGCGCTCGCCGAGCCTGACGTCGAACGGCGGCGTGCCGGCGTGGCGGGTGAGCTCGCCGTGCACCCGCACCAGGTTCCGATAGGCCTCGGAGAGGAACAGCGCCGTGCCGAGCCGGAACGTATTGGCGTGGCCGGTCCTGCGCTCGACGACACGGACCATGAGCTCCTCGTCGTTGCGGCTCACGAGCTCGGTGGTGTGAGGCTGGCCCTCTGGATCCTCGGCCTCGAACAGGGCGACGGCCCCGTCGGGGTCGGTCACCTCCTCGTCCAGGACCTGCGACTCCTCGAGGAACGCGACCGCGTCGTGACCGTGATCGGCCTGGAGCGCGAGGGTCCACCCCTCGTATTGCTTGAGCAGCCGGCCGAAGCGCTGCCACCGGGCGTGGGTCAGCTTGAACGGGTTGCCGCCCTGGTCGGTGACCTCGATGCGCTCGAGCTTGTCCCGCAGAAGGAACTCCTCGAGGTCGCCTTCCTTCTCGATGTAGATGTCCCGCCCGCCGGCGCGCACCTTGTAGAGCGGCGCCTTGGCCAGGTAGACGTAGCCGGCCTCGATGAGGTCCGGCATGTGGCGGAACAGGAAGGTGAGGACCAGCGTGCGGATGTGGGCGCCGTCCACGTCGGCGTCGCACATGACGATGACCTTGTGGTACCGGGCCTTCTCGATGTCGAACTCCTCGCGGATGCCGGTGCCGATGGCGGTGATCAGCGCCTGGATCTCCTGGTTGGAGAGCACCTTGTCGATCCGGTTCTTCTCGACGTTGATGATCTTCCCGCGCAGCGGCAGGACGGCCTGGGTGTTGCGGTCGCGGCCCTGCTTGGCCGAGCCGCCGGCCGAGTCGCCCTCCACGATGAACAGCTCGGCCAGCCCCGGGTCGCGGACCGAGCAGTCGGCCAGCTTCCCGGGAAGCATCGTGTTCTCGAGCGCGGACTTGCGGCGCGTGAGGTCGCGGGCCTTCCGGGCGGCCTCACGAGCCCGCGAGGCCGAGACGGCCTTCTGCACGATCCTCTTCGCGTCGGTGGGGTTCTCCTCGAGGAACTCGGCCAGCCCACGGTTCACCGCCTGCTGCACGAAGCCCTCGACCGGCGGGTTACCCAGCTTCGTCTTCGTCTGTCCCTCGAACTGGGGCTCCGCGACCTTCACGGAGACGATCGCGGTGAGCCCCTCGCGTACGTCCTCGCCCTGGAGGTTGTCGTCCTTCTCCTTGAGCTCGCCCTTCTGGCGCGCGTACGCGTTCAGCGTACGGGTGAGCGCGGAGCGGAAGCCGGAGAGGTGCGCTCCGCCCTCGTGGGTGTTGATGTTGTTCGCGAAGGACAGGAGCGAGTCCTGGTACGAGGAGTTCCACTGGAGCGCGACCTCCACGTCGCCGACCTCGCTCGAGTCCTCGAGGTAGGCGATCTTGTTGTGGATCGGCTCGCGCGTGCCCTGCGAGTGCAGGAAGGCCACGAAGTCGCGGATCCCGCCGTCGTACTGGAAGGTCTCCGACATGCGCTCGGTGCCGCGCTCGTCGCTGAACTCGATGCGCAGGCCCTTGGTCAGGAACGCCATCTCGCGGAAGCGCTGGAGGAGGACGGTGCGGTCGTAGTCCACGATCTCGAAGATGTCCGGGTCCGGTCGGAACATGACCCGGGTGCCGCGGCGGTCGCTGGCCTCGCCGCGTGTGAGCTCGGTCTGGGGAGCACCCCGCTCGTAGGTCTGGGTCCACTCGTGGCCGTCGCGCCAGATGGTCAGGGCGAGCAGCTCCGACAGCGCGTTCACCACCGACACGCCCACGCCGTGCAGGCCACCGGAGACCTTGTAGCCACCGCCCTCGCCGAACTTGCCGCCCGCGTGCAGGGTGGTGAGGACGACCTCGGCGGCCGGCCGGCCCTCGCGCTCGTGGAAGTCGACCGGGATGCCGCGCCCGTTGTCGGTCACGGTGACCGAGTTGTCCGGGTGCACGACGATCGACACGTGATCGGCCTCCCCGGCCAGCGCCTCGTCGACCGAGTTGTCGACCACCTCGTAGATCAGGTGATGGAGCCCGCGAGGGCCCGTTGAGTCGATGTACATGCCGGGCCGCTTGCGAACCGCTTCGAGGCCACGGAGAACCTGGATCTGCTGGGCCCCGTAGCTCGGGGACCCGTTGCTGCTGGAGGCGCTGTCTGCCACGCGTACTTCCTCTGCGCTCACATGAGAAACCCCGGACCCGCCGTGTGCGCTGAGGGCGAGCCGGGGTACCGGAAACTACGTGACGAATATAGCAGGCTGGGGGCCTCGAAACAGGCCTCTTCTGTTACAAAAGTGCCCGCAAATTGGCACAAATCAGCCGCCGGGCGCATCACCGGGCACGAACGCCTCGGCGTGCCCGCGGACGTGCCGCACCGAAACGCAGCTCCCGTATCGCGCTCGCTGCGCCGGGCGCACTCACCTCGGTGTTCAGCCGGGCACGGAGATCGGCCTCGAGGAGGGACAGCTCCTGCGCCCAGGACGCCGACGAGCACGACACGGTGACCACGCCGTCGCGCTCGGACACCGGCTCCGCCTCCGCGGCCACCACCGGTCCGACGGCGTGTCGCCACCCGCCCTGCACCCGTGCGAGCGTCGTGGCCGGGGCAAGGTCCCGGGCCACCCGCCCGAGCGCGCCGTCGAGGGACCTCGGGGCGAGCCGCCTCACGCTGCGCTCGGCGCGATCGAGCCGGGGAGGCCGCCCGTCGCCGGGTCCTCCGCCCACACCCTCCCCGCCTCGACCCGGGCGAGCGTCACGTCAGAGCCCGTGGCGGCCGGCACGTGCTCGGCCTCCGTGGCGGTCATGAGCGTCTGGCCGCCGGCCAACACGAGCTCCGACAGGCGATCACGGCGATCACGGTCGAGCTCGGACATCACGTCGTCGAGGAGCATGAGAAGAGTGCGTCCGTGCTCGGTCAGCACGTCGCGCTCCGCGAACAGCAGCGCCAACAGGGCCACGCGCTGCTGGCCCTGTGACCCGTAGGCGCGGAGCGCACGGCCGTCGTGGCGGAGCTCCAGGTCGTCGCGATGAGGGCCGTGCGTGGTGAACCCCCGTTCGAGGTCGGAGTCCCGGCGGCCACGCAGCTCGTCGATCAGCTCATCGACCGTCTCCGAGCGGGAGCGCGGGCGGTAGCGCAGCTCCACGTCGCCATGGAGCCCCAGATCCGCCGCCCGGGCACGGAAGGGCTCCTCGAGGAGGGCGCACGCCTCACGCCTGTGAGCCATCAGCTCGACGCCGTGGCGCGCGAGCTCGGAGTCCCACGGCTCGAGAAGCGAGGGCGCCGAGCGCCCGGCGCGGATCCGCGCTATCAGCGCGTTGCGCTGACCGAGCGTGCTCGAGTAGGCGGCCCGGGCCTGGGCACGTGCCGGCCACAGGGCGCCTACCAAGCGGTCGACGTGGGCCCGGCGGGGTGACGGAGGGCCCTTGACGAGCTCGAGGCGGTCGGGGAGGAACACCGATACGAGCGGGCGCACGGAGGCATCGGCCGGGCGCTCGATGCGCGCGCCGTCCACGCGGGCGTGCTTGGGCTCACCGGGCGAGAAGCCGACCTCGATGAGGTGACGGCCGTCCTCATCCTCCCCCTCGACGGTCACGCGCGCCAGACGCTCGCCGGCGCGCACCACCTCACGCTCGTTCGACGTGCGGCACGAGCGGCCCACGCAGCCGAAGTAGAGAGCCTCGAGGAGGTTGGTCTTGCCGGCCCCGTTGGGACCATGGAGCACGGTGAGCCGCGGGCCGAGGCCGAGCTCCGTGCGCGAGTGGTTGCGAAAGTCACGAGCGGTGAGGCGGGTCACGCGCACCGCCGACCTCCTGGGCCGCGCGTCGACGAACGCACGCGATACGGCGAGGCGCTCACACGTTCAGCCGGATGGGCATCACCAGATAGGTGAAGCCACCGTCGTCACCGGACTGGATCAGGCCCGGCCGGAGTGGCGAGATGAGCTTGAGGACGAGCTCGTCCCCCTCGGTGCTCTCGAGGCCGTCACGGAGAAACTCCGGGTTGAACCCGATCTCGATCTCCTCGCCCTGGAACGGGACGGGCAGGCTCTCACGCGCCTCGCCGATGTCGGGAGTCTGGGCCGACACCTCGAGCTCCCCTTCACTAAAGCGCATGCGTAGGGGTGCGTTCTTCTGAGCCAGCAGGGATATCCGTCGGACCACCTCGAGCAGCTCGTGGCTCCGCAGACGCAGCTCGTGCTCGAAGGAGTCCGGGAGGAGCTGCTCGTAGTTCGGGAAGCGGCCCTCGACCAACCGCGAGGAGAGGACGACGTCGCCGAGGCGGAACAACACCTGGTTCGGCAGCGCGATGATGTCGATCTCCTCGGCCGCGTTCGCCGCGGCCACCCGCGCGAGCTCCTGAAGCGTTCGAGCGGGGACGTTGGCCTCGATCTCTCCGGTGAGCTCCTCGCCGAGGGTCTTCTCCTTCACGCTCAGCCGGTAGGAGTCGGTGGCCACCATCCGCAGGTGCTGACCGGACGCCGACACGAGGACACCCGTGAGGTGTGGACGGGTCTCGTCTCGCGACGCCGAGCGCGCCACCCGGCCGACGGTCTCGACGAACGCGGCGGCGGGCATGCGCACCGGCTCGGTATCGCCGGGCTCCGGGAGCCGGGGGAAGTCCTCGCCGGGGAGCGTGCGCAGATGGAAGCGCGACGGTCCGGACACCACCTCGACGTCCTGCTCGGCGGCGCGGTGCTCGAGCGAGAGCTGATCCTCGGGCATGGAGCGAACCACGTCGAGGAGGAGCCGGCCGGGCAGCACGACGCTGCCCTCGCGCTCGACCGACGCCTCCGCGCGCACCCGGATCCCGAGCTCCATGTCGGTGGCCTGGAGCTCGAGGCCATCGGTATCGGCTCGGATCAGCACCCCGGACAGGGCTTGGATCGCGCTACGGGTGGACGCCCCGCGCACGGCGACGCCGAGTCGGGCCAGAAAGGTCTCGCGAGAGGTTGACAGCTTCATAGAGGAAGGGAACCAGTCAGAGGTAGTAGGGGGTGTTCATGGTGTACGGAGCGTGGCCTGAGGGCGATGCGAGAGCCCTCGGCGAGGACTCGTCCCCTGTCGCCAGCCTGTCGATTGTCGCAAGGACGACGGTCGTCACGACGGTCGGCCGAGCTTCTCCCGGAGCGAGAGGACGACCTGGGCGTGGTCGCCACGCCCTTCGAGGACGCCTGCGACGCGCCGGTGGGCGGTGAGGACCGTGGAGTGGCGGCGACCGCCGATGCGCTCGCCGATGGCGGGAAGGCTCTCGCCAGTGAGCTCGCGCGCGAGGTACATGGCCACCTGGCGGGCCCATACGTGAGCCGCGCGACGGTCGTGCGCCACCACGACGCTCGGGTCGAGCCCGAATGCGCCGCCGACCTCGGAGACGACCTCCTCGACGGTGGGGCGAGCCGATGCGGGCTCGGGGTACAGCTGCTCGAGCACGTGGTGAGCGAGCTCCGAGGTGGGCGCGGCTCCCCGAAGCGATGCGTAGGCGACCACGCGGATCAGCGCCCCCTCGAGGGCACGCACGCTCGACGTCACACGGCGGGCGATGGTCTCGAGGGTCTCCTCGTCCACGCGGGAGACCGCGTCGTGACGCGCGCGGGCGCGCAGGATGGCCATGCGGACCGGGAGGTCAGGGGGCTCGAGCTCGGCCACCAGCCCCGCCTGGAAGCGCTCTCGCAGCCTGGCCTCGACGTCGGGCAGCTCCCACGGGGGGCGGTCGCTCGAGATGACCACCTGGCGGCCGGACTCATACAGGGCGTCGAAGGTGTGGAAGAACTCCTCCATGGTCCGCTCCTTGCCGGCGAGGAACTGGGCGTCGTCGACGAGGAGCACGTCGGTCCTCCGGAAGGAGTCCTTGAAGCCCGTGGTGGAGCGGTCGCGGACGGCTTGGAGGAACGCGGACGTGAAGGCCTCGACCGTCGCGTAGCGCACCGCCAGCCCGAGGCCGTGGAACTGCACGTAGTTGCCGATGGCCTGGAGCAGGTGGGTCTTCCCCACACCCGGCCTTCCGTGGATGAACAGCGGGTTGTAGGCCTGGGAGGGCATCTCGGCGACCTTGAGCGCAGCTGCGTGCGCCATGTGGTTGCCCGCCCCGATGACGAACTGCTCGAAGGTGTACTTGGGGTTGAGCGCCTCCGGCGAGGTCGCGGCGGCGGTGCGACCACGCTCCGGTGGCTGCCACGAGCTGTCGACCACCTCGACGTCCGTCGGTCGCCCGGCCACCCGTCCCGCCGCGGCGCGGAGAGTGCCGCCGAGATGCTCGTCCACCCAGCCACGCAGGTGCCCGGGCGCTCTCAGGTGGATGCGCCCCTCCTCGGCGGCGGCCACCTCGAGTGGCGCGAGCCAGGCGTGGAAGGTCACCTCGCTCACCTCGTGGCGGAGCTCGGCCCGGAGGCGCTCCCACAGGCTCTCGAGCTCGTCGGGCACAGGCGTGGGCATCCCCTCCGGGGAAGGTGAGTCGGGACTCTCGCGGTGGAGGCAAGGGGACCGTCGCGGCGGACCCTCGGCCTCGGAGCGGGCGAGTCTACCGCCGCCTCGGAGGGCGAGAGAGGCGTTCGCCGGGTGAGCGCGCAAAACGCGAGAAAAGCCTTCGATGTGGGTGTGAGCGTGGGCTCCGCAGCGCCCGCCACGGTGCTGTCGACAGGTTGTTCGCAGCTGTTGACGGGCGGCCTGAGACCGCCCCCCCTGCCTATACTCGGCGGTCTCGTGAAGCGCACCTACCAGCCGAAGAAGCGCAAGCGTGCCCGCGCCCACGGCTTTCGGAACCGTAGGCGCGCCCGGGCGGGCCGCGCGATGCTCAAGCGCCGCCGGGCCAAGGGGCGCAAGCGCCTGACCCCGTAGAGATGGGCGCGCCCGGCGAGGGCGTGTCGCGACCCGGCTCCCGTGGCCGGCGTCGCCGCATATCGCGTTCGGCGGACTTCGAGCGCGTGTACCGGGAGGGGCGCTCGCACGCCTCGCGTCACTTGGTGGTCTACGCGTTCCCGCGCTCCTCCGAGGGCGACCCACGCCTCGGGGTGTCGGTGGGGCGCCGGGTCGGCAACGCCGTCGAGCGCAACCGCGTCAAGCGCATGCTCCGCGAGGCCTTCTGGAGTCTTGCCCCCGGTCTTCCGCCCGAGCACGACTTCGTGCTGGTCGCGCGCCCGGAGGCCGGCGGGCTCGTGCGCGAGGGGGGGGAGGCCGGCCTGGAGGCGGCCCTGCGCGAGCTGGTGGCCGAGGCCGGGCTGCTCTCGCCGGAGGCGCCGGCGTGAAGCGTGCACGGCGGCTTGCGGTGCTGCCCATCCGCCTCTACCAGTGGTTCGTCTCTCCGGCGCTGCCACCGCGCTGTCGTTACCATCCGACGTGCTCGGAGTACGCGGTTCGAGCCGTTGGATCGTTCGGCATACTTCGCGGCTCGGTGCTGGCCGGCTGGCGCGTTCTGCGCTGCAACCCGTGGAGTGGGGGCGGAGTAGATCACGTGCACGACCAGACCCTCTTCGCGCCCCGCGCCACCACCCGCACGCTGCCATGACGACCCTCTTCGCGATCATGCCCAAGCCTGTCGTGAACGGCGCCTTTGAGTTCCTGCGCTGGTTCCACGACGCCGTCGGCCTCTCTTGGGGCCTCTCGATCATCGCGCTCACCGTGGTGGTGCGGATGGTGATTCTCCCGCTGACCTTCAAGCAGGTACGCGCGATGCAGGACATGCAGCGTCATGCTCCAGAGCTGAAGAAGCTCCAGGAGCGCTACAAGGAGGACCGCGAGCGTCTCAACCAAGAGACGATGAAGTACTACAAGGAGCACAGCTTCAACCCGCTGTCCTCGTGCCTGCCGCTGCTCCTCCAGATCCCGGTCTTCATCACGCTGTTCGAGGTGCTGCGCGACGATGGCCCGTTCCACGCCGCGGTGGGCGAGAACGAGCCCTTCCTCTTCATCCCGAGCCTCACCGCTCCCTCCGGCGGCCTCGTGCTGGTGGTCTTGATCGCGCTCTACATCGGGACCCAGCTGGGCGCCAGCCTGGTGTCCATGGTCAACGCCGAGGGCACGCAGAAGCGGATCATGCTCGCCCTCCCGTTCGTGTTCGCGCCGATCATCATCCGCTTCCCGGCGGGGCTGGTCGTGTACTGGATCACCACGAACCTGTGGACCGTCCTCCAGCAGCTCGCGGTCAAGAAGTTCATGCCGATGCCGGCGAAGGCCGAGCCCGACGCGGAGGAGAAGGCCGCCGGATCGCCGGGTCGGAAGACCGCCGCCAACGGGCGCCCGGCCGGGGACGGCGCCACCGCGGCGCCCTCCGAGAACGGCGCACGAGGGAGCCGGGCCAAGGTCGGAGCGGGGGCGAACGGTGCGAACGGCGGCCCGCACAAGGCCCCGCCCCCCTCCCCGCGCAAGAAGAAGAAGCGCTCGGGCCGGCGGCGCTGAGGCCGGCCTGATGGACGAGTCGAACGACGCCGCGGCCGGGACGGATCCTGAGGTGGGCCCTGAGCTGGCCCGAGACCCGGCAGGTCGAGTCCGCGCGATCGTGGAGGGCGTGGCCGCCGAGCTCGATCCCGATGCCGCCGTCGAGGTCGTCGAGACCGACGACTCGCTCACCGCGACGGTGTCGGGCGGCGACCCGAGCCTCCTGATCGGCAAGCACGGATCGACCATCGACGCCGTCCAGCACCTGGCCTCACGCGCGGCGTTCCTGGGGGCCGGGGACCGCAAGGCCGTCGTGGTCGACGCCGCGGGGTATCGGGCCCGCCGCGAGGCCGCGCTCATCCGGTCGGCCGACCGCGCGGTCGCCGAGGCCCTCTCCTCCGAGCGCCCGGTCGAGCTCGAGGCCATGGGCGCGGCCGAGCGGCGGATCGTCCACACGTACCTGAAGGAGAGCTCGGAGGTCGATACACACTCCGAGGGCGACGAGCCGGAGCGGCGCCTCGTCGTCACCCCGGTCGGCCACCGGGCCTGAGCCCGCCCGACGGCGCAGTCGGCCGGCGAGTCCCCGGCGCTCCACGCCGACGAGCGTGGGCGTAAAACGTGAAACGCTCGCCCGGCTGCTCGGTCGCTACGGGAGCGCGGCCAACGGCGAGCAGGTCGACGCCTGGATGCGCCTGCTCGCCGCCCTCGCGGCTGAGCCGGACCCCCCCACCACGGTACGGGCGCCGGAGGAGGCCCTCGACGTCCACGTGGCCGATTCCCTGAGCGGCCTCGAGATCCCAGAGCTCCGGCGCGCTCCGACGATCGCCGACATCGGGTCGGGCGCCGGCTTTCCCGGCCTCGCGCTTGCGCTCGCGCTCCCGACGGCGCGAGTCGACCTGATCGAAGCCGCAGCGCGCAAGTGCGCGGTCATCGAGCGGCTCTCGGCGGCGGCGGGGGCCGGACGTGCTCGAGCGATCCCGGCGCGCGTCGAGGAGTGGGCGGGGGCGGAGGGGCGCGAGGTATACGACGCGGTGACCGCCCGCGCCGTCGGGCCGCTGGCCGTCCTCTGCGAGTACGCTGCGCCGCTGCTGCGACCGGGAGGCGTGCTCGTCGCGTGGAAGGGACGGCGCGATGCCGAGGAGGAGGAGGCCGGCGCGCGCGCGGCGGCGGAGCTCGGGATGCGACCGGACCGGGTGGTCGCGGTGGAGCCCTTCCCGGGGGCGCACTCGCGCCACCTGCACGTGGTGACCAAGGTCGCTCCCACTCCGGAGCGCTTTCCACGCCGGCCGGGAGTGGCGTCGAAGCGGCCGCTCGGTGGCTGACGGGCGGTATCGCCCGGGGCCACCGCCCCGATCTTCCGACCGCCTCCGGCTCTAGCTTCGACCTTCAGATGGGCGCCGTCTACGCGATCGCCAACCAGAAGGGCGGGGTGGGCAAGACCACGACCGCCGTGAACGTCGCCGCGTGCGTGGCCGAGGCCGGACGCGAGACGCTGCTGGTGGACCTGGATCCGCAAGCCAACGCCACGGTCTCGCTCGGGGTCGCGAAGGACCTCGAGCCCAACGCCTACGACTGCGTGTCGGGCACGGCCACGCTCGAGGAGGCGGAGGTCGTGACCGCGATCCCGAACCTGCGGCTCATCCCGTCCACGCCGGAGCTCGCCGGGGCGGGCGTGGAGCTGCCGCGGCTCCCGGGCTCCGAGACGCGCCTGCGCGACGCCCTCGCCGGCGTCCGCGAGCGCTTCCTGTTCACCGTGCTCGACTGCCCGCCGTCGCTCGGACCGCTGACCGTCAACGCGCTCGTGGCCGCCGACAAGGTGATCGTCCCCGTCCAGGCGGAGTACTTCGCCCTCGAGGGGCTCGCCGGCCTGCTCGACACCTTGAGCCTGATCCGGCGCGAGATGAACCCGGGACTGAGCGTGGCCGGGATGCTCCTGACCATGCACGACGGCCGCACGCGCCTGTCCCAGGACGTGGAGCGCGAGGTGCGCGAGCACTTCCCCGACCTCGTGTTCGACACGGTGATCCCCCGCAACGTGCGCCTCGGCGAGGCGCCGTCCTACGGAGTCCCGGTCACCCGTCACGACCCCGCGTCGGCGGGTGCGGTCGCCTACCTGCGTCTTGCACGCGAGGTGGCGGCGCGTGGCTAGGCCTGAGCGCGGGATGGGACGGGGGCTCGCCGCCCTCCTGCCCTCAGCCGCCCGCTCCCTCGAGAGCCTGCGCGACCTCCCGCTCGAGAGCATCCGCCCCAACCCGCGCCAGCCCCGGCGCGACTTCGACGAACAGGCGCTCCTGGGCCTGTCGGAGTCGATCCGGGCCCGGGGCATCCTCCAGCCCGTCGTGGTGCGACCGCTCGGCGGTGAGGCATACGAGCTGGTGGCCGGCGAGCGCCGCCTGCGCGCGGCGCGCATCGCCGAGCTCGCCACCGTGCCCGCGATCCTCCGCGAGACCGAGGACTCCGCCCGCCTCGAGCTCGCCCTGATGGAGAACATGGCCCGAGAGGACCTGAACCCGGTGGACGAGGCCCGCGGGTGCGCGACGCTCGTCGAGGACCTCGGCCTGACCAAGGAGGAGCTCGGCCGCCGGGTGGGGCGCAGCCGGGTGGCGGTCTCGAACCTCATCCGCCTTCTCGATCTGCCCGCCGAGGCGCTGGAGCTCATCGAGTCCGGCGAGCTGTCCGAGGGTCACGGCCGGGCGCTGCTGGCACGTCGCGACCACGACGACCGCCGCCGGCTGGCGCAGGGGGCCGCCGCGGCCGGGTGGTCGGTGCGCGAGACCGAGCGCCGGGCTCGCGCCGCGGAGCAGAGCGCCTCCGAGCCGCCACGCCGGCCCGTGGTCGTCCATCCCGATCTCGTCGAGGCGATGGGCGCCGCGGAGGATGCCCTGACGACGGCCGTCGGCCGTGACGTGCGCGTGCGTCGCCGCGGAGAGGACGGGTGCCGGGTCGAGCTCGACTTCGACTCCCCGCGCGAGGCCATCGAGCTCGCCGAGCGCCTGCTGGCGCGTCGAGTGGCCTGATGCCGTCCTTCCCGGGCTCTCGGGAAGGACGAAGTCACGGCTAGACTCAGCCGCCCTTCCGGGCGATTAGCTCAGACGGTTAGAGCGCTTCTCTGATAAGGAAGAGGTCCCAGGTTCGAGTCCTGGATCGCCCATCCATCCGTGAGCCCCGCGACGTCGCTGCCGGCGGCGGAGCCCCCCGGCCTGCGCACACCCCCTACTTCGTCACCCGGCCGACGATCTCCCCGGGTTGCCGCGGCGGCTCGACATCGACGGTCGCTCGAGCATGAACAAGGACGAATTGCGCCGGGCGGTGGAGCGGGCGCGGTAGGGGACGGGTGCCCCGGCGGCGGGCCTGCTGCCCGCCCTCCGCCTCAGAGCGTTATGACCTGATCCGGCGGATTCTGCGCCAGCGCGGCGTAGAGGTCGGGGAAGCAGCCCACCCTCACGCCGTCCACCGTCCCGACCGGGGAGGCGGCCGGCGGCTCGCCCTCGGCCAGGCCGCGCTCGATGGCGCACTGGTCGCAGAGCATGAGCAGGATCCCGTGCTCGGCGGCCACGCGGGCCAGCCGCTCGCCCAGCGGGTCCCCGGCGCGCAGCGCGTAGGTGTTGTCGTCGAAGAAGAACATCCCCGCCACCTCGGCCCCGTGGCTACCGTCCTCGAGCTGGGGCAGGATCATGCGGCCGAGCTTGTAGCTCGCGGTGTGGCCCGAGGTGGAGAAGACGTAGGCGACGCGCACGGCGGGCGACTCTAGGAGAGGTTCATCGAGATCGTGCCGATCGTCACGTTTAGGCGCTCCTCTCGAGCATCCTTCCTACGCCACCCGCTCCACGGCCTGCGACTCCTCGCGCTCCTCGAGCACGGCCTGCTCCACGCCCATGAGCGACGCCTCGGAGACGTCGCCGTCGCTGCCCATCTCGACCAGGACGCCGCCGATCGTGAGGCCCTCCTCGAAGCGATCCCACAGACGGGGGTCGATGTAGGACGCCCGGGCCACGGCGGGGGTGTTGCCGAGGTAGGAGGACACCTCCTTGACCGCACGGGTGATCGCGCGATTGCGGGCGGTCTCCGTCCCGCCGGCCACCGACGCGGAGACGGCGAGGGCGATGGCCGCGAGCACCGTGGCGTTCCACGTCCGGAAGTCCTTGGCCGTGAACGGCCCGCCGGAGCGGCGCTTCAGGTACTCGTTGATGTCGTCGGAGCGGATGTCGTACCACCGTCCGCCGCGCTTGTAGGCCAGGAGCTCGGACCCGCCCCCACGGCGGCGGCGCAGGGTCTTGACGATCGAGCACACGTCGTCGTCCATCAGCCGCTGGATGCGGCGCTTGCCGCTCTTCGCGGGGTAGTCGAACGTGATCGTGCCGTCGCCGGACACGGTCACGTGCTCCTTGCGCATGGTCGCGAGGCCGTAGGTCTCGTTCTCGGCCGCGTAGTCCTCCCCACCCACGCGGAAGAACCCCCGGTCGAGCAGCCGTACCGCGCACGCGAGCACCCGGTCGCGCGGGAGGCTCTTGCGGGCCAGGTCCTCGGCCACGGCCCCTCTCAGGCGCGGCAGCGCGCCGGCGACGCCGAGCATGGAGTCGAACTTCTCGCGGTCGCGCCGCTCGCGCCACTTGTCGTGGTAGCGGTACTGCCTTCGGCCTGCGGCGTCGGTGCCGATGGCCTGGATGTGCCCCATCGGGTAGGGGCAGACCCATACCTCTCGCCAGGCGGACGGGATCACGAGCTCGGCGATGCGCTCGAGCACCTCGGGGTCGGTCACGCGCTCGCCGTCCTCGTAGAGGTACTCGAAGCCTCGGCCACCCCGGCGCCGGGTGATCCCGGGGGCGCAGGGATCGACGCGTCGCAGCTCGTCCACCCCCTCATGATGCCCGCCCCGAGCGCTCTTCGACCCGCGCCGGCGCGCCGATCTGCGTCTCGGCGGCCCCTCGGGCGGACCTATCCTGGCCCCATGCCCGGCCTGCTCGACGGCCTCTCGACGCCTCAGCGGGCCACGGTCACCCATCCCGGCGGTCCGCTGCTCGTGGTGGCCGGCGCGGGGACCGGGAAGACGTTGACCCTCACCCGCCGCGTGGCCTGGCTCGTCGAGCAGGGCACCCCCGCCGACGGCGTGCTGTCGCTCACCTTCTCCTCCGCGGCGGCGGATGACATGCGCGCGCGGCTCGAGACCCTGATCGAGCGGCCCTACGAGGAGCTGCATGTGGCCACGTTCCACTCCTTCTGCGCGCGGCTGCTCCGCGACGAGGCCTTCGAGGCGGGACTCGATCCGCTCTTCGCACCGGTCACCGCCGCCGACCGCGTGGCCCTGCTGCTCGAGCGCATCGACGACCTGACGCTTCACCACCACGCCATCCGCGGGAACCCGGCGCCGCTGATCGGCTCGATCGTCTCGCGCATCGACCGGCTGAAGGACGAGATGGTGAGCGCCGCGGACTACGAGGCGTGGGCGCGCTCGCTCGCCGACCGGGCCCGGGACGACGCCGAGCGCTCACGCGCCGACCTCGACCTCGAGCTCGCGGGCGTGTACGCCGATCACGACCGCCTGCTCCACGCCACCGGGGCGCTCGACTTCGGGGACCTCGTGCTCGGTGCCGTGCGCCTGCTGCGCGAACGGCCGCACGTGCGCCGGCGAGTCGGCGATCGCTTCCGCCACATCGTGGTCGACGAGTACCAGGACGTGAACTTCGCCCAGGGAACGCTGCTGCGCCTGCTGGCGGGCGAGCACCGCAACGTGGTGGTGGTGGGCGACGACGACCAGGCCATCTACCGCTTCCGCGG
>JBPCQB010000029.1:0-7352 GCA_050998555.1 Thermoleophilaceae bacterium
TCGAGCGCCTCTGCTTCGACTACCTGAGCCTGCTCGGGGCACCGATCGACGGCGAGCTCAGGCTGACCGGCGGGGGAACGCGCAGCCGGTACTGGTGCCAGCTCCGGGCCGACGTGCTGGGTCGCCCGGTCCGGCTGCTCGAGAACGCGGAGTCGGCGTTCGGCATGGCCGTGCTCGCAGCCTCGGGGGGCCGCTCGACCGCCGAGGTGGCCGCCGAGATGGTCCGGGTGCGCGAGGTCATCGCCCCCCGCGCGGATCGGGTGCAGCGCTTCCACGAGCCCTACGTCCGGCTCGTCGGAGAGCTCGAGGATCGGGGCTGGCTCGACGCGAGCGTGGCTGGCCATGCGCGCGCGAGGACGACCTAAGAGGCTTCTTCGTCGGGTTCGACCATGAGCGTCACCGGGCCGAGCTGTACCGCGAGGACCGTCCGGTCCGCGTTCCACTCAGCCGTCACGAAGTCACGCTCGGCGAGGAAGAATCCGGCGTCGTCGTCATCGGCCGTCCAGAAGTAGAAGAACTCCTCCTCTCCCGACTCACGCCGTTGCCCGGAGGCGGTGAGATCGCGACCCTGACGGAGCCGACCTCGGAACCTGCACACCATGACGCCGCGATCGGTGATGAAAGCCGAGACACGGACCGCCCTGTCGAGCATCCCGAGCAACCCGGTGAGCGCTTCCTCGAAGGTCAAGCGCTGAATGATCGCGGGAGGGGGCTCGCGGGGCGCCTGACGCCCCCGCGGCGGAGCACCTGGACGCAGCGGCTGAGCTCTGCGACGCTCCGATCATCGCGAATCCGCCCTCCTTCGCCGATGTTCGTGCCCGCTTCGCCGCATTGGGCGACCCCCCGGGTGCCGCCGAGGAGGCAGGTCCCGGCGGTGCGCCCACCCCCGACCAGGCCGACGCCATGCAAGAGTCGATGGAGATCCTGTCCGACCCCCGGATGGTGATGCGTGTCCGGGCGGGGCGCGCGGCGGTGGCGAGCGGTGATGTCGTTGCGCTCGCGGAGCCCTCGGGCAGCTCTCCCGCGACGCCGGGCGGGAGGTGGCGGGTGGTGCTCACCGGCCCGGCCGCGCAGGAGCTGGAGCAGCGCGACGAGCCCTCGGCCGGCGCGGCTCGCGAGCTGCTGGGTGCGATCGCGGCGAGCCCCGCGGAGCGTGGCCGGGCGCTCGGGATGGGCCTGGTGGGCCTGTTGTCGGCTCGCGAGGGATCGCGGCGCGTGCTCTACGCCATGCACGAGGAAGAGCGGCGCGTGACCGTCCTCACCGTCGAGGATCACTGAGACGGGGAAAGGCGGCGACCCCGCGCCGCCCGTCGGTCAGGAGCGGAGAAGTGCTCGGCGAAGGCACGTCGGCGCCTACCCGAGAGGATTGCCGACCTCCTGGACCCCCGCGAGGGCCGTGATGTCGGCCTCGTCGAGCTCGACGTCTGCCGCCGCGAGGTTCTCCTCGAGGTGCGCCACCGAGGTCGTTCCGGGGATGAGCAGCATGCGGTCGTAGCGGGCCAGCAGCCACGCCAGCGCGACCTGCGACGGCGTCGCGCCGTGCTTCTCCGCCACCTGCGCGATCGCCGGGTCCTTTGCCAGGATCTTCGGGCCGCCGGTGAACGCCGAACCGAGCGGAAAGAAGGGCACGAAGGCGATCTCCCGCTCGCGGCATAGATCGACGATCGGGTCGTGCTCGCGATCGAGGATGCTGTAGGCGTTCTGCACCTCACCGAGGTCGACAAGCTCGAGCGCTCTCTCGACGTCGTCGCGCGTCACGTTGGAGACTCCGATGAGGTCGAGCTTGCCCTCCCGCTGGAGATCCTCCAGCTCACCCAGCTGCTCGGGCAGCGGCACGTCGGGGCCGCCCTCGTCGTCCATGAGGCGCAGGTTGACGACGTCCAGGCGCTCGACTCGCAGGGAGCGCAGGTTGGCCTCCACGCCCTCGCGCAGCTCCTTGGGGGAGAGCGCGGGGAGCCAGCCGCCGGTGTCGTCGCGGCGGGCGCCGACCTTGGTGACGAGCTTGAGGTTCTCGGGGTAGGGATGCAGCGTGTCGCGGATGAGGTCGTTGACCGTGTCGGGGCCGTAGAACTGCGAGGTGTCGATGTGGTCGACGCCGAGCTCGACGGCGCGACGCAGGACGGCACGGGCGCCGTCGGGGTCGCGCGGCGGCCCCATGACGCCGGGACCGGCGAGCTGCATGGCGCCGAAGCCGATGCGGCCGATGGGCTTGTTGCCTAGGTAAGTGGTTCGGTTCATGGGTCACAGTCTGCGCTAGCTTCGCCCAGCGGACAAGAAGGGCATTCATCCCGCCATCGATCGCCGGCCGGTTGTTGGACGAGTGATGAGTGTCATCGGCTCTCCCGATCGAGCGACATGTCGACGTAGGCCTTGACGAGTCGCTTCGGGGCGCGGGCGAGCCAGGCTTCGATGATCACCTCGGGGAGATCGTCGCCGGCGATTCGGTCGAGGCGCACCAGGATCGCTGGATACCCGTCGAAGTGCGGCGTCGTGAAGAAGACGCCTTCGTCGTCGGCGAGCAGCGCTTCCTTTGCACCGAGGTGCTCCACACGCGCGCCGAGGATCGGCCCGTCGGGCGCGTCGTCGCCCAGGGCTTGGATGTCCGCTCGGCGAAGGGGGCGCTCCCATACGAACAGCTTGTCCTTGACCTGCCACTGGCGCAGGTCGCGCGCGACCCGCTCGCTGGTCTCGGGAAGCTCGAGCGCCATGCGACGGACTTCTTCCCAGGTGGCCATGTCGTCAACTATGCCGCTTCGCTTATCGCAACTCGATCGAGCCGCCCGGGTTCGAAGAGAGGCGATGCGCCGACGATCGACATCACGGAGGAGTCTGCCTCACTTCGCTGCGGCGCTCCTCGTGTTCTCTGTGGCGCTCGCCGCCGGGCTCAGCGCCCGTCCCCCCGAGCCGGCCGAAGCCCGTCACGTCTGTCAGCTCTCCGGCGCGCGTACGGTCCTCGGCGACCGGAACGCGCGGATGGTCACCCGGGCCGCGACGGTGGCCCCGCGCTATCGCGTGACCCGCTACTACGGCTGCCGCTACCGCACCAACCGCTTCTTCCGCCTCGCCGACGTCGGCGAGCCCGGCCTGTTCAGCGACCGCGTCGAGCCGAGGAGGCTCGCCGGCGTCTTCGCCGGCTTCGCCGGTGCATACCAGGAGCCGGCGGGCGAGCAGCAGCTCGCCTACGTCCGTGCCCTCGACCTGCGCAGCGGCCGGGTCCGCGTCAGGGAGCAGGCCATCGCCGACGCCGGACCGTCGGAGTCCTACCGCGTGAGCGACCTCGAGCTCCGCTACACCGGCGGCCTCGCCTGGATCGTCGAGCGCCGCAGCTTCGCCCAGGGCCCCGACGCCCCGGTGATCACCTACGAGGTGCACAAGGTCGACCGCGGCGGACGACAGCGCCTCGATGCGGGCCCGGACATCGAGCCGGCGTCCCTGACCCTGAGCGGAGCGACGATCTCCTGGCGGCGCGGCGGCGTCACCCGGACCGCGATCCTCGGGTCCGCGCCGAGCGGCTGAACCTCTTACGCACGCCCGTCCACGGAAGCCTTCGACAGCGGCGAGGGGAACCTCGGCAGCACCCGCGTGCCGCCCAACCACCGGCTCAGGCGCGCGGCCTCGTGCTCGAGGGCGCTGACTCCCTCCGCGCCGACGTCCTCGAGGATCTGGACGACGACCTCGCCGGCGTCGCTCTGGCGCCAGCCGCCCACGATCCGCCCGTCCCACCACGCGGTGGGTCCGGCGTTGCCGTTGCGGTCGAACACCTGGGGCTTGTGCGGGCCGAGGTACCAGTCGCGCGCCAGCCAGCCCATCGAGCTCGGGTCGAGCGACGGGAGCAACGCCGCCCACGGCTCCACCGGATCGGTCGGCTCGAGGTCGTCGGGCAGCAGGTAACCGACCTGTCCGTCGAGGTCGACCTCGACCGCCCGGAGCTCGGCCAGCGCGCCGCGCACGGCGGTGACCGTCGACCCGAGCCACCACTTGATGTCGGCCGCCGTGCCCGGCCCGAACACGCGCAGCCACTGCTCGACCATCAGCGCGACGCCCTCGGCGTGCGAGCGGGGAGCCGGCGCTTCACCCAGCCACGACTCGGTGGAGGCCCATCGCGGTCGGGAGGTGGTCCACCCGCCGTCGTTCGAGGCCCGCACGATGCGTCCCGCCGCGGACAGCGTGGTCAGCACCCGAGGCCCAACCGCCACCGGTCCGCCCCACGACTTCCCCTCCCCCTGGTGGATCGAGCCCGCGAGCGAGGGGACGTCGGCCCGTAGCTCCGAGGAGGTGGCCTCACGCCCGTCGGACAGCGCCGCCAGCACCCCCTCCGAGGCCCCGGAGAGCCAGCGCTCACCGTCCTCGTGCAGCCCCGCCGCCTCGACGTCGCGGACGAGCCGGCGCCGCTCGGCCCCGGCCACCCGGCTGCTGGCTCCCGCCTGGGCGGCGCCGACGGTCTCCCGCGGGAAGACGAAGAGCGTGCGGCGCATGGCCAGGTGCTTGACCAGCGAGCGCTCGACATACAGGGCACGCTCCAGATCGCTCACCGTCATGCCCTCGACGCGGGCCCAGGCGGAGAGATAGATGGTCGACGGATCGGTCCCGTGCAGGCAGATCATGGATCGGGTCGCGTCGACGACGTCGGCCGCGCGATGGTCCGGTGCCACGCGGTGACGACGGGCGAGTCGGGCGCGGCGCTCTGTTGCCTCGACCTTCAGCACGCGCGGATGGTGCCACGCCCCGCGTCACGCCCACGCCGGCGTCGACCATCCACCATCGTCACGCGCCGACAGGCGGCCGGCCCGATTGATCGGGTGCCCGCTCGGCCAGCACCGGCGTCCGGACGTGCTCGGGTAGCACGCCGACCCCCACCAACCGGGCGGGCAGCCGGCGCACGAACCCGAGCCGGGCCACCCGGCGGAGCGGCCCCAGCGCCGCTCCGGGGCGCTTTCCCTGGAGCACCGGCCCGAGGAGCCGCCGCTGCACGACCCGCTGAACGGTCTGGGTGACGACCGTCGGAAGCCACCGGCGCCGGCGCACGCGCGCGAGCGCCCGTTCGGTCACGCGGCCCCTGCGCAGCGGCTCCGCGAGCAGGTTCGCCGCCGCAACCGCGTCCTGGATAGCGAGGTTGATGCCCACTCCGCCGATCGGCGACATGGCGTGGGCGGCGTCGCCGATGAGCAGGAGGCCGGGGACGTGCCAGCGCCTCAGGCGGTTCACCTGCACCTCGAGCGACCTGACGTCGTCCCAGCCTCGGAGCTCGTGCGTCCGGTCGGCGAGGAACGGCATGAGGTCGGCGACCGACTCGCGCAGCGTGTCGATCGACTGCGCTCGGAGCTCGGCGTCGGCGCCCTTCGGGATCGCGTAGGCCACCTGCCAGTAGTCACCGCGGTCGATCATCGCCACGAAGCGCCCGGCGGTGATCCGTCCGAACGTGCCCTCGCGGTCGCCGTGGCTACGGGAGAGCCGGAACCAGAGGATGTCCATCGGCGCGCCGTATCCCACCGGCACCAGGCCGACCGACCGCCGGACGTCGGAGCCCCGTCCGTCGGTGGCGACCGTGAGCGTCGCGTCGACCTCGTGGGTGCCGCCCTCCCTGTCCCGGTAGCTCACCCCCGTCACCCGCCCTCCGCTGCCCCGTCTCACGTCGAGCACCTCCGCGCCCATGCGGAGCGTGAAGGTCGGGTAGCGCCCGGCCTCGTCGGTCAGGAGGTCGAGGAAGTCCCACTGGGGGACGAAGGCGATGTAGGGATGCCTCAGGTCGAGCTCGCCGAAGTCCGCCAGGGTGGCGGTCCCGGTGTCGGTCACGGCCTCGAGCCGTCCCGTCCTCTGCTGCGGCAGGGCGGAGAGCTCGTCGAGCAGCCCGAGCTCCTCGATGATCTCGATCGTCGACGGATGGATCGTGTCGCCGCGGAAGTCGCGGAAGAAGTCCTCGTGCTTCTCGAGCACGAGCACGTCGATGCCCGCCCGCGCGAGAAGGAGGCCGAGCAGCGCCCCTGCCGGACCGCACCCTGCGATGGCGCAGGTGACCGCCTCGGTGCCTACGGCGTGCTCTCGGGCGGGGGCGGTGCTCATCGAGCCTTCCCTACTGCTCCATGTACAGCAACTCCCAGACGTGGCCGTCGAGGTCCTGGAAGCTGCCGCCGTACATCGGGCCCTCCTCCATGGCCGGCTTCCACGGCCTCCCGCCCGCGGCGATGGCCTTCTCGACCGTCTGGTCGACGTACTCCCGGGTATCGGCCGAGAGGCAGGTGATCGTCTCGGTGGTCTTCGTGGCGTCGGCGATGTCGTCGTTGATGAAGTCCCGAAAGCGCGGTTCGGTAAGGAGCATCACGTAGATGTTCTCGTCGACGACCATGCACGCGGCCGTGTCGTCGGAGAAGTCGGGGTTGAAGCTGAAGCCGAGCTCGCCGAAGAACCCTTTCGACGCCTCGAGGTCCTTGACCGGCAGGTTCACGAAGATCATCCGCATGGTGGTCGCTCCTCTTCGGGGATGCCCTCCGCGCGTGTCGCGGTGGACGGTGGGTGATGGGCCTGGAGACCCGCGGGTGGGTGTGAAGTCATCGGTCGGGCGCGGGAGTCCCAGCGCGCCCTGCAGCTCCGCGGGGGCGAGGCCCTCGACGCGGACCACCTTCTCACGCGAGCGTGCGCCGCGGACGACGCTGACTCTTCCACGCGCGACTCCCGCCTGCTTCGCGAGCAGCTTGCACAACGCCGCGTTGGCCTGGCCGTCGACGGGCGCGGCCGCCACGCTGACGCGCAGGACGCCGTCGCGCTCCCCCTCGATGGCGTTGCGCTTCGCCCGCGGCTGGAGGCGGACGGTGAGCTCGGCGTCGGGCACCGCGCCAGTGTCGCCGACCGGCGCGCGGACGGCTCTCATCCGGGCGTCGCGGCGGTCATGAGCGCCCGGACCAGGTGCGCGACCAGCGCTTCCCGCTCGTCAACGATCTGGCGCCACGTGACCCGCATGACGCGCAGTCCGGCGGCGCCGAGGTCGGCGTCCCGGCGGCGGTCCCGCTCGAACGCCGTGTGCGAGGAGTGGTACCTCCAGCCGTCGATCTCAACGACGAGCCGCTCGTGACGCCAATAGAGGTCCACCTCGTGACCCTCGACGCGCCGGTTGACCTCCGGTCGGGGCAGTCCTGCCGCCCTCACGAGGGACAGGACGCGCTCCTCGGCCTCGGATCGGGTGAGCGTCGGGCCTCCGTCGCGGCGGAGTAGCGCCCTGAGAGGAGCCGCCCCGTGCCGGCCCGGGGCGCGGGCGAGGGCGGCGAGTAGCCGCCGGCGGTCGATCCGCCGCCACCCGAAGGCCTCGTCGAGAGCGCGCTCGAGGTCGAGCATCTCGAGCACCTCGGAGCAATAGAGGG
>JBPCQB010000104.1:0-3224 GCA_050998555.1 Thermoleophilaceae bacterium
CGGTCTCCGCGTAGTCGGCGGCCAGGCCGAGGCCGGCGGAGAGGGGGAGGCTGCCGCCGACGATCCCGTACCCGCCCATGAACCGCCGGCCGCAGTCGAAGAGGTGCATGGAGCCGCCGCGCCCGCCTGAGCACCCGTCGGCGCGGCCGAACAGCTCCGCCATGACCACCTTCGGCTCGGTGCCGCGCGTGAGCGCCTGGCCGTGCTCGCGGTAGGTGGAGATCAGGTAGTCGGAGTCGCGCATCGCGCGCACCGCGCCGACGATGGTGGCCTCCTCGCCGATGGCCAGGTGCAGGAAGCCGCCGAGCTTGGCCTTGGCGTACATCTCGCCCGCACGCTCCTCGAAGCGGCGGATGAGCAGCATCGAGGAGAGGTAGTCGCGGCAGGTCTCCTCGTCCGGCAGGTCGTGCCGGGGCGAGTCGTCGTCCTCCGACGCCTCGGCCTCCCTCTCCTCGGTGGCCATCGGGGGTGAACCTACCCCATCGTCGCCGTTGCTAGTCGGCGTGCGGCGGGCGCGTAAGGAGAGGGCAAGGGCGAGCGCGGCGACCGCCGCGATGGTGACGGCCATGCGGGCGAGGGCGACCGGACGTCGACGCACAGGCACCGGCCAAGCCTGTCGCGGCGGCCGGACGGCGCCCGGTCGAGTGAGCCGTTCGTGGTCAGACCTCGCCGCCCGAGATCAAGGATTGCTGTCTGAGCCCCTATGACGGGCTCGATCTGCAACTCATCCGCGACCAGGCCGAGCTCGCCTGTCCCGGGCGGATAGGAGGGCTACAAGCGTTACGAGCGCGCGACGGGTCGGCCACCGGGCCGTTGCGTAGCCGCGGAGCTCGCGGACCCCGCCGGGGTCAGAGCCTCGCCGGCGAGCCGGCGAGGACCGCAGCCGCGCGCTCCACGACCTCGGCTCCCTCGAACACCGTCCCCGCCGCGCTCACCGCGGGCACCGACCGCACCCCGGCGGCGGCCGCCTCCGCGCACGCGGCTTCGAGTCGCGCGGCCACCGACCGCGTCTCGATCCCCTTGAGCACCGCTCGCGGATGGAGCTCGCAGGCGGCGGCGGCGATGATCACGTTGTCCGGGTCCCCGAGGTCCCGTCCGGCCGCGAACGCTTGGCGGAAGGCGGCGAGTGAGAACGCGACCGCGCGGCCGGAGGCCTGCGCGAAGACCGCGGCTCGCGTGACCAGCGCAGTATCGGCGGGGAAGGGGTCGGGCCAGCGGACGGGGAGCAGCCCCTGCTCGACCGCCTCGCGCTCAACGGCGGCGCGTCGCTCGGAGGAATCGGCCTCGAACGCCTCCTGCTGCCCGCTCGCCGCGAGCACGGCGGGAAGGTGCACGGGCTGCCACACCGGTACCTCCGGTAGCGCCGAGTTGATCCGCTCCGCGGCAAGCCAACACTCCGGCGAGGCGAGGTCGTAGTAGAAGACCGGCCGCTCGGGCAGAGAGCGCTCCGGGGCCCTCATCTCCGCAGCGCCGCCGCGAGCGACCCCGCCAGCGCCGCCTCGAGCAGCAGGAACGCCCCGGTCGGCCACGGCCGCAGCTCGCGCTCCGCCAGCGCCCCGACCAGCCGGCCGGCGGCCATGCCCGCACTCGCCGCGGCCACCGCGCCCACCACGCCGTCCCGGCGCGCGCCGGCCGAGCTCGCGACGGCGCCCAGCGCACCGGCGAAGGCGAGCGGCAGCCCTCCGTAGACCGTCCTGACCTCCGTGCGCGCGGCAGGCGTGTGCGCCGTTCCCCCGAAGATCGCCGGCACTCTCGCCGGTCGCGCCAGGCCCACCACGCCGATCCCCGCGTAGACCGCCGCCGGCCCGACGACGAGCGGGTCGGCCACGCGCCGTCCTACCCGTGTATTAGCCAGCCGTCGGCGGCGCGGGCGGCCTCGAGCACGGCCTCGGAGAAGGCGGGGTGTGGGTGCACGGTCCGCGCCACCTCGGCGAAGCCGCCCTCCAGCTCGTGGGCCATGACCAGCTCCTCGATCAGGTTGGCCGCCTCGACGCCGACGATGTGGCCGCCGAGCATCTCGCCGTACTTCCTGTCGCCGACGATCTTGATCATCCCGCCACGCTCTCCGAAGACGGTCGGGGCGCCCACCGCGCTCATCGGGACCTTGCCCACCACCACGTCGTAGCCGGCGTCGCGGGCCTGCTTCTCGGTCATCCCGAAGCTCGCCACCTGCGGGTGGCAGAACGTCACCGCGGGGATGTAGTCGCGCTCGAGCGGACGGACCTCCATGCCCGCCGCGTCCTCCACCGCCAGCACGCCCTCCTCCGAGGCCTTGTGCGCGAGCGCCGGACCGCGGACCAGGTCACCGATGGCGTAGACGCCGTCCCTGGTGGTGTGCAGGTAGTCGTCCACGGCGATCAACCCACCGTCGTCCAGCTCGATCTCGGCCTCCTCGAGACCCAGGCCATCGACATCGGGCGTGCGGCCGGCGGCGATGCAGAGGTAGTCGAACTCGTGCTCCTCGCCTCCGTACACCAGCTTTACGGAGCTCTCGCCGACCTCGGCCGACTCCACGTTCGCCTCGGTGATGATCTCGACGTTCTGCTTGGCGATCTCCTTGGCCGCCGCCTTGGCGATCTCCTCGTCCTCGATGGGAAGGATCTGAGGCAGGGCCTCGAGCATCACGACGTTCGTGCCCAGGCGACCGAAGGCCGACGCCACCTCGGTGCCCGACGCGCCGGCGCCGATCACGGCGAGGGAACCAGGCAGCTCGTCGAGCGCCCAGGTGGCCTCGGTGCCCATCACCCGTCCTCCGAAGGAGAGGCCGAGGATGGGCCTCGCCGCCGACCCCGTGGCCAGCACCACCGTGCCCGCCTCGATCTCGGTGCCGTCGAACTCCCCGCCGATGCGCACGTTGCCGTCGTCGTTCACGGCGCCCTGGCCCTCGATCACGTCGACCTTGTTCTTCTTGAGGAGGAAGCCCACGCCGTCGGTCAGGGTCTTGACCACCCGGTCGCGGTGCTTGGTGACCCCGTCGAAGTCCACCGATACGCCCTCTACCTGGATGCCGAAGCGCCCGGCGCCCGACACCGTGGAGTAGACGTCGGCGGCGCGCAGCACGCTCTTGGCCGGGATGCAGGCGTAGTTCAGGCAGCGCCCGCCCATGCGGTCGCGCTCCACCACGGCGGTCTTCATCCCGAGCTGGGCGGCGCGGATGGCCGCCACGTAGCCGCCGGGCCCCGAGCCGATCACGACGCAGTCGTAGGAGCCGTTCGACGCCACGA
>JBPCQB010000058.1:0-11001 GCA_050998555.1 Thermoleophilaceae bacterium
CCGTGCTCGTGCTCTCCGAGGGCCGGCTGCTCAACCTCGGCAACGCCACCGGCCACCCGAGCTTCGTGATGAGCAACTCGTTCACGAACCAGGTGATCGCGCAGATCGAGCTGTTCGGCAAGAACGATGAGTACGAGAAGAAGGTGTACGTGCTGCCCAAGCACCTCGACGAGAAGGTGGCCCGGCTCCATCTCCCGGCGCTCGACGCGCACCTCACCGAGCTCACCGCCGAGCAGGCCGCCTACATCGGCGTGGACGTCGAGGGCCCGTACAAGCCAGACCAGTACCGCTACTAGCGGCCGGCCCGCACCGAGAGCACCGACCGACGGAACGCAGGCAGGGGCCGGATGCGGCAGCGCGCGCCGGCCCCGTCCGCGGTCGAGGGGAGCCCGTCGGCTCTGACGTCGCGCGGCTACGAGGTGGCCGACGTCGCGCTGGCCGATGCGGGGCAGGCCCGGATCGAGTGGGCCGACGCGCTGATGCCCGTGCTCGCGCAGGTCCGCGAGCGCTTCGACCGCGAGCGCCCGCTCGAGGGTGTGTGCGTGGCGGCGTGCCTGCACGTGACCGCGGAGACCGCGAGCCTCGTTCGCACCCTGATGGCCGGAGGGGCGGAGGTGGTGCTCTGCGCGTCGAATCCGCTCTCGACGCAGGACGAGACGGCGGCGGCCCTGGTCGAGCGCTACGGCGCCGGGGTGTTCGCGATCCGCGGCGAGGACGCGGAGACCTACTACGGGCACATCGACGCGGTCTGCGACCGCCGTCCGCAGATCACGATGGACGACGGAGCCGACGTGGTCTCGGTCATCCACGACCGGCGCGCCGACCTGGTCGACGGGATCGTCGGGGGCACCGAGGAGACCACCACCGGGGTCCTCCGCCTCCGCGCCCTCCAGAACGAGGGCCACCTCGCGTTCCCCGTGGTCGCGGTCAACGAGGCAAGCACGAAGAACCTCATGGACAACCGCTATGGCACCGGGCAGTCGACCCTCGACGGCATCGTCCGCGCCACCGGCGTGCTGCTGGCCGGAAGCCGGGTGGTCGTGTTCGGCTACGGGTGGTGCGGTCGCGGCGTGGCCCTGCGAGCCAAGGGCGCCGGTGCGCACGTGATCGTCTGCGAGGTCGACCCGCTGCGCGCCCTCGAAGCGGTGATGGACGGCTACGAGGTGATGCCCGGGGTCGAGGCCGCGGCGCGCGGCGACGTGCTCGTGACGGTCACCGGCGGCCGCGACGCGATCGGCGCCGAGCACTTCGCGGCGATGAGGGACGGGGCCATCCTCGCCAACGCCGGGCACTTCGACGTGGAGATCAGCAAGGCCGACCTCGAGGCCGCGAGCGAGTCCTCGCGCGAGGCCAGGCCCTCGGTGCAGGAGCATCGCACCCACGACGGGCGCCGTATCAACCTCCTCGCCCAGGGGCGGGTGGTGAACCTGGCCGCCGCCGACGGCCACCCCGCCGCGGTGATGGACCTCTCGTTCGCCAACCAGGCGCTGTGCGTCGAGTACCTGGTGCGCCACGGCGAGCGGCTCGAGGACCGGGTCTACGGCGTGCCGGAGGCCATCGACGCCGAGATCGCGCGGCTCAAGCTCGAGGCGCTCGGCGTGGAGATCGATTCGCTCTCCGAGCTCCAGCGCGCGTACCTGCGCTCCTGGCGGCAGGGAACCTGACCGCGGGGGCGATCAGCCGTCGAGCGCCGCCGCGAAGCCGAAGCGCCGCGTGCTCTCGGCCTCGAGCTCGCGCCCGTCGCGGCGCGCGTAGAGCTCGGCCAGGCTGGCCGGACGGTCGAGTGAGGGATCGGCGCCGTGGCGGGCGAGCCAGGCGCTGCCCTCCTCGGCCGAGAACCGCTCGAACCCGAGCGCCGCCAGGCAGCGTCCCGGCCGGCGCACGGCGGGATGGAGTCGCCCGATCCTCTCGTTGGTGGTCACGAGCACGAGCGTCTGCGTACCCTGGCCGAGCAGGCCGTCGGTGAGGTTGAGCAGGCGCGAGAGGGCCTGCCCGGCCTCGCTCCGGGCGTCGGCGGCCATGAGCTCGCCCGCGTCCTCCAGCGCGATGAGCTGCCACGGCCGGGCGTCGTCGTCGTCCTCGCGCTCGCGCACGATGTGCATCAGGTAGGAGGTCCCGCTGCCCAGGAAGACCTCGGGATCGGTGACGTAATGCAGGGAGCACCACGTTCGCCACTCGCGGCCGAGCGCCCGCAGGGCGTGGGACTTGCCGGTGCCCGGGGGGCCGTGCCACAGGATGAGCGAGCCGCCTCCCGGCTCGTCGATGCCCGCGAGGGCCTCGAAGCGGGCGCGCACCGGCGCCGGGTAGTTGGCGGCGACCTCGGCGAGCGCAGGCGCCTCGATCCGGCGGCGGTCCCGCCAGGCCTGGCGGCCGCCGCCGGTCCAGAAGGAGACATCGAGGTCCTCGGGGTCGCCGGGCTCCTCCCGCAGCCGGCCTGCGAGGGCGCTCGCCCCGGCCTCGGCGGCGTCCGCAGTCCGCGCCGCCACTACCGCGACGCCCTCCCCCCGCTCGACCGTGAGGAGGGCCAGTACCCCGGCGCCCGGCCGGACCACCGCCTGGTGGCGCTGGTCGAGGCGCCACGAGAGCTCCACCTCGCCCAGGGCCTCGAGCGGGTGAAGGCGGTCGCTCTCGCGCGAGAACTCTCGCCGCTCGAGGTAGCGAAGATCGCCGGACCGGACGCCGGCGAAGAACAGGTCCGCGCACGGGTCCGACGCGCTGTCCGCGTCGAGGTCCCACGAGTCCGCCTCGACGCGCACGTTCTGCCCGCGCAGGAGCGAGCGAGCGTCGCTCGGCGCGCTGGTCCCACTGGTCGTGATGCTTCTGTCGCTCATGGCATGCCGGGCCGGGGGAGTCGAACCCCCGCCGCCGCACGGGACGACGGCCCGGCTCCGAGCGCCGGGGCGAGGTGCTCCTCTGCGGGAAGGCGGCTGCCCTAGGCGGCCGCTCGCCAGGATCCGGCCGAGGGCACGCGCGCTCCCGCCTCTGAGGAGGCAAGATTTTCTATGTCGGTGCTTTGGCCGGTCATCTGACGAAGCTCGAGAGGCTAACAACCTGGACCGTCACGCGCTAGCGTCCCGCGCGCATGAAGGCCATGGTCCTCGCCGCCGGGCTCGGCACCCGGCTCCAGCCCATCACCTTCGAGGTCCCCAAGCCCATGGTCCCGGTCCTCGACCGCCCGGTGATGGCCCACATCGTCGACCTGCTCGACGCCCAGGGCTTCGACGACCTCGTGGCCAACCTGCACTGGTTCCCGGACGAGATCCGCGGCTACTTCGGTGATCGCTTCGAGTGGCGCTACGAGGAGGAACTGCTCGGCACGGCCGGCGGGGTCCGCAACGTGGCCGACTTCTTCGGGGACGACCCCGTGGTCGTGGTCTCCGGCGACGCGCTCACCGACCTCGACGTCGCCGCGCTGGTAGAGCGCCACCGCCAGGCCGGGGGCATCGGCACCCTGTCGGTGAAGCGCGTGGCCAACACGCGCGAGTACGGCGTGGTCATCCACGACGAGGACGGGCGCATCCAGGGCTTCCAGGAGAAGCCCGACCCGGAGGAGGCGCTCTCCGATCTAGCCAACTGCGGCATCTACTGCTTCTCGCCGGAGATCTTCGACTACTTCCCGCACGACGATCCGGTGGACTGGGCCAAGGACGTCTTCCCGGTGCTCCTCGACAACGACGTGCCCTTCCATGTCCACGAGATCGACGCCTACTGGAACGACGTGGGCTCGCTCGAGGAGCTGCGGCAGGGGACCTTCGCCGCCCTCGAGGGCAGTTTGAAGGTCCAGTGGCAGGGCGAGGAGCACGAGGACGGCCTGTTCGTGGTCGAGGGCGCCGAGGTGGGCGAGCTCGAGACCCTCTCGGGCCCGGTGTGGGTGGGCGCGGGGGCGCAGGTCGGCGACGGTGCTCGCCTGATGGGTCCCGTGGTGATCGGGGACGGAGCGCGGGTCGGCGCCGGCGCCTCCCTGCGCGAGGCCATCGTCTTCCCCGGTACCCACGTCGAGGAGGGCGCCATCGTGGTCGGCGGGACCCTCGGGCACGCCGGGATCGTGGAGAGCCTGCGGCCGCGGTCGGCCTAGCGCCCGCTCGTCGGGGTCCCTACCTCCGCGGGACGAGGCCCTCGTAGAGGGGCAGCAGCTCCTCGCCGTCGGGCCCCACGGTCATGTGGATGGCGGCGGGCTCGAACACGTAGTCGAGCACCCGCAGGGAGCGCAGGCGCTCGAGGACCGCGACCAGGGCGTCGCGGCGGCGCTCGGACCGGGGGAGGGCGACGTCGAAGGCGTAGCCCGTGGTGTGCAGCGAGTAGTTCTCGGTGGCCTGCGGGTTCGTGGCCACCAGCAGCCGCTGATAGGGGCGGTCGCGCACCCCGCTCGTGAGCAAGAGGGCGGTGTCCTCGCCGGTCAGGCGGCGGGTCTCCTTGGCCACGAAGAGCAGCGTGGCCACTGCCTCCGGGCGCAGGCCGCGGTAGAGCTCGCGGGGCGTGTCGATGCGGCCCGCGAGCTCGCCGAGGCGGCGATCGATGCGGAAGCCGAGGCGCCCGGGGTCGCTCGGCAGCGGGACGAGCTCCTCGCCCTCGTAGGCCTCGCGCAGGGCCGCCGCGTCGTCGAAAACCTCGGTCTCCGACGGCGGGCGCAGGACCTCTTCGGCGCTCGCCTTGGCCAGATGCAGGCCGGTGACCGCACGCAGCTCACGCGGGTCCCCGCGCTGGAGGCGCAGGATCTCCTTGGCGGCCTCGACGCGGAAGAGGTAGGTGCGCGAGTCGTCGCCGAAGGACGCCAGGCGCTCGAAGGCCGCGCGGTTGCGCCGCGGTTCCGAGTCGTAGAACAGGCGCGCGTAGGAGAGGTCGTAGGCCGAGACGGTCCGCGAGGGAAGCCGGCGTGGCCGCCGGGGCGCCACGTAGTCCTCCACCACGTCCTCGAGGTTCCCCTGGCCCATGTGGTAGGCGACCGCGGCGAGGTCCTCCCGGCCGAAGCGCTCCCTGGCGATGGCCAGGTACCGCGCGGCCCCTCCGATCGACAGGGTGGGGTTGAAGCGGTCGTCGATGCGCCGGCGCTCGCGCGAGAGCTCGCGCACGCGGATGGCGGCATCCCGGCGGCCCTGCGCGGTGCGCGCGGTCACCACGCGGCGGCGATCGCGGTCGATGCGGCGCGTCAGTCGCTGCGACCGCGGAAGGTCGACCGACATGCCGAGCAGATCGGTGGCCGTGCCCGGCAGTATCTGGGCGAGGCCGACGGCGCCCTCGGGGTCGTCTCCGGCGATCACCTCCGGTCGTCCGCCGCTCTCGAGGAAGATGATGGCCTCGAGCGTGTTCGCGTTCACCCCGTTGCCCGCGGCGGCCGACTGGATCCGCCCGCGGTAGCCCCCCGTCCGGGCCGCCGCGGCCTCGACCCCGCCGGGGCTCTTCACGTACAGCGGGTGCTCGTATCCGTCCCGGCCGCGCTCGACGAACTCCTCCTCCCGCTCGGGGTCGAAGCGGAACGGGTCGAAGGCCGCCACCTGGCGCGGGGTGAGCGCCTCCGCCGCGTCGGCCACCAGGGGGAGATCGACGCCGCCGGCCGGGTCGCGCGGCAGCACCGCGCCGGGCGGCGCCGTGGCCACCGCGGTGCCGAGGATCACGAGCGCGACGACGAGGACGCCGGCGATCCACGGACCCGCCCGCCGCAGGTGCCCGCGCGGCGGCCGGGCCGGCGTGAGGGGGCCGTCTCCGGGGGAGAGGGTCACGCCGTGGTGGCGGCGTCCTCGAGCCGCTCGCGCCGACGCTCGTCCTCCTCGGACTGCGCGAGCATCCGGGTGAACAGCACCGCGAAGGCCAGCACGAGCACCGTCGACTGCTCGATCATCATGATCGCCCCGCCCGCGTTCTGGTCGGCGATCGGAGACAGTCCCCAGATGCGCGGCATGGTCGCGTAGTAGGGGTAGGCGAGCGTGCTTGACCAGGTGAGGAAGAGGCCGAGGAAGGCGAGGCCGGCCTTGGCGGCGCCAACGTAGCCCAGGGTCTCGAGCCCGACGAGGCGCCGGCGCATCGGCACCGGTTGGATGAGCGGCCACCAGATCGCGAGCCCGGCGGTGAAGAACGTCGCGTGCTCGAGGGCGTGGACGGCGGGGTTCGTGAGCGCCGCCTGGTACATCGCCGGGATGTGCCACACGTAGATGAGCCCGAGCCCGACCGCCAGGAAGGCGACGGGGTGTGCCAGCGGCCCGAGCCTGCGCTCGAGGCGATGGAGGCGGCGAGTGGCCGGCCGCATGATGATCCGCGAGAGCGCGAGGAGCACCAGCAGCGGGGCGATGTCACCGAGGATCACATGCTGGACCATGTGCGCGGAGAAGAGGTAGTCCTCGCCGAGCCCGTCGAGGGGTGAGGCCACGGCGACCGCCATGAGCAGGAGCCCGGCGGCGAACGCGAGTGCCTGGCGCGCCCCGGCTCCCCGCGGGCCGGTCTCACGACGGACGGTGCGGAAGCGCCAGGCGTAGATGCCCGCGTAGGCCGCGAGCGGCAGCAGAGCCGAGGAGAGGCTCCAGTGGAGGATCGGATGGGTCACGGTGCGAGCGAGGGCGACGGCGCCACAGGAAGGGTCACGGTGCGGGCGGGGGCGACGCCATCGATTCTCAAGTTAGGGGACCGGTGCGCGGCTGTCGCGAGATCGTCGCTCCCGTCTCACCGCTGTAGCAGCGACGCGGAGACCATGCGGGAGTGAGCCTGTCCGCCGTGCTGTCGCTCGTCGCTCCGCCGCTCTGCTTCGCGTGTGGCGCCCACGCGGGCGAGGATCGTGCGCTGTGCGCCGCCTGCCAACGTGCGCTGCGGTGGCTCGCGCGCGGAGACGAGGGGGACGGCGGGATCTCCGTCGCGGGCGCCGCCGATGGCGGACTCCCGGTGTGGGCGCCGCTCGCCTACGAGGGACCGGCGGCGGCGCTGGTCCGAGCCTTGAAGTTCCGCGGCGCCCGGGGCGTGGCCGAAGTCATGGCCGGGCCCATTGCGGCGGGCGCGCCGCCGTGGGTGCTCGGTGAGGGCTCCGGTGCGCCCGCGCGCCTCGTCCCCGTGCCCCTGCACAGCGCCCGGCGCCGGCGGCGAGGGTTCAACCAGGCCGCATTGCTGGCCTCGGCGCTCGCGACCCGCACCGGCCTCGACGTCGACGACTGCCTCGAGCGCCGCGGCACCGCCGGTACGCAGATGGGCCGCGACCGCTCCGAGCGCGCCGCGGCCGTGGCCCAGGCCGTCCGTGTCCGGGGACGACCGCCTTCGCTCGCCGTGCTCGTCGACGACGTCGTCACCACGGGGGCGACTCTCGGCGCGTGCGCCGCGGCGCTACGCGGGGCGGGAGCGCTGGAGGTACGCGCCGTCGCCTACGCCCGGACGCCCGGGCGATGACGGCTGGGCGGCTCGAGTCCGCCGCTCCATGCGAGGCGGGCACTTCGTCCGAGGCCGTGTCTCTCCTCACGCGCAATCGCGCCCTTGTGCCCGGGTGACCGTGGGCATAACATCCGTTCACACCCGCAAGGAGAGGAGCCGCCATGCGCATCGAGGTCAAGGGTCGAGGCGTCACGGTCGGGGACGAGCTCAGAGGACACGTCGAGCGCCGCTTCGAGAAGGTCGCGCGCCAGGTGTCCCCGCTAGCGGTGATGGAGGTGGAGCTCTCCGCCGAGCGCAACCCCTCGATCCGCGACTCGCAGGTGGCCGAGGCCACGCTGTTCCTCAAGGGCGTGACCCTCCGCGCCCGCGACGCCTCGGAGGGCATGCAGCACGCGGTCAACCTCGTGGCCGAGGAGATCGCCCGTCAGGTCAAGCGCCACCGCGTCAAGCGCCGCGGGCGCCGGACGGTCGCGCGGCCCGAGCCGCCGTCCGCCGCGAGCCCGCCGCCGCCGCCGGCGTAGCCCAGAGCCGCTGCCGCCCCGTCGCCGCCGGCACACCCGGCGATGGCGTGGCCCGGCAGGCGATCGGGGTCCGGAGACGTTTCCGGAGCGAGCTTTTCGCACCTCTGTAGCGCTTGTAACCCTGCGGTGCGCACCGGGCGGCCAGACTCGGCGAGATCGCATTAGACCCTGAGATACAAGGGAAGGTTGCCGGTCTTGAATCCGAGTGGGCGCTTGCGGGACTGGCCGAGCGCCAGCACGGCGTCGTGGCGCGCGAGCAGCTGCTCGCGCTGGGACTCGGGCCGGGAGCGATCGAGCACCGGCTCAGATGCGGTCGACTGCACCGAGTGCATCGCGGCGTGTACGCGCTCGTCAACCGAGTTCTCACCAATGAGGGACGATGGATGGCGGCCGTTCTCGCAGCGGGCCCGAGCGCTGTACTGAGCCACCGCTCGGCGGCTGACCTCTGGGGAATCGGTCCCTTCGCAAGACGGCGCCGTGAGGTCACGGTGGGCGTGCGGCGTCGGGCCGGCCCTGATGTCGAGGTGCATCGCGCCGCCCTTCAAGAGGACGAGCTCACCGAGCGCCGCGGCATTCCAGTGACGACCGCCTCCCGGACGCTGCTTGACCTAGCGGCCGTTCTCGAGCGGCATCGGCTCGAGCGGGCCCTCCGTGAGGCCGAGTTGCGACGGCTGGCGGACGCGACTTCGCTCGAGCGCCTCCTCCGTTGCCATCCCCGGCGGCGGGGCACCGGGACCCTCCGCTCCGTCCTCGCCTCGGGCCGCATCGGCGATGGCGTCACCCGCAGCGAGCTCGAAGAGCGCTTCCTGGCGTTCGTCGACCGAGCCGCCCTGCCGCGGCCCAAGGTCAACGCCCACGTCGAGATCGCCGGCCGGCTGATCGAGTGCGACTGCGTCTGGCGGCCCCATCGCCGCCGATCTGCGCCGTCTGCTCGCGCACGCGGGCTACGCCGATCCGCTCACCGTCCGAGGCCCGGCCTGCTGGCGTCGGCTGGGGTGAACGCCCGCGTTTCCTGAGCCCCTCGAAAGCGCCCCCGCGCGCCCTCGCACGACCCTCCCGACCCCCTCCACCGGCCGCTAACCTCGACGCATGGCCATCCTCGACCGCGTCCTTCGCCTCGGCGAGCAGAAGAAGTACCGGACGTTCGAGAAGCAGGTCCAGCGCATCAACGACTGGGAGGCCGAGCTCCAGCTCGACACCGACGAAGAGCTCCGCGAGCGGGCCGACAAGCTGCGCGAGCGCGCCCGTGGCGACGATCCCGAGCCGGCCGCGAACCTCCTCCACGAGTCGTTCGCGCTCACCCGCGAGGCCTCGAAGCGCGTGCTGGAGATGCGTCACTTCGACGTCCAGCTCGTCGGCGGCATGGTCCTCCACGACGGCTCGATCGCGGAGATGCGCACGGGCGAGGGCAAGACCCTCACCGCGACGCTCGCGGTGGTGCTCAACTCGCTGCCCGGCAAGGGCGTCCACCTGGTCACGGTCAACGACTACCTCGCGCGTCGTGACGCGGAGTGGATGAAGCCGATCTACGAGATGCTCGGCGTATCGGTCGGCATCCTCCAGGCCGGCGAGCGCGGCGAGGCCAAGCACGCGGCCTACGCCGCCGACGTCACCTACGGCACCAATTCCGAGTTCGGCTTCGACTACCTGCGCGACAACCTGGCCCCGTCCGTCGAGGAGAAGTACCAGCGCGGCCAGGCGTTCGCGATCGTCGACGAGGTGGACAACATCCTCATCGACGAGGCGCGCACCCCGCTGATCATCTCGGGCGCCGCCGAGCAGGCCGCCGACCTGTACTACAAGTTCGCCCGGCTCGCCCCCCGTCTCGTGCGCGGCGAGAAGCCCGAGGGCGACGAGGCGAAGGACAGGGACTGGATGGCCGAGTACGACTACGAGGCCGACGAGAAGCACAAGACCGTCGCCCCCACCGAGCGTGGCGTCGAGAAGGCCGAGCGCTTCCTCGGGGTCGAGAACCTGTACCTGGCCGAGAACGGCAACCAGGTCAACCACCTGGTCCAGGCGCTGAAGGCCGAGTCGCTGTACAAGCGCGACGTCGACTACGCGGTGATCGAGGGCGAGGTGCGGATCATCGACGAGTTCACCGGGCGCATCCTCGAAGGACGGCGCTGGTCGGAGGGCCTCCACCAGGCCATCGAGGCCAAGGAGGGGGTGGCGATCCAGGAGGAGAACCAGACCGTCGCCACCATCACCTACCAGAACTTCTTCCGCCGCTACGACAAGCTCTCGGGCATGACCGGCACGGCCCTCACCGAGGCCACCGAGTTCATGAAGATCTACAAGCTGCAGGTGGTCGAGATCCCCACCAACCGCCCCATGCCGCGCGCCGACAACAACGATCAGATCTACAAGACCAAGCCCGGCAAATGGAACGCCGTGGCGGCCGAGATCGCGGCGCGCAACGAGACCGGGCAGCCGGTGCTCGTGGGCACGATCTCCGTAGAGGTGTCAGAGCTCCTGTCGGATCAGCTGAAGGCGAAGGGGATCAAGCACGCGGTGCTCAACGCCAAGCCCGAGTACGCCGAGGTGGAGGGCGAGACCATCGCCGAGGCCGGCCGCCCCGGCGTGGGCACCATCGCCACCAACATGGCCGGCCGCGGCGTGGACATCAAGCTCGGCGGCAACCCCGAGCACCTCACCGAGGTCGCGCTGCGCGAGTCCAAGCACGAGCCGGGCTCCCCGGAGTACGACAAGGCGTGGGACGAGCTTCTGCCGTCGATCGAGGCTCAGGTCGAGCGCGACCGCGAGCGGGTGATGGAAGCCGGGGGCCTCTACATCCTCGGCACTGAGCGCCACGAGTCACGCCGGATCGACAACCAGCTGCGCGGCCGTTCGGGCCGCCAGGGCGACCCCGGCGAGTCGCGCTTCTACCTCTCCGCCGAGGACGACCTGGTGCGCCTGTTCGCGGGCGACCGCATCTACCGGATCCTCGACCGCCTGGGCAGCACCGACGAGGAGGGCAACGAGGAGCCGATCGAGGCGAAGATGCTCTCCAAGCAGATCGAGAAGGCGCAGAAGAAGGGCGAGGAGCAGCACTGTTTGATGCGCAAGCACACGCTGGAGTACGACGACGTGCGCAACCAGCAGCGAGATGTCGTCTACACCTATCGCGACGAGG